>JBDUEI010000113.1:0-12225 GCA_040002515.1 Rudaea sp. | reverse complement strand
GGTCAGCATCGGGAACGCCGTCGACGAATACGCGAACGCGGCGGCTTTCATTCGATCGAAACCTTGTTCCATTTTGATCGCCATCATTTCGACGGCGATGATCGCGTCGTCGACGAGCAATCCGAGTGCGAGCACGAGCGCGCCGAGCGAAATCTTGTGCAGATCGATGCCGAAGAATTTCATCGCCGCGAACGTCATCGCGAGCACCAGCGGAATCGACAGCGCGACGACGAGACCGGTGCGGAAACCGAGCGAAAAGAAACACACGAGTAATACGATGGCTACCGCGATCGCTAACGTATCCACGAATTCGCCGACCGAGCGCGAGACCGCATGCGGCTGATCGGCGACGCGATCCAGGTCCAGGCCGACCGGCAATGATGGACGGAGGCGTTTCACCGCGTCATCCAGATTGTGTCCAAGCAGAAGAATATCGCCGCCGTCGCGCATTGACACGGCGATGCCGAGCGCATTGCGTCCATCGAAATGCATACGCGGTTGCTGCGGATCGGCGTATCCGCGTTTGACGTCGGCCACGTCGCCTAGCCGGAACAATTGGCCGTTGGCGCGGATCGCGATATTGCGTATCGACTCCACCGAATCGAACGCGCCGGTCGGTCGCAAATAAATCCGATCGGTCGCCGTCTCGAAACTGCCCGACGCGGTAATCGCGTTCTGCGTTTCGAGAATTTTCTGCACCTGATCGAAACTCACGCCCAACGTCGCGAGTTTCGTATTCGACAGTTCGATGAAGATTTTTTCGTCCTGCAATCCGATCAGATCGACCTTCGCCACATCCGGCACGCGCAACAGTTCGAGCTTGATACGCTCGGCGTAATCGCGGAACTGCGCATCGCTATATCCTTCGCCGGTCAGTGCATAAATATTGCCGAACGTATCACCAAATTCATCGTTGAAAAACGGACCGACGATGCCAGGCGGCAATGTGTATCTAATGTCGCCGATCTTCTTGCGCACCTGATAAAACACATCGGGCACGCGCGACGAGGGCAGCGAATCCTTGATGACCACGAACACCTGCGATTCGCCGGGCCGCGAATAGCTGCGCAGGAAATCCAGATCCGGAATTTCCTGCAATTTCTTTTCGATCTTGTCGGTGAGTTGCTCGCCGATTTCGCGCGCCGTCGCACCCGGCCATTGCGTGCGCACGACCATCACCTTGAACGTGAACGGCGGATCTTCGGACTGGCCGAGCCCGACGTACGACCATACGCCGATCAGCCCCAGTACCACGATGAAGTAGCGCAGCAGTGGTCGGTTGTTGAGTGCCCATTCCGAAAGATTGAATCGGGTCATATCGGCGATCCAGGTTTGTCGAATCCACGCGGTTCAAGATGCCCCGCACCGTCCTGCGCGACGCCGGGGGAGGGCAGGTCGCACGATGACGGGCGGAGCGAAAAAGTATACGTTTACAATTAGCTAGTTCTATACCGAATCAGATTTTCACGGGCCGGTTCACGTCGTCGATCGGCGCGATCACTTCGCCCTCGCGCAATTTGTGCACGCCGGCGGTGACGATCCACGCGTCGGCCGGAACACCGCGATCGAGCACGACGGCCTGTTCGCGATACGTCGCGACCGATACCGGTGATGCGTGAACTTGATGCGTGCGCGTGTCGACCACCCACACCGACGCCGCGCCGTTGCGCTGATCGAGCGCGGTGAGCGGCACCGTCGTTTGCGTGTCGTTTTGCGCCGCGACGAAATAAACGCGCGCGGATTGTCCGAGCCGTAACGGCGCCGTCGATTCGTCGTCGAGCGCCACGCGGATGCGATAAGTGCGGCTGACCGGATCGGCTTCCGGCGCGATCTCGCGAAGTTTCGCGTTCAATCGTGTGCCCGTCGTCGACCACGGTTCGACGAAGGCCGCCGATCCGATCTGGTATTGGCCGATCCGATTTTCCGGCACGGCGATTTCGACTTCGATGGATCCATCGCGCGCGACGGTGGCGATCGGCTGACCGGCCGTCACGACCTGTCCGGCTTCGGCATGGATCGTCGTGATCGCGCCGGCATGATCGGCGCGCAGCGTCGTGTATTCGGCCTGATTTTTCGCGACCGACAGCGCCGCCTGCGCTTGGCTGACTTGCGCTTCGGCCGCTTTCAATGTGTTGACTTGCGTATCGAACTGCGTGCGGCTGATGTAATGCTTTTCGAGCAGCGATTGAAACCGGTTGAATTCGGATTGCGCCAGATCGCGGCTGGCGCGCGCGGATGTCAGCGTGGCCGTCGCGCTTGCGACCTGCAGTTTCAGATCGAGCGGATCGAGTTCGGCGATGGCCTGTCCCGCGTCGACATGATTGCCGACATCGACGAACCGCGTCTTGATCTTGCCCGCGACGCGAAAGCCGAGCTGGCTTTCGAACCGCGCGTGCACGTCGCCCGAATAGATGTCGGCGTCGGCGTTCGTGTTCGGCTGCGGATGCGAAACGATCGCGCTACGCGGCGGTTCGGGAACGGCGGCTTTGCTGGTGCAGCCGCCCATTTCGACCGCACTGCCCAACACCAGGATTCCGGCGCATAATCCGGCGGAAGGAAATCGGTTCTGCATGGCGCAATCCTCGTGCAGGAGCGGTTAAGTTAATTAGTGAACGCTGTGGTATAGTATCAATACTAAACCGCACTGTCTAGTAATTCAATTCAGATGAATGCTGTCGCGAAAAATATCGGTCCCGGCCGACCCAAAGACCTCGAAAAGCGCGCCGCGATCCTGGGCGTGGCCAAGCGTTTGTTTACGACGCAGGGTTTCGACGGCACGAGCATGGATGCGATCGCCGCCGCTGCGGGCGTGTCGAAACTCACCGTGTACAGCCATTTCCAGGACAAGGAACGTTTGTTCACAGCGGCCGTGGAATGCGTTTGCGCGGAACAGATGCCGGCGGAAATTTTTCAAGCCGATCTGAAAGGTCCGATCCGTAAACAGCTATTGACGATCGCGCGCGCTTTTTTTGCGCTGATCACGAGCGAAGAGGCCGTCGCGGTTCATCGCACGATCGTCGCCAACGCGCGCCAATCGCCGAAGGTCGCTGAACTGTTCTGGGAAGCGGGACCGAAGCGCACGCAGCTCGCGTTCGAATCTTTCCTGCGCGACGAAGTTCGCGGCGGCAAGCTCGAAATTCCCGATCTGCATCGCGCCGCTACGCAGTTTTTCTGTCTGCTAAAAGGCGAATATCACGCGCGCATGGAATTCGGATGTTGCGGACAGTTCGTGCAAAGCGAAGTCGACGATCACATCAATCACACCGTCGATTTTTTCCTGCGCGCCTATAGTCCGCGATAGAACGTCCTCACGCTTTGTCGTCGCGGAATTCGCGCCTGATCCAATCGTCGATCAGCCGCTTGTCGTAACGCAGCGGATCGGTATCGGTCGGCACCACACGTTGGAGATACGACAGATCGCGCAGCTTGCTCTCTCGCTCGCGAATCGTTCGCCCGTCGGCATCGACAAGTTTGTAATGCAGATCGATGCGCGGCGGATAGATATCTTTCATGAAACGGATGTCCTGTGCATCCGGCCCGTGCCACGGTTCGTAATCGCCGGCGAGTTTGATGTCGTCGATCGTCACCTCGAGCGACTGCCCCGGCGACAACTTCGCTTGCGCGCGTTTGTTCAATTCGGCGGCGAGTTCTTTCTTCCAATCTTCCGGCCGCAGCCAGCCGCGACGTGTCTGATTCTGCTTCACTTCGCTCAAGGTATCGGTCGGCGCCCACGCCACGGTCACGTTCGCCGCTGCATTCGCTTCCGCCGCCATCGTAGGCTCGGCCGCGAACACCATGGCGAATGCCGCCATCACACCGTGAAAAACCTGTTTCGTCGCCATCACTGCACCTCACCGTCACTTGCCGCACCAGTAAGACCGGACGCGCGCGCGCAAAGTTTCGTCGCATCGCCTCGCGTTTGCCCCGCGTTCGTGATTCAATGCGCGCAGAAGCGGGGGTCTTCGCGGTTCGCGATACAGGCGAGCGGCGAGGTGAGAAATACCCTTCGTACCTGATCCGATGATCGTGCGGCATGCGATCAAGGCGTAGGAAGCTTCGATGGCGCAGTTCGATGCCGCGCCGTCCCGCCGCTTCGTTGCACGCGAGTTCCTCGCGCAAGCCGCACATCTCATGCGGCCCATCAACCGAGCAGGACGATCTCCATGAATGCATTAGCCTCCGACCTGATCCGCCAGACCGCCGAGCTGTCCGAAAGCGTAACGCGCCCGATTCCGGGTTCGCGGAAAATCTATGTCTCCGGCCAGCGCGCGGATGTGCGCGTGCCGATGCGCGAAGTCGCGCTGAGCGATACGCCGCTCGCGTTCGGCGCGGAGAAAAATCCGGCGTTGTCGCTGTACGACACATCCGGTCCGTATACCGATCCGCAAATGCGCATCGACCTTTTCGCCGGCCTGGCACCGGTTCGCGCCGGTTGGATCGAAGAACGCGGCGACACGGAAATCCTGCGCGGGCTCTCATCCGAATTCGGACGCAAACGCGCGGCCGATCCGAAACTCGTCGGCGTGCGGTTCCAACATGCCGCCGCGCCGCGTCGCGCGAAGGCGGGCGCCAACGTTTCGCAAATGCATTACGCGCGCCGCGGTATCGTCACCCCGGAAATGGAATACATCGCGATCCGCGAGAATCAGCGCATCGATCAAATTCGCGACGCCGAACTGCTGAAGCAACATCCCGGCGAAACCTTCGGCGCGTCGATCCAGAAATTCATCACGCCGGAATTCGTGCGCGACGAAGTCGCACGCGGCCGCGCCATCATTCCGTGCAACATCAATCATCCGGAAAGCGAACCGATGATCATCGGTCGCAACTTCCTGACCAAGATCAACGCCAACATCGGCAATTCCGCCGTATCGAGTTCGATCGCCGAAGAAGTCGAAAAGATGGTGTGGTCGATCCGCTGGGGCGGCGACACGGTGATGGATCTGTCGACCGGAAAAAACATACACGAAACGCGCGAATGGATCATCCGCAATTCGCCCGTGCCGATCGGTACCGTGCCGATTTATCAGGCGCTGGAGAAAGTCGACGGCCGCGCCGAAGAACTCACCTGGGAAATCTTTCGCGACACGCTGATCGAGCAAGCCGAACAAGGTGTCGATTACTTCACCATCCATGCCGGCGTGCGTCTGCCGTTCATTCCGCTCACCGCGAAACGCGTGACGGGCATCGTGTCGCGCGGCGGTTCGATTCTTGCGAAGTGGTGCCTCGCACATCACCAGGAAAATTTCCTCTACACGCATTTTGAGGATATCTGCGAGATCATGAAGGCGTACGACGTCTCGTTCTCGCTCGGCGACGGCTTGCGTCCCGGCTCGATCGCCGACGCGAACGATGCCGCGCAATTCGCCGAACTCGATACACTCGGCGAATTGACCAAAATCGCGTGGAAACACGATGTGCAAACCATGATCGAAGGTCCCGGCCATGTGCCGATGCAGTTGATCAAGGAAAACATGGAGCGTCAGTTGCGCGTTTGCGGCGAAGCGCCTTTTTATACGTTAGGACCGCTAACGACCGATATCGCGCCCGGCTACGATCACATCACCAGCGCGATCGGCGCCGCGCTGATCGGCTGGTTCGGGACCGCGATGTTGTGCTACGTCACGCCGAAGGAACATCTCGGCTTACCGAACAAACAGGATGTGCGCGATGGGATCATCGCGTACAAGATCGCCGCGCATGCTGCCGATCTTGCCAAGGGACATCCGGCCGCACAGATTCGCGATAACGCGCTGTCGAAAGCGCGTTTCGAATTCCGCTGGCAGGATCAGTTCAATCTCGGCCTCGATCCGGAAAAAGCGCAGGAATTCCACGACGAAACGTTACCGAAAGACGCGCACAAGCTCGCGCATTTCTGCTCGATGTGCGGTCCGCATTTCTGTTCGATGAAAATCACGCAGGATGTGCGCGATTACGCCAAAGAACAGGGTGTCGCCGAAACCGATGCGTTGAATCGCGGCATGCAGGAAAAAGCTGCGGAATTCCGTCAGGGCGGCGCGCAGATCTATCGCGAGGAATGATTTGTGGAAAAGTATAATCGCGGTGCGCCGTAACATGCGCCGTGCGATGATGTAAACGCGAAACGCGTCCCGCCTCGCGTCGACAACCGGATTTGCCATGGCCACCACTAGCCGCTTCGCTTTTTCAAACGCACGATTGATCGCGCGCACGCTCGGCGTGCTGATCGTCCTGTACGCGCTCGTGGTGATCGGCTTCATGTGGTGGTGGAGTTACGAGCCGGCGCAGTTCGATGTCGTCGCGTCCACACATGAACGCGCCAGCGCGCATCAGATACAAGTGGTGACAGGCTCGGTCGTGACCAGCACGCTGATCGGCACGGCCGAAATCCTCTTGAATAAACGCGGCGGCTACATCTCGAACGACAAATTTCCGCCGGGCCTGTTCATGGACAACGTGCCGAACTGGGAATTTGGCGTGCTCACGGCCACGCGCGATCTGTCGCGCGAAATGCGCAATCGCTTTTCGCGTTCGCAATCGCAGTCCGAAGAAGACGTCGATCTTAAGGAAGCCGATCCGCTGTTCTCCAGTCCGAACGACCGCTGGCTGTTGCCGAGTTCGGAACGGCAATATCAAAAAGCAATCGATCACGTCGAAGGCTATCTGCTCCGTCTCGGCAAGAACGATCCGAACGGCGCGCAGTTCTTTGCGCGCGCCGATAGCCTCGCCGATTATCTCGATATGGTCTCGTCGCGCCTCGGCAGTCTGTCGCAACGGCTGTCGGCGAGTGTGGGGCAGCTTCGGCTGGAGGGCGACGCGCCGGTCGATCCGAATGCCGTGCCCGTCACCAAAGGCGCTCAAGTGATTCAAACTCCGTGGTCGCAAATCGATGACATCTTCTATGAATCGCGCGGATACACGTGGGCGCTGCTCGAACAGCTAAAAGCTATACAAGTGGATTTTGCGCACATCCTCGAACGCAAGAACGCCGTGGTCAGCGTGCGCCAGATCATCCGCGAACTCGAAGAATCGCAAAAACCCGTGCACAGCCCGATGATCCTAAACGGCAGTCCGTTCGGATTCTTCGCCAATCATTCGCTGGTGATGGCGAACTACGTATCGCGCGCCAACGCGGCGGTGATCGATCTGAAAACGCTGCTCGACCGCGGCTGAGATGACGTCACGTCCGGATTTGCGATCGCTACTGCAGGCGACGTTCGGCGATTGGCGTTGGGTGTGGCTGCTGCTGCTCCTGCCCGTTGCGCTATTCCTGCCCGCACTGCCGATCGACGAAACGCGCTATCTGAGCGTCGCCTGGGAAATGCGGCTACACGGCGAATTTCTCGTGCCGCATCTCAACGGCGCGACGTATTCCGAAAAACCGCCGCTGCTGTTCTGGCTGATCAATATCGCGTGGACGATATTGGGGATCAATGTCTGGTCCGTGCGGCTCGGCGTTCTGGCCGCGTCGTTCGCGTCGATCATTCTGTTCGGACATCTGGTGCGACGTCTCGATCCGGATCCACAGCTCGCTCGCCGCGCCACACTGATTTTCATGAGCATGATTTTCTTCGCGCTGTTTTCAAGCGCGATCATGTTCGATGTGTTGTTGACGACGTGGGTACTGATTGCACTGCATGGCGCGGTCGATCTCGACGCGCAGCGTTGGCGTCGCGGTACGCTGTTGTTCGCTATCGGTTTCGGGCTCGGCATTCTTACCAAAGGTCCTGTGGTATTGCTCGATGGCGCGATGGCCGTCGCGTTCGCGCCGTGGTGGAGCCAGACCGCGCGACAATTCAAAGGCCGCTGGTACGGATGTCTCGGATTGGCTGTACTTGGCGGCGCGGTCATTGCGTTGGCATGGGCGATTCCGGCTGCCATCGCGGGCGGGCCGGACTATGCCAACTCCATTTTCCTGCATCAAACCGTCGATCGCATGACGAAAAGTTTCGCGCATCGGCGCCCGCTATGGTGGTATTTCGCCGTCGTGCCGTTCATGGTGTTGCCGTGGACGATCGTGATGCGCGCCTCGTGGTCGACATGGCGCGACAGTTTCCACATTTCCAAAAGTGTACGTTTTGCCCTGGCATGGGGCGCGCCGGCGTTCGTCGCGTTCTGTCTGGTCAGCGGCAAGCAGCCGCACTACCTGTTGCCGCTGCTCGGATCGATCGCGCTGTATTTCGCCACGGTTCTCGGCTGCGAAGCGTCGCGTGTGGATGGGTTGCTGTTCGGGCTCGTGCTTCTGGTCGTGGGCGTCGCTTTCGCGGCGTTGCCTTTAGTGACTTCTCACGCGATCGCGCATCCCGATCCGACCGACTGGATTCATCGTCATCTCACCGACGCCTCGCTTGCCGTATTCGCGACGACGTGGATCGCGTGGGGCATCGGCATGATCGCCGTTGCGATCGCGCTATTGAGCACACCGCGCATCCGACAGTCGCTGCATGGAATCGCGTTGTCGGGCGTCGCCGTCGCCGCATTGGCGGTACTCTGTCTCGCGCAGATGATCGGCCCGACCATCGATGTGTCGGCTGCGGCACAGAAGATCAAGCAATACCAATCCGAAGGCCGGCCGGTCGCGCATCTGGCCTGGCATCATGGGTTGTTCGAATTCGCAGGACGACTGACCCAACCGCTGCCGAGCGTGACGTTTCACGATCTGCACGAATGGTGCGTCAAGCATCCGGACGGCGAGATCGTCACGATCTATACGAAATATCCGATTCCTGCAAAACCCGAACTGGAGATGCCGTATCGTTTCGGCCACATCACATTCTGGCGCGCGGCCGATATCATTCCCGTCGAGATCCTACCGGCTCCGAAAGCGGACGAGGACGATTCGCCCGACGATTAGAACATCGGCTTGTCGGAACAATCCTGATAGCGCGTGACCGAATCGTTGATTTCTTTTCTTGCCGTCGCGGCATCGTGCCAGCCGTCGATCTTCACCCATTTGCCTTTTTCGAGATCCTTATAATGCTCGAAAAAATGCGCGATGCGATCGCGCCAATGCTGCGCGACGTCGTGAATGTCCTTGATGTGCGCATAGCCGGCGAACACTTTGTCGATCGGCGCGGCGACGATTTTCGTATCGGCGCCGGCTTCGTCCGTCATGCCGAGCATGCCGACCGGGCGGCAGCGAATGACCGAACCCGGAATCAGCGGCATCGGAATCACGACGAGCACATCAACTGGATCGCCATCCCCGCATAACGTGTGCGGCACGTAGCCGTAATTACACGGATAGCGCATCGGCGTGGACAGCACGCGATCGACAAAAATCGCGCCGGTGGCCTTGTCGACTTCGTACTTGATCGGCTCGGCATCCTTTGGAATTTCGATGACGACATTGATTTCGTTCGGTACGTCGCGGCCGGCGGAAACGCGCTCGATGCCCATGTGTTACTCCATTGATCAATGCCCGAAGTGAGACCGTCTGGGCGAGGGGCGCGAAGGATACGCGAATCGTGCGGCAAGCGCACGACTAACGGGTGTCGTAATGATAGCGGCACGCAAGGATCTCGATATCCTTATGCATCACGCGATAGACGAGGCGATTGGCGTCATCGATGCGCCGCGACCAGCAGCCGCTCAATTTTTCCTTCAACGGTTCGGGTTTACCGATGCCGACGAAAGGATCGCGCTGGCATTCGCGCACCAAAGCATTGATTCGTTCGAGTGTCTTTCGGTCTTGCTTTTGCCAATACAAATAGTCGGTCCAGGCGTCAGCATGAAAACAACGAAAAAGTAGTCAAGGACAGGTGTCGGACAAGAAAAGCCTCGCAGCGTCTGGCGCTTTCAGAAACGTTAGGCAGTCGCTACTTCGTGTGATCCCACAAATACGCGAACGCGAGCGCCGACATGAACGCCGCTTGCTTGTTGTCCGCAGCCGCGCCATGGCCGCCTTCGATGTTTTCGTAGAAATTCGCGTCGTCGCCGAACTCGATCATGCGCGCGGCCATCTTGCGCGCTTGCGCGGGGCCGACGCGATCGTCGCGTGTCGATGTCGTGAACAGGATAGGCGGATACTTTTTACCTTTTTCCACATTTTGATACGGGGAAAATGTCTTGATGAATGCCCAGTCTTCGGCTTTGTCCGGATCGCCGTATTCGGCCATCCACGATGCGCCGGCGGAGAGGTGCGTGTAGCGTTTCATATCGAGCAGCGGTACTTCGCAGACGATCGCGGACCACAATTGCGGGTACATCGTGAGCATATTGCCCATCAACAGTCCGCCGTTGCTGCCGCCCATCGCGCCGAGATGCGGCTGTGACGTGATCTTGCGCGCGACCAGGTCTTCCGCCACGGCCGCGAAATCTTCGTAAGCGCGTAAACGTTTTGCTTTCAACGCCGTCTGATGCCAGCGCGGTCCGTATTCGCCACCGCCGCGGATGTTGGCGACGACGTATGCGCCACCGTGCGTCAGCCACGCGCGTCCGACGCTGCCGCTGTAATACGGCTGTAGCGAAACCTCGAAACCGCCGTAGCCGGTCAGTAATGTGGGCGTCGAACCGTCCGTTTTCATGTTCTTGGAGCCGACGACGAAATACGGAACGCGCGTGCCGTCTTTCGAGGTCGCAAAATATTGATTCACGGCGTAGCCCGATGCGTCGAAGAATTTCGGACTATGTTTGAGCGGCTTCGCTTCGCCTTTACCGATCGTGCCGTAGTAGAGCGTCGTCGGTTCGAGGAAGCCGGTCACGGTGAGGAAGTACGCATCGCTTTCGTCCGCGTCGACGCCGCCTGCGGATATCGTGCTCAACGCCGGCGCGCCGCCGAGTGTCGTTCGTGTCCATTCGCCGCCTTTCTTGGTCGGCGGTGTGACGACTTCCAAATGACTCACCACATTGTTCAGTTCGCTGATGATGAGATGGTGGCGCGTGATCGAGAAACCTTCGAGCGATGTCGTGTCTGTCGGTGCGAACAACACGGTGATGTCGCGTTTGCCGGCCATGAAATCGTCGAAGTTAGTGACGAGCAGCGATCCGGCCAGGAAAGTTTTCCCACCGACCGTCCAATCCGTGCGCGGCTTGATGGTCAGCCATTCGCGAACCACGCCGGTTTCCGCGTCGTTGGGCACGTCGATCTTGGTGAGCTTGCCGTCTTTGCCGCGCAGATAGGTTTCGCTGTTGTAGAACGCGAGCGAGCGCGAAACGAAATCGCGTTCGAAGCCGGGCGTGTGGTCGCGATAGGCGGCGATGGCGAGATCGTCGTCCCTGCCTTCATAAACGGTTGTCGCATCGGTGAGCGGCGTGCCGCGTTTCCATTCTTTGACGATGCGCGGATAACTCGATTTCGTCATCGATCCCGGGCCGAAATCCGTACCGACGTAGAGGCGATCCTTGTCGATCCAGGCGGTCTGCGATTTTGCTTCCGGCAAATTGAAGCCGCCTTTCACCCAGGTTTTGGTCTTCAGATCGAACTCGCGCTGCACGCTCGCATCGGCGCCGCCGCGCGACAGCGCGATCAGGCAATGCGTGTAGTCCGGTCGCAGACAATCCGCGCCATGCCACACCCAATTTTCCTTTTCGGTTTTCGCCAGCTCATCCAGATCGATGACGGTTTCCCACGATGGATGCGCCTTGCGATATTCGTCGAGCGTCGTGCGCCGCCACACGCCGCGCGAATGCGTTTTGTCGCGCCAGAAATTGTAGTAGAACGATCCCATCTTCGAGAGATACGGAATTTTTTCCTTCGAATCCATCACTTCGAGAATCTGATCGCTCATCGCGTTGAACTGTGACGACGATGCGTATTTGTTCACGGTCTCGGCGTTGCGCGCTTTCACCCATTCCATCGATTTCGCGCTGTCGGTTTCTTCGAGCCACAAATACGGATCTTCGACTGCGACGTTTTTCTCGGCGGCGGATTTCGAGTTTGTGTTCACTGTGTTTTTGCTCGCGCAGGCAGCCAGAATCGACACGAGAGCGAAGACGCACACGCGCATGAAGAAGGACATGGGATTCTCCCGATGAGAGACGAAGATGGCGTCATCGAAGACGCGGCGCGCCGAAATGATCGGCGCGCCGATTGAACTTACAGAAGCGGAATCAGCAACAAGGCGACGATGTTGATGATCTTGATCAGCGGATTCACGGCGGGGCCCGCCGTGTCCTTGTACGGGTCGCCTACGGTGTCGCCGGTGACCGCTGCTTTGTGTGCATCGGAACCCTTGCCGCCGTGGTTGCCTTCTTCGATGTACTTCTTGGCGTTGTCCCACGCGCCGCCGCCGGTGCACATCGAGA
>JBDUEI010000112.1:0-4170 GCA_040002515.1 Rudaea sp. | reverse complement strand
GCACCCTTCGCAAATCTGGCGCGCCCGGAGAGATTCGAACTCCCGACCACCAAGTTCGTAGCCTGGTACTCTATCCAACTGAGCTACGGGCGCGAAGAAGCGGGATTATTCCGTTATGCAGCAAAGCCGTCAACCCCGATCGAATGACGCGCGAGTCGAGAGTTCACTTTTAATGCTGCGGGACGGAGTAAGAACAAATTCAAAACTTGGCGGAGAGGGAGGGATTCGAACCCTCGATAGAGCTTTTGACCCTATACTCCCTTAGCAGGGGAGCCCCTTCGGCCACTCGGGCACCTCTCCGTTTCAACTAACACGTTCGATCGCGGCGAAAGGCGATCTGCGCGGCGCGATTGTAACGCGTCGCGGCTGTCGAACCAACCGCTACAACATGCCGGCGGCGATATTGATCGTAAGCGCCAGGATTATCGTGTTGAAGAAGAACGAAAGCACGCTGTGGATCAACGCCATCCGCCGCATCCGGCTGGTGTCGAAGGTGACGTCGGCGGTCTGTCCCGACGTGCCGATGATCGATGCGGCATACAGAAAATCGAAATAATCCGGCACCTGATCGCCAGGGAAACACAGGCCGTGATTTCGCTTGGATTTGTCGGCGTGGTAATCGTGCGCGTAATGCAGGGCGAACATGGTTTGGTTGACGCACCAGGTGGAAAGAACCGTAAGGCTGGCCAAGCCGACCCGAGCCAACTTGATCCATCCATGCACGTCTTTCGCCGCCGAGAGTTCGAAGGCCGTGGCGAACAGCGTGAGCACGGATGAACCGATCACGAGCGCCAATACCGTGTGACGGCCTTCGTCCTCCGCATTGGCCCGCGTGCGAATGTGCTGGCTTTTGGAACTGGCCATCATCTGCAGCGCGAGAATCAGGTAAACGATGGCCGCAGCGTTCCATGCGATGAGTAATCGCGTAACGAAGTCCGGAACCCACCATTCGGGCAGTGCGATTCCGATCACGCAGCCGAGAATCATGCACGCGAGCAAACGCGGCCGCGCGAGCAGCACGCGAAGAATCGGTAGGCGGGCAAATTTCACGTCGATCGATCGCTCGAGGTCAAGTGAAAAGAGAACTCACGGCGCGGCAAACCCGATCGTTTCGCGAACGCGGTACGAAATAATCTCGCCGCTCGTCCATCACGTTAGCGAAGGTCCGACCGATTCGACGAAAACCATTCAGCTGGTTTCTGCGGAAGGCGATGGTTCGCCGCCCGACTCGTGCTCGCGTTTGATGCGTTGAAAGATCTCTTCGCGATGTACCGCCACATCTTTCGGCGCATTGATTCCGATGCGCACTTGGTTGCCTTTCACGCCTAGCACGGTCACGCTTACTGAATCGCCGATCATCAGGGTCTCGCCCACCCGGCGTGTCAGAATCAGCATTGTCTTTCTCCTTACGGCAATTCGTCTTTCCTAACGAACGTGCTACGCGACGGCGTTCCCCTCACCTTCGCACTCACATCCTGGAGCGGCTCACGTGCTCCTTGTTTTTCCGTGTTCGATCGATTGAACAGATGAGCCGGATTCATCCTTGCAACGACGGTACTGCGACCGTTGTCTTGATACTAGACCCAGCGGGTGCGCCCGCGCAATCCGCACGACGGAACATTTACACGGCAACGGCGCGCGCGTGCCTGCCGGAAGTCACGACAGATGCGCAGCGATCCACGCAGGAACGGCATCGAGCGCCGGACCCAGCGCCGCGGAATCTTCGCCGCCGCCTTGCGCCATATCCGGCCGGCCGCCACCTTTGCCGCCGATTTTTTTAGCGACATCGGCAACGAGATCGCCGGCCTTGATCTTGCCGAGCGCCTTTCCGTTGACGCCGGCGACGAGCGATATTTTGCCATCGCTGCCGCCCGCTAAAAGGATCACACAGTCGCCGAGCTTTTGTTTGAACTGATCGACGCTGTCGCGCAAGGTTTTCGCATCCGCACCGTCAAGACGTGCAGCGACGACTTTGATGCCGTTGACGTCCTTCGCCATCGAAGCAAGGTCCGATGTCGCGGCAGACGCAGCTTTCGATTTCAGACTTTCAAGTTCGCGTTCGAGTTTTTTCTGTCGCTCGAAAAGCTGGCGCAATTTCTCGACGACATCGTTCGTTCCGGACGACAACAAATCGGCTACGGCATCCAGACGCCGCTCTTCTTCGTTCACGAATGCCAACGCACCTGCGCCGGTGACCGCTTCGATACGACGTACGCCGGCAGCAACACCGCTTTCGCTGACGATCTTGAACAGCCCGATATCGCCGGTGCGCGACACATGCGTTCCGCCGCACAATTCGGTCGAAAAATCGCCCATGCGCAGCACACGAACCTCGTCGCCATATTTTTCGCCGAACAAGGCCATGGCGCCGAAATCGATCGCGTCGTCATACGCCATATTGCGAATCTCGGCTTGCGAATTGCGCCGCACTTCGGCGTTCACCATATCCTCGACGGTTTGGAGTTCGTCGGCCGACAACGGTTTGAAGTGCGCGAAATCGAAACGCAGCCGATCCGGCGCGACCAGCGAACCCTTCTGCGTGACATGCTCGCCGAGCACCTTGCGCAATGCCGCGTGCAACAGATGTGTCGCCGAATGATTCAGAATCGTGGACTGGCGATGCGCCGCGTCCACATCGCCGTGCAGGACCGCACCCACGCGCAAAGCACCGCCATGCCATTGGCCGACGTGGCCGTGAAACGCACCAGCGAGTTTAACGGTGTCGCTCACATCGAATGTGCCATCGGCCGCACTGAGCTTGCCGATATCTCCGACCTGTCCGCCCGACTCCGCATAGAACGGCGTGCGATCGAGAATGACCACGGCCTCGTGACCGTCGACGATTTCATCCACATCGCGTCCATCGCGAACGATGGCCACGACTTTCAACCCCTCTGCCGACAGGCCCTCGTAGCCGAGGAAATTCGTCGGCTGAAGTTTCTGCACGAGTTCGGCGGACAACGACGCCTTCGTTTCGAACTGGCTCGCTGCGCGCGCGCGATCGCGTTGCGCGTTCATCGCGGTTTCGAATCCCGGCATATCGACGCTGAGCCCGCGTTCGCGCGCAATGTCGGCGGTCAAATCGACCGGGAAACCATAGGTGTCGTAAAGCCGAAACGCATCGTTGCCCGGAATTATTTTTTGAGCGCGCGAGGCGATGTCGTCGAACACCTTCATCCCGTGTTCGAGCGTTTCTCCGAAGCGTTCTTCCTCGGCGAGCAAGGTCTTTTCCACGGCGGCGCGCTTCGCCGCCAATTCCGGATAAGCCGCGCCCATCTCTTCCACGAGTGGTGCCACCATCTTCGAGAAAAATGGATCGCGGACACCGAGCATGTAGCCGTGGCGCAACGCGCGTCGGATGATTCGACGCAATACATAACCGCGTCCTTCGTTCGATGGCAGCACGCCATCGACGATCAAAAATGAACAGGCGCGAATGTGATCGGCGATCACGCGCAACGATTTGTTTTCGAGATCGCTGGTTTTCGTCAGCGCCGAGGCGACCTTGATCAGATGCTGAAAAAGGTCGATCTCGTAGTTGGAATGTACGTGCTGAAGAACGGCTGCGAGCCGTTCCAGCCCCATGCCGGTATCGACGCATGGCGCCGGCAACTTCGAAAACGTGCCGTCGGCCGCGCGATCGAACTGCATGAAAACGAGATTCCAAATTTCGATGAAGCGATCGCCGTCTTCGTCAGGCGATCCCGGCGGGCCGCCCGCAATGTCCGCGCCGTGATCATAGAAAATTTCAGTGCATGGACCGCACGGACCCGTGTCGGCCATTTGCCAGAAATTGTCCGATGCGTACGGCGCGCCTTTGTTGTCGCCGATACGGATGATGCGTTCAGTCGGCAATCCGATGTGCGTATGCCATAAATCGTAGGCTTCGTCGTCAGTGTGATAGACGGTGACGAGCAGACGATCTTTCGGCAATCCGAAGACGACCGTCAGCAATTCCCACGCCCAGATGATCGCATCGCGTTTGAAGTAATCGCCGAACGACCAATTACCGAGCATTTCGAAAAACGTGTGATGCCGCGCGGTATAGCCGACAGAATCCAGATCGTTGTGCTTCCCGCCGGCGCGCAGGCAGCGCTGCACATCGGCGGCGCGCACGTACGACAATTTCTCGCTGCCGAGAAACACGTTCTTGAACTGCACCATGCCGGA
>JBDUEI010000111.1:0-24937 GCA_040002515.1 Rudaea sp. | reverse complement strand
AAATCGCGATGACGCAAAACGATCACGCCGGCGCGCGGAAATTCCTCGACGACGCGCTGAACGGACTCGACAACACGCGCATGAAAACGCAACTCGCGCAGGCGTACGCGTTGCGCGGACAGCTCGCCGAAAGCGAAGCCGATACGAAAACCTCCCTGCGCTTCGCGCGCAGCGAAGCGGCGCTGCGCGAAGAACTTCTCGGCAGCCGCGCCAGCCGTCGTTTGTCGGCGCTGGAAGTTCAGCAGGTTCGCATCGTCGCCGAACAGAAACTCGCCACGCTCACGCTCGAAAACGATCTGCAGGCCGCGCGGCTCAAACAGCAAGTATGGCAGCGGCGTTTCGGCATCGGCGCGTTGCTGGGATTGACTATTCTCCTTGCCGTCGTCGCCTGGCGCATGGTCAGCGTGCGGCGTCTCAATCGCGAATTGGCCGCCAGCCACACCATCATCGCCAAGACGAATTCGGAGTTGAGCGAAGCCAACACGCGTCTGCAGCGCCAGGCCGACGAGCTCTATCAGACCGCGATCACCGATCCGCTTACCGGCGTTCTCAATCGAGGCCAGCTCTTGCGCGCGCTGCAACAGCGCGTCGACGATTTCCACAAGGACCGCCGCGAGCTGGCGCTGCTGCTGATCGACTTCGATCACTTCAAACAGATCAACGATGCGCGCGGCCATCTGTTCGGCGATCGCGTGCTCGTCGCCGGAGTACAAACGTTGCGGCAATGGCTCGAACCGGGCGATCTGCTCGGGCGCTTCGGCGGCGAGGAATTCATCGTGGTCGTGGCGGGACAGAATCTCGCGACCGCGCGCGCGCTGGCCGAGCGGCTGCGCATCCGCGTCGCCGAAACCCTGGCCGCGGCGACGCCGGAACTCGCGCACATCGCCACGATCAGTATCGGCATCTCGATGGCCTCGCAGGCCGAGGGCGAGGTGAGTGTCGAACAGCTCATCGATTCGGCCGATCGCGCGCTATACGCCGCGAAAGCGGCCGGCCGCAACCGCGTGGTCGGCTAGCGCATCGACTTCGCGCGCCGCGCGTTGACACACGGCCCGGCTCGTTTAACCTCCGTCGTGCGACTATGTTTGATCACACATGGAGGATCGACGCATGGGAGAACACCTCAATCTGAATACGTCCGGCACGCAGTGCATCGGTGCGTATCTGGCCAAACCGAACGGCCATCCGAAGGGCGGCATCGTCGTCGTGCAGGAAATCTTCGGGGTCAACGCGCATATCCGCAGCGTCGCTGACAAATATGCATCGTTCGGTTATGTCGCGATCGCGCCGGCGTTTTTCGATCACATCGAAACCGACGTGCAGCTCGGCTACGACGACGCCAATTTCGCCCGAGGTAAATCACTCGCCGGGCAAGTCGGTTTCGAGCGCGCCGTGGAAGACGTGGCCAGTGCGGCCGAATCGATCGCCTCGGCGGGCAAGATCGGCGTCGTCGGATTTTGCTGGGGCGGCACCGTCGCGTTCCTCGCCGCGATCCGGCTCGGCTTGCCTGCGGTCAGTTATTACGGGGCCGGCAACGCGAGATTCCTGTCGGAAAAACCGAAAGCGCCCGTGCAGTTCCATTTCGGCGAACAGGATTCGTCGATTCCGCCGGAAATCATCCAGAAGCATCGCGACGCGCTTCCGGAGATGGACGTCTATTCGTATCCATCCGCCGGGCACGCTTTCAATCGCGATATCGATCCCTCGCATTACGACGCGGCCGCCGCGAAACTCGCGCAGGATCGCGCGCTCGATTTCTTCCGGCGCAACGTGGGCTGAGTGATGATCGCCGATTCTGCCTTCGCGCTCGATCCACGGCTCGTGGCCGATACGCACCGCATCGGCGATCTCACTTTTTCGCGAGCGTTACTGATGAACGATTCGCGATTCCCGTGGATCATCCTCGTACCGCGCCTGCCGAATCTGCGCGAGCTGACCGATTTGTCGATCGACGATCAGCGTCGGTTGCTCGACGATATCAACCGCGTGGCACACGTACTTCACGCGCTGGAAAAACCGGACAAGCTGAACATCGCGGCGCTCGGCAATGTCGTCGTGCAACTGCATGTGCATGTGATCGCCCGTTCGACAAACGATGCGGCGTGGCCGAAACCGGTGTGGGGCGTCGGCGCGAGTGCGGCGTATTCGGAACCGGCGTTGCAGCAAAAAATGTCGGCACTGCGCATAGCACTGCACATCGATACCGATCAATGATTACGCCGTCGATCGAGGCGCTCGGCGATAGTGCGCTGCTGATCCGCCTGGGCGATCGCATCGACGACGCATTGAACGATGCCGCCATCGATCTTTCCGACTTTCTTCGCTCGCAAAAACTGACCGGAGTGCGCGAAGTCGCACCCGCGTAT
Organism: Rudaea sp.; assembly: GCA_040002515.1. Lineage (GTDB taxonomy): Bacteria > Pseudomonadota > Gammaproteobacteria > Xanthomonadales > Rhodanobacteraceae > Rudaea. The sequence continues at coordinate 22,571 of JBDUEI010000111.1, read as the reverse complement.
GCCAGTGTTTGCGTGCGCTACGACATCACCGCCTTCGCTTCCGGCACGAACGCGTTTGACGACATCTCCGAGCGCGTGCGTCGAGCGATGGCCGACGTTGTCGGCATAAAACGCGAACGACAAACTCCCGATCCCGTCGAAATCCCGGTCTGCTACGGCGGGCCATTCGGTCTCGATCTGGCGGACGTCGCCGCGCATTGCGGCATCGGAATCGCCGAGGTTATCGATCGCCATGCGTCGCCCGAGTACGTCGTCGCGATGCTCGGTTTCATGCCGGGTTTTCCGTATCTGCGCGGACTCGATGATCGGCTGCATACGCCACGGCGCGCCACGCCGCGAACGCGCGTGCCCGCTGGCTCCGTCGCGATCGGCGGCGCACAGACCGGCGTCTATCCAAGCGAACTGCCCGGCGGCTGGCTACTGATCGGTCGCACGCCGCTGACCTTGTTCGATCCGTCGCGTACGCAACCGGCGTTGCTGCTGCCCGGCCAACGCGTGCGCTTCAAACCGATCGATGCACACGAATTCGATACAGAGCGCGCATGACCATCCACGTCGTTTCGCCGGGCCTGCTATCGACCGTGCAGGATCTCGGCCGGCATGGCTACACCGATCTCGGTGTCGGCACCGCAGGCGCGATGGACCGCGCGTGTTTGCGGCTGGCCAACATGCTCGTCGGCAACGACGATGGCGACGCGGCAATCGAAATCACGTTGCGCGGACCGCGACTTCGTTTCGCGTCGAATGCCTTGATCGCGCTGAGCGGAGCGTGCATCGAGATGCGCTGCAACGGGAAACCCATCCCGATGTGGCGACCTGTGCAAATCCGCGCCGGCAGCGAAATCGAATCCGGAGCGATGACCTCGGGATCGCGCGCGTATCTCGCGGTGCGCGGCGGCTTCGCGTTCGCACCCGTCCTCGGGAGCCGCAGCGTCGACGTCAATTCCAACCTGGGACCCTGCGCGGGCCTGGCATTGAAAGCCGGCGATCAACTGCCGATGAGCGAATCGGCAGGCACGTTCAACGCTGCCGCTCTCGACGCTCCGCCGTGGTCCATCGATCCCTCGCACTGGTTCGACGAGCGCGGCGATCAACCGATCGCGCTGATTCGCGGGGAGCATTTCGGCCTTCTAGACGTCCATTCGCAAAACGCCGTTTTCGAGAAACAATTTGTAGTCGGGAGCCAATCGAATCGCGTCGGTTACCGGCTCGAGGGTTGCAGAATGAAGCTCAGTCAACCGCTGGAATTGATTTCCGAAGGCACCGTTCCAGGCACGCTGCAACTGCCGCCGGGAGGCGAACCCATCGTGTTGATGGCCGAGGCACCGACGACGGGTGGCTATCCACGCATCGGCCATGTCGCCGCCGTCGATCTCGATCGGCTCGCACAGCGACGGCCTGGTCAGGTGATTCGATTTGTCGAGGTGTCGCTGCGCGATGCGCAAACGCGCTATCTTCAGCGCGAACGGGAACTGCTCGCGCTGCGGCGCGCGGTCTCGGGGCGATTGGAAAAATGGTTGCCATGAAAATCGATTTGAACTGCGACATGGGCGAATCGTTCGGCGCGTGGGTGATGGGCGACGATGCGAACGTGATGCCGCATATCACCTCGGCGAATATCGCGTGCGGTTTTCACGCCGGCGATTTCGGCACGATGCAGCGCACCGTTGCGCTCGCGAAAAAACACGGCGTTGCCATCGGCGCGCATGTGTCGCTACCCGATCTGCAAGGATTCGGTCGCCGCGAAATGAAAGTCAGTGCCGGCGATGCGTATGCGATGACGCTTTATCAAATCGGCGCGTTGCAAGGATTCGCGCGAGCCAGCGATGTGCGCGTGACGCACGTGAAACCGCACGGCGCGCTGTACAACATGGCGGCACGGAATCGCGTGCTCGCCGACGCCATCGCCCGCGCCGTTCGCGACGTGGACGATCGTTTGATCCTGGTCGGATTGGCCGACTCCGAACTCACGCGCGCCGCCGATGCAGCCGGGCTCCGCGCCGCACATGAAGCGTTCGCCGATCGTCGTTACGAAAGCGACGGTTCGCTCACCCCACGCAGCGAAAGCGACGCGGTAATTCAAGACATCGATACAGCCGTCGCGCAAGCGGTATCCATTGCCACAAATAAAAAAGTGGACATCCGCACTGGCGGCACACGCAACGTTCGCGCCGATACGATCTGCGTGCACGGCGACCGGCCCGACGCCGCACTCTTCGCACAGCGCCTGCGCCAGGCGCTCGACGCAGCCGGCGTCATCGTCGCCGCGCTATGAGTTTCTAGCGAATACTATCGATCAGCGTTTTCGGATCGAAGACGACACCGCCTTTGATCACGCGCTCGGCATGACTGAAATTCTTTACGTCCGCCAGCGGATCGTCGGTCAGCAGCACGACATCGGCGAACTTGCCCGGCGCTATTGCGCCAAGATCCGTGCGCCCCATCGCCATCGCGCCGTTCGTCGTAGCGGTGCGCAAGACCTGCAGCGGCGTCAGGCCGGCATCATTCATCAGCGCCATTTCGCGAAAAACACCGGGACCGTGCAACGTGCCGATGTTTCCCGCATCGGTTCCCATCACGATCGGTATGCCGGCGTCCCAGAGTTTTTTCAGATTCTGTTCGGAAACGAGCGGCGCCGGCACTTCGCGCTTGGCGGCCATCATCGCAACGACACGCGGCGGAATCTTTGATTTGTCGATTTTCTCCAGATCGTGCATCGCGGCGAGAATTTGCGGATCGGCCAAGCGTTGCTCTTCGGCCGTCGCCTGCCACTGGTCCGAGAACACGAGACGATAACCGCTGCCGACGAACAACGTCGGGCACAACAGCGCATGACGTTGCCGCATCAGCGCGATGAACTCATCGTCGATCGGTTCCTCGAACACCGAATGCACCAGGTAATCCGCACCGGCGCGCAGCGCGGATTTCGCGGTATCCAGTTCGGTGGCGTGCACGGCGAGACGAATGTGCGCGGCGTGCGCGGCGTCGGCCGTCGCTTTGACGATGCGCTCCTGCGCGGCGATGTCGTCTTTCGGCTGATGGATAAACCAGACTTTGATGAAATCCGGTTTGTACGGCAACTGGCGCTGGACCAGATCACGCGCGCCTTGCTCGCTATCGACTTTCACGATCGGCGGATCGCCCAGATCGAGCTGCGGACGCGCCACCATCGAAATCAGCGGTCCGGTCGTCTCCACGCGCGGTGCGGCGTCCGATTTCGCGGCTGCGTCGCGCACTTCGTAATTCCAGAACGGTCCGCCGACATCGATCACGCTCGTCACACCACTGGCTAGCCAGACCTTGAACGTAGCCGGCAAACGCGCCTTGTTGCGCGCGACTTCTTGCGCATACGGAATCGCCGCGTTGAGATCGATACCGTCCGGCCGTGTGTATACATTTCCAGATTGGAAGAAATGCACATGACCGTCGATCAGGCCGGGAATCAGCCATTTGCCCTTGCCGTCGATCTGCGTGGCGCCGTTCGGGATTTTCGTCGACGCGCGTGGCCCGACCGCGACGATGTGCTCGCCCGAGATGATGACGGTTTGATCCGCAACGGCCGCATCGTCACGCTCCGGATTGACGACCGTCACGCCGACGATCGCCAAAGACGCGCGATCCGTGCGCGTCGGCTTCGTCGCCGCGCAACCGGCCGAACACAAGACCACTACCATCATTACCGCGATGCAAACACGCATGTCGATCTCTCGGCTTGTTGGATCGCGCGATTTGACGGCGCGCGCCATCGTATCGTGCAATAGTCGCCGAAATCCCGTTCCCGTCCAAGAGTCCGATGAATTACTGGCCGTTGCTCGGTGTCGCTTTCGTCGTCGTTGGATTCGCACTGCGGCTGAATCCGGCGCTGGTCGTTGTCGCCGCCGGCATCCTCAGCGCGCTGCTGTCGGGTTTGTCGATCGCCGACACGCTGGCGCTGCTCGGCCACAGTTTTTTGTCGAACCGCATGTTGATGTTGCTCGTCCTGACATTGCCCGCCATCGGGTTGCTCGAACGCGCCGGCCTGCGTGAACGTGCGCATGCCTTCGTCGCGGGATTGCGCAAACTTACGTTCGCGAAATTGCTGATTTCATATCTTGCGATGCGCCAGGTTTTATCGATGTTCGGATTGAACAATGTCGCCGGGCATCCGCAGACGGTTCGGCCGTTGCTCGCACCCATGTCGGAAGCCGCTGCCGAGAAAATTGATCCCACGATCGACGACGACGCGCGCGAACACATCCGCGCCTTGGCCGCCGCAACCGACAATATCGGCCTGTTCTTCGGTGAAGACATCTTCATCGCGTTAGGCGCGGTTTTGCTCATACAAGGTTTCTTCGCGCAAAACGGCATCGAGCTCGACCCGAAATCGATCGCGATCTGGGCGGTGCCGACGGCGTTCGCCGCGTTCATCATCCACTCGCTTCGCATCGTGTTTTACCAGCGCCGACTTGTGCGAGCAGCCCGGGAAAATCATGCTGCGGATTGAGTACGCATACTGGCTGTGCGGTATTTTTCTGGGCGTGTGCGCGCTGATCGAAGCGCGTCGTCGGCGTGTCCTGCAGGCCGCATTCTGGGGCATTCTTTCGCTCTGTTTCATTGGTGGCGACATCGTCGAGTCGGCATTCAACGCGGGCGACAAGTTTCTCGCCCAGACGGTCGGCGCGGCCGTTGTGGCGCTCGCCATTCTCGCGGGATCCGGACGACTGAAACGCCATCCAGAGTTTGCCTGCGACAGCGATGTCCGGAGGATTAGCGCGTCGAAACTCGGCAACAAACTGTTTTTGCCTGCGTTGCTGATTCCGATCGGAACATTGATCCTCGCCCTCACGCAACCGTGGCTGCACATCGGCGACGCCGCCCTTTTCGATTCTCATCAGGCCACGCTCACCGCGCTGGCAGTGGCATGCGTGATCGCATTATTTGCCGCCATGTCGCTGACGAGATCGAACCTCGCCGCGGCAGGCACTGAAACCGCGCGACTGCTCGACGCGCTCTCTTGGGCTGCGGTTCTGCCGATGTTGCTCGCCACTCTTGGCGGCGTATTCGCCGCGACCGGCGTCGGCGACGCGGTCGGTCATCTCAGCGCCATGGCGATTCCCGCTGATTCGCGCGTGGCGTGCGTGCTCGCCTATGCGCTCGGCATGGTCGCGTTCACGGTCATCATGGGCAACGCGTTCGCCGCGTTTCCGGTGATGACCGCCGGGATCGGGCTGCCGCTGCTGGTTGTGCATCATCATGCGAATCCCGCCGCACTCGGTGCGCTGGGCATGTTGAGCGGCTACTGCGGTACGTTGCTGACGCCGATGGCGGCGAATTTCAACGTGGTGCCCGCCGCGCTACTGGAGCTGCGCGATCCGAACGGCGTGATCAAAGCGCAATGGCAAACGGCCGCCTGGGTTTTTCAGGCGAATATTATACTAATGTACTTTTTAGCATTCCGATGAACACGCACAAAACCGCACTCGTGATCGGCTTCGAACCGTTCAACGGCGATACCGTCAACCCGTCGCAAAAGATTGTCGACGCCTTGCACGGCGAGAAGATTGCGAATCACGCGATCGTCGGTGCGGTCCTGCCCACGGCGTTCGTCGCTGCGTTTGCTGCGTTGATGGAATTGCTCGAAACCCATCGACCGAATCTGGTGCTCGCGCTCGGTCAGGCCGGCGGCCGGGCCGGGATTTCTCTGGAGCGCGTGGCGATCAATCTCATCGACGCGCGCGTGCCGGACAACGCGGGCGATCAACCGGTCGACATCGCCGTGATCGACGATGCGCCGAATGCGTATTTCTCGACACTGCCCATCAAGGCGATGCTGAGGCAATTGCAAATGCGCGGAATTCCCGCCGCGATTTCAAATACCGCCGGCACGTTCGTATGCAACCAGATTTTCTTCGCGTTAGCGCATCTCGGCGCGACGCAATATCCGAAAATGCGAAGCGGATTCGTGCACGTTCCTTATCTGACGGAGCAGGCAAAACTTCATTCCGACTCCGCGTTTATGGAATTGCAAACGATGATCGAGGCGGCGCGCATTTGTCTCCACGTCGCAATCACAACGAAGCACGATCTGCACTTCGCCGCCGGCGCCACGCACTGAGCGCGGCGCCGCGTTCGATCAATGCTCGGGCGGCTTGCTTTCCGGCACCGGCGTCGGAACGGCAGGCGTGGGCGTCGTCGCGGGCGGTGTTTGAATCGGCGGTGCGGCGGGAGCCGGCATCGCATTGTCTGACGCCGGCGCGGGCGCTGCGGCGGGTGCCGGCGCTGTGTCGCCTGACACCGGTGCGGCTGGCGCGACAGGCGCTACGGTCGTGTTGTCCAATGCCGGCGGCGGCGCGTCGGGCGTCGGTGTCGGATCGACCAGCGGCTGCACTTTGCCGTCGAGATCGATGAACGCTTCGATCTGTTGCGCCTTGGCGGTGATCGCGATCAGGTGTTTCTGCATGTCGGTGGATTTGTCGCCGTGCATGAGCAAGATGCCGGTGATCTTCTTGGTGTCTTTCAGATCGCTCACGTAACCGTAGAGTTCGGCTTTGCCGAGCGTGTATTCCGCGGCTTCGAACCGATCGTTCTTGGCCGGGGAAATCTGCAGCCTGCCGTCACGGATCGGATCGCGCGCGAAAGCCGACACCGCGACGAGCGAGAGAACCGCGACGGCCGCGGCGATGGATTTGCGCATGGGATTCTCCTGAGTTCGTTCCGACTATTCGACGATCTTGATCACTTTGAACTGGCCGTCGTTGTCCTGCACGTACGCGGTGATTTTCAGGTCGCGGCAAATGCTCGCGAGTGCGGCGATATGCGTGTTCTTGATCTTTTCCTTTTCGCCCGGCTTGAGCAGGATCGCGTGCACCGGCCGGCCGGCCTCGCTGAGGAAGCGAATGTGCCCGCGCATGTCTTCCGGCGTGAGCGTTGCGCCGTCGAAATCGAATTGCCCGTCCTTGTCGGCCGCGACCGTCAAATCGTACGACGCCGGCACGTCGCTGGCGGGTGTCGTACCGTTCTTGATCGCGCGTCCGCTGCCGCATGCGGAGAGCAACGCGACGAGCACGACCAGCGCAAACGTGCGCACATTCTTTACAAAGCTAGATTTATACATTGTCATCCTCGATGTCGATTCTTCGGCTCGCGCGTTCGTCACGCTTTCGGCAACGTCACGCCGCGCTGACCCTGATATTTTCCGCCGCGATCGCGATAACTCGTTTCGCAGATTTCGTCGGATTCCAAAAACAGCATCTGCGCGACGCCTTCGTTCGCGTAGATCCGGGCAGGCAAGGGAGTGGTGTTGGAAAACTCCAAGGTCACGTGACCTTCCCACTCGGGCTCCAGCGGAGTGACGTTGACGATGATGCCGCAGCGCGCATAAGTACTCTTGCCGAGGCAAATCGTAAGCACCTGACGCGGAATGCGAAAGTACTCCACCGTGCGCGCCAGCGCAAATGAATTCGGGGGAATGATGCACACCTCGCCTTTCACGTCGACGAAGCTGCGCGCATCGAATTCCTTCGGATCCACGATGGTGGAATTGATGTTCGTGAACACCTTGAATTCGTCGGCACATCGCACGTCGTAACCATAGCTCGACGTGCCGTAAGAAATGAGCTTGCCGCCGTTGCCGTTGACACGCACCTGCCCCGGCTCGAACGGTTCGATCATGCCGGTCGATGCGGCCATGCGGCGAATCCATTTGTCGCTTTTTATACTCATAGAAATACTCGCAGGATTTTTGCCGTCATTCCCGCGAAAGCGGAATGACGGAACATCAGGTGTTCTGAATGACAATCTTCGGAAACTGAATCGATTTGCTCCGCGCATGCAGCGACAACTGCGCCGCGGTCTTGCGCGCGATCTCGCGATACATCTGCGCGATCTGTCCATTCGGATCGACGGCGACGGTCGGCGTTCCGCTGTCGGCCTGTTCGCGGATGTGGATATCCAGCGGCAACGATCCCAGCAGAGGCACTTCGTACTGCGCCGCCATGCTCGCGCCGCCGCCCTCGCCGAAAATATGCTCGGCATTGCCGCATTGTGTACAAATATGAATTGCCATATTTTCCACAATGCCCAAAACGGGAACTTCTACCTTTTCGAACATCTTGAGCGCCTTGCGCGCGTCGAGCAGCGCGATGTCCTGCGGCGTCGTCACGATCACCGCGCCGGAAACCGGCACGCGCTGGCTCAGCGTGAGCTGGATATCGCCCGTACCCGGCGGCAAATCGATGATCAGATAATCCAGATCGACCCAGTTCGTTTCATTCAGCAACTGCGTCAACGCCTGCGTGACCATCGGGCCACGCCAGATCATCGGCGTGTCTTCCTCGATCATGAAACCGATCGACATCGTCTGCACGCCGTGCGCGAGTTTCGGCTCGATGTGTTCGCCGTCCGGCGAATCCGGCTTGCCCGACACACCCAACATGCGCGGCACGCTCGGCCCATAAATATCCGCATCGAGAACGCCGACTTTCGCGCCCTCCGCAATCAACGCAAGCGCAAGATTCACCGCCGTCGTCGATTTGCCGACACCGCCCTTCCCGGACGCCACCGCGATGATGTTCTTCACGTTCGGCAACGGCGTCAGTTCCTTCTGCACTTTGTGCGCGAAGACGCGCGAGCTGACGTTGACGATGACGCTGCCGAAAGCGCCGTCGCCTTTCAAAACATCGCGCACGCGTTGCGTCAACGCATCGTGCCATCCGGCCGCCGGATAGCCGAGCACGATGTCGACAGCAACGTTATTCCCGTCGGCGCCAACGCCCTTGAGCGCGCCACTGGCGATCAGATCCTGATTCGTGTGCGGATCGATAACCGTGGCAAGCAGTTCGCGGACGTGCGAATCGATGTGATCGCTCATGGAAGGCCAGAAAAACGGGAAGCGTCGATTGTATCGCAGGCGCCGGGCCGACGCGTCGTTCCGTTTCCTGTCCGCATCACGTCCGATTGTCCCCGGATTATTTTTGCAGACTCGCCAATGGGAACCGTTGCTCAGAGGAACGCAGATGAACGTGCGAGATCGGATTGAGAAATGGGTGCGCAGCGGCATGCTCGTAGGATGGTCGGTTACGTCGTTGGCCGTCTGCGCGCGCGAGCCGTCGGCCGATGTCGATCGGTTCGGCCAGACCGATTGGTCGGCGCTGGCTTCACTGACGATCGCCATCCCTTCGGGCGGCGTGCCGTATCTGGAAACGGCAGAGTTCGGTCCGGCGATTGAGGTGGGCGCTAATTTCGGCGCATCCGTTGCGGGTTGGCAGGACCCATCGTCCGGCAAGGTGTGGATGGTCGCGGGATCGCCAAACGAGGATGAAAACACCGGTGCCGCGTATATTTTTAGCCGCCCGAGCCCGGGTGCGCCTTGGCATCAAGAAGCACACTTAGCCGCCAGAGACGGAAAAGCAGGCGATTACTTTGGCACTAGCGTGGCCATCGACAATGGCATCGTGGTCGTTGGCGCAGACGGTGGCGGCCCTGTAACAAATCAAGGAGTCGCGTACACATTCACTCAAAACGCCTCGGGTCAGTGGACGCAGCAACCCACCGTTGTGACGGTTCCAGGCACCGGGTCGTTCGTGGAGAGCCTTGCCATGCAAAGCGGCAATCTTGTTGTGGGCGCCCCCTTTCAGGACAGCGGCCACGTTTACGTTTACTACTGGTCGGGATCGAGCTGGAAAATCAGCGCGAGCCTGTCGCCGCCTGACGCTTTAAGCAGTGCGTATTTTGGTTATTCCGTGGCGATCGACGCAGGCAAAATTTTAATCGGCGCCGAATTCGACAGTACGATCAGCCCCTATCGAGGTTCGGCGTATATTTATGCGTACGATTCCGCCACCAGCAGCTGGCAATTCGAACAAAAACTGATCGCATTCGAAGGCGCGTCATCGGACCGTTTCGGACAGTCGGTTGCACTGAAAGGCGGCACTGCAGCGGTGGGCGCTCCAGGTCGCAACATCGGCGCAGGCGCCGTGGATATCTTTACTTTTGACTCCGCATCGCATTCCTGGAACGAGCGCGCGCCTCTTGCTGCGCCGGATGCATCGACCGGCGACAATTTTGGCTCTGCGCTCGCTTTTTCTGATACTTCATTGTTCGTTGGAGCGTATCTGACAGGCAATGACGACACGGGATCGCTTTACGCGTTCGACGCCTCCGCCGGGTCGTGGCTCGCTGCGGGAGAAATGAAATCTGCCAAACCAGCGGCCAGTGAGCACGTCGGCGCCTCGATCGCCGTAGTGGGGAGCACGGTCTTTGCCGGCGCGACACGCGGGCAAGTTGAAGGCGATGAGCGCGGTCGAGTCGACGAGTTTCAGCTCTCGCAAGACGGATGGAAGGTCAATTCGTCTCTCGTTGGCAGCGACTCTGCCGGCGAGTATTTCGGCGAGCTCGTAGCCGCTTCGGGCAACACGGTAGTGGTGCTTGCAGACAGCAATGCCGACACATCCGATAGCGTAGTCAGCGTTTATGCGCGTGATTCGATCGGCCACTGGGCCTGGCAAGCCGATTTCACAGGTCCGGGGCTTTCCGACGAAAGAGCAGTCGCCATCGAAGGCGATACGTTGGTTATCGGCGCGGCTTCGACATCATTCGGTACTCATGTGAACCAAGGCGCCGCCTACGTCTACACACGAACGATAATCTCCGGGGTACCGACTTGGACACGAACCGCCACGCTATTCGACCCCAGCGGCGCGAGTTATGACTCTCTCGGCATCTCTGTCGCTATTTCGGGCGACACGATCGTTGTCGGCGCGCAAGGTCTCAACAGCGGCCGAGGTGGCGCGTACGTTTTTGTAAAGAACGCAGCGGGTTGGGCGATTCAAACAAAGCTGATCGGCTCAGATGCAAGTCCCAAAGCCTACGCAGGCAGCGCCGTAGCGATTCACGGCAATACGGTGCTTGTCGGAGCGCCATCTGTTGCGTCATATCGGGGAGCGGTTTACGCGTTCCAGCGCTCAGGATCTACGTGGACGCAGAAAGCGAAACTGGTGGCTGCCGATGGTGCCGACAACGATTACTTCGGTCAGGCGCTGGCCATCGGTCCGTCGCAGATTGCCATTGGCGCGCCAATTAAGAATGTAGGCACTAATTCGAAACAGGGCCGCGTCTACCTCTTCGATGCGAAGTCCTGGCTTGCGCAAGCGGCTATCGACTCTCCAGCTCCACAAAAATCCGGCTACTTCGGCTACTCCATATCGTTGGATGGTAACCGCTTGGCGATAGGCGAACCGACTACGTCCAGTGTTCACGCTTACCTGAAGTCCAGAGGTAATTGGACACTGCAGGCGACAGTTTCCGGAGACCCCAACACCTCTTTCGGCAATGCCGTGAATTCTTCCGGCGGAACGCTCGTCGTCGGTGCGGACGACGAAGGCGGCGGCGGCCGGGTTCATATTCTCCAGGACGATCGCATCTTCGCCGATGGCATCGAGTGATTCGGAACGGCCGCTTGCCGTCCGCATCGCGTCCGTCTAATCCGATTTCCTTCGATCAAACTCCCGCACCGCCGCGCATTCGCGGCGAGTGCGAGGAGAAATGCGAAGTGCGAGTTTTGAAGAATTGGAAAGCAGCGTGCGCTCTGTTGTCGCTAGGCGCGATGGCGACGCATGCGTACGCCGGTTTTACGCAGACGAATTGGGAGCAAATCGACGGCATCGTCACCAGCACTGGACCCTACGTGGTGCAGACGGACCTGGCAGCACCGTTGGTCGAAGCGTGGTTCGGAAGCGCCGTGGCGACATGGCACGATGCGGCGAGTGGTGATGACTGGGCAGTGGTCGGGGCACCGGCGGAGGATACGTTCAGCGGCGCCGCTTACGTATTTCGACACGCGACCGGAGACTCGGATTGGCACCAGGAAGCGCGGCTGACGGCGAACGATGCGACAGTCGGCAGTCGATTCGGCGATTCCGTCGCGATCGACGCGACGACGATCGTCGTCGGCGCGCCCGGTCATGCGGACGATTTCTTCATCGGTGCCGCCTATGTGTTCGTTCGCGACGCTTCCACCGGCGACTGGACCCAGCAAGGCGATGAATTCAATGCATCCGATCGCGAGTTTGGCTACGCGGTCGCTATCCACGGCGATTCTCTCGTCGTCGGCGACCCCGGATCGAATGCGGTATGGACTTTCTCGCGAAGCGCCGCGACATGGTCGATGGGGACCAAGCTCACTCCCTCACTGTCCATCGTCGATGGGAATTTTGGTGCGAGTCTCGCCTTCGATGGCACCCGTTTGTTGATCGGCGCGCCCACGGACAGTGCCGTCGCCACGAATCAGGGTTCGGTGGCCGTCTACGAAACCGACGGTCGTGATTGGTTGGAGCAGCAAATCCTGCGGCCGGAGATCGATACATCCGCACAGCAGTTGTTCGGGGCGGTGCTCGCTGCCGCAGACGAATCCATCGCCATCGGCGCACCCATGCAAAACTCCAGTACGGGCGATGTGCATTTGTTCGCGCGCGACATGATGTCGCATGCGTGGGTGGAGCAGTCGTTGCTCAAACCGATCAGCACAGGCCACATCCAGCGATTCGGCGACGCGATCGCTATTCAAAACGCGCGACTTGTCGTTGGTGCGTCCGGTGCTCAAACGGTGTCCGTTTACCGCGCAGTTTCGGGCGGTTGGTCACTGGACTCGAAGCTGCGCGGCGATGGTTTGTTTGGCATCGCTGTAGCAACTACAGGCGACAGCGTCATCGTCGGCGCACCGATCGTCGGCGATCTGGCGCAGGGCACGGCGCACGTCTTCATCGACGATCGCATCTTCGCCGACAGCTTTGACTGATTTTTAATCCAACGCGGATAAGATGACGGCATGCGCTCCGTCATCTTGTCCATCGCCTTGCTTTTGTATACTTGTGCCGCCGACGCGGCGAACGACACGCCCGTCGGCCGCTGGATGACCATCGACGACGAAACGCATGCGCCGTCGGCGATCGTCGACATAATCGACGAGCCGGGCGGACTTTCGGGCCACATCGTCAGTCTGTTTCCGAAACCGGGACGGGAACCCGCGCCGCTTTGCAAAAACTGTTCGGGCGAACGCAAGGATCAGCCGGTGATCGGCATGAAGATTCTTTGGGGTCTGCATCGCGACGGCGACGAATGGAACGGCGGCGAAATCTTCGATCCGGATGGCGGCACGACGTATCGCTGCAAAATTCGCGTGATCGACGATGGCGAGAAACTCGACGTGCGCGGTTTCGTCGGCATCTCGTTGCTCGGGCGCACGCAGACGTGGGTGCGCCAGAAACCCGATGTTCCGCCGGCGAATCCGTAGTGCTCAGTGCGAGGTCAACGCCTTGAGCACGCGTCCGTAAAACTCCAGTCCTTCGTAGAACGCCGACACGCGCAAGCGTTCGTCTTTTCCATGTGCGCGGTAATCGTCGCGATCCACCGCGACGCCGGAAACGCCGTATGAAGGCATGCCCGCCGCGTTGGTATAAATGCTGTCGGACGCGCCGGTTTCCATTTCCGGAATAACCGGAACGCCATGCCACATCTGCAGCGAGACTTTATCGAGCACGCCGAGCACCTCGGGGCGGATCGCCGGCGGCGCGGGCGATTTTTCCTGCGGCGCGGTCTCGAGCGAACTCTGATCGTTGGCGACGAACATCACCTTCAACTTGTCGTCGGCGACGATGCGCTGCAACGCCTGGCGGATTTCCTCTTTCGAATGACCCGGAAAAATCCGGCAATTCACCAGCGCCGTCGCGCGTTGCGGCAGCGCGTTGTTGGCGTGACCGGCCTCGAGTTTCGTCGGCACGCACGTCGTGCGCAGAATCGAATTGAATCGCGCATCTTTCGACAGGCGCGCGGCGGCTTGCACATCGAGAGTGGGACCGAGCAAGGCGCGCATGTCGGCGGCGACGTCTTTCGGTTCGATCTTGGCGTCGCGCTCGAAGAAGATGCGCGTCACCGCATTCAGTTCCGGCGGGAACGGCGACGCCTGCAATTTTTCCAGCGCGGCGTTCAGTTCGTAGATCGCGTTGTCCGGACGCGGCAACGAACTGTGTCCGCCGGGATTGGTCGCGACGATGCGGTAATCCGCGTAGAGTTTTTCGGTAGCGCCGAGCTGGATGCTGACCACTTTTCCGTTTTCCGAATCGATTCCGCCAGAATCCGGATTGAGCACGTACTCCGCATCGATGAGGTCGCGCCGATTCTTGAGTAACCAGTCCGGCCCATTGAAATTCCCACCTTCTTCATCGGCGGTCAGCGCGACGATCAGATCGCGGTCCGGCACGAAGCCTTCTTTCTTGAAACGGATCAGCGTCGCAATGAGGATCGCGTCGCCGCTTTTAACGTCCTGCGTGCCGCGGCCGTAGACGAATCCGTCCTTTTCGACGAACTGGAACGGATCGGTCGTCCAGTCGTCGCGCCGTGCTTCGACGACGTCGAGATGGCAGATCATCAAAATCGGTTTGGCCTTGCCGCGTCCGTGGTAACGCACGACGAGATTTTTCTTTCGATCGTTCGGTCCGTCGATGACGATGTCCTTGGCGTCGAACCCCGCATCGCGCAGGCGCTTGGCCATTGCTTCGGCCGCCGTGGTCACGTTGCCGACGGAATCGGTCGTGTTGATCTCGATCAGCTGCTTGAAGATATCGAACGCGAGCTGGCGATCGGCCGCGTCGGGCGCGTCACCGCGTGCGAGCGCGATCGGCGAAAGCAGGACCAGTGCAGCGGTGACGATACGGCGAATGGCGATCATGATGTCCCCTCGTGGAATCGCGACAGGGTACGGTCTGCGCATACATGCGCGCAATCGCTGACCGCACGCGCCATGCGATAATCGGCGCTGACTTACCGGATTCGATACGGATGACCGCGCGCGAAATCTTCGTCACCCACGCCCTGCCCTACGCGAATGGACCGCTGCACATTGGCCATTTGCTGGGCTATATCCAGACCGATATCTGGGTGCGCGCGCGGCGCATGGCGGGCGACACGGTACATTTCGTCGCCGCCGACGACGTGCACGGCACGCCGATCATGCTCGCCGCGGAGAAGGTCGGAAAATCGCCCGAAGAATTCATCAAGGAAATCGAGATCGGCCATCGTGCCGATTTCAAGGATTTCGGCGTCGATCACGATTACTACTACACGACACATTCGCCCGAGAACAAAGAACTGGCCGAACTCATCTACACGCGCTTGCGCGATGCGACGCCGAGTCACATCGCGACCCGCTCGGTGCGGCAATTTTACGATCCGCTGAAACAGATGTTTCTGCCGGATCGCTACATCAAAGGCACGTGCCCGAATTGCGGCACGCCGGATCAATACGGCGACAACTGCGAAAACTGCGGCGCGACGTATTCGCCGACGGACCTCATCGATCCGAAATCCGTTGTTTCCGGTGCTACGCCCGAGTTGCGCGATTCCGAACACTACTTTTTCAAGCTCGGCGATTTCACCGATTTTCTGCGCACGTGGCTGAGCGGCGATGTCGCACATTCGTCTGTGAAAGCAAAGCTGAAGGAATGGCTCGACGCCGATGGCGGATTGCGCGATTGGGATATCTCGCGCGACGCGCCTTACTTCGGATTTCCGATTCCGGATGCACCGGGAAAATTTTTCTACGTTTGGTTGGACGCGCCCGTCGGTTATCTCGCCGCGTTCAAGAAATATTGCGCGAGCGATCCAAAACTCGGCCCGGCATATTTCGACGAATTCATGACGCCGGGTTCGACAGGCCCGAACGGCATCCCGCGCGAAATGCATCATTTCATCGGCAAGGACATCGTGAATTTCCACGGCCTGTTTTGGCCGGCGATGTTGAACGGCGCGAAGTTGCGCGAACCGGATGCGCTGCATGTGAACGGCTATCTCACCGTGAACGGCGAGAAGATGTCGAAGTCCCGTGGCACGTTTATCCAGGCGCGGACATATCTCGATGCGGGATTGAATCCGGATTATTTGCGGTATTACTTTGCGACGATGTTGAGCGCGGCGCCGACGGATATCGATTTAGACTTGAAGGCTTTTGAGGAGCGGGTGAATTCGCACCTGGTGGGTAAGTGGGTGAACATCGCTAGTCGCACTGCGGGGTTCATCACCAAGTTTTTCGACGGAGAACTCTCGACGGAATTGCCGAAAAGAGAATCCCTCGCGTATGCCGCCGCCGTGGCGAAACTTTCGCCGTGTAGAGACCATTATGCTTCGTGCGATTTTTCGTCTGTCACTCGCCTCATCGTAGAAGTTGCCGATGAGGCAAATGCATATGTCGCCACCAATGCGCCTTGGCAGCTCGCGAAAGACGAAAGTCGTCGCGGCGACCTGCAAGTTGTTTGTACGATGGCGCTCGACTACTTCGCATTGCTGTCCGTTTACTTGTTTCCAATCATTCCATCCACTTCACTATTAATTGCCGCAAATTTTCTTGGCATATATTTTTACGCGTTTTCAAACGCTGACACGCCATTGCTGGCAAGAAAGATTCGGCCATTTTCAAACCGCTTTGAGCGAATCGACCCCAAACAAATCGAAACCATGATCGAAAATTCCAAAGACTCTTTGCAATCTGCAGCGCCGCCCTCACCCCAGCCCTCTCCCGCAAGCGGGAGAGGGGGCAGCGTGTCGGCAGCTGTGGCGTCGAGTGTTTCGCCGGCCGCAACGACGAACTCGACGGCTCGCGCGCCGACGATATCGATCGACGACTTCGCCAAACTCGATCTCCGCATCGCGACCGTGTTGCAATGTGGATTTGTGGACGGGTCCGACAAACTGTTGCGCTTCGAGCTCGACGCGGGTGAACTGGGCAAGCGCCAGATCTTCTCGGGCATCCGCGCCGCGTATCAGGAACCGGAAAAACTGGTCGGGCGTAAAGTCGTTTTCATCGCCAACCTCGCACCGCGCAAGATGCGTTTCGGTGTTTCCGAAGGGATGATTCTTTCCTCCGGCAGCGGCGGCGATCAATTGTTCCTGCTCGATGTCGACGACGGCGCCACGGCCGGAATGCCGGTGAAATAGACCGATCGCCACATTCTCAGCGCGCGTATCGCTGAGGCATAATCGGCCGATGCGAATCTGCCTAAGCATGATCGTGAAAAACGAAGCGCCCGTCATAGAACGTTGTCTGCGCTCGGCCAGACCGTTCATCGATGCGTGGACGATTTCCGATACCGGATCGACCGACGGAACGCAGGACATTGTCCGCAAGCTCATGTCGGATCTCCCCGGCGAACTGATCGAACGGCCGTGGGTCGATTTCGCGACGAACCGCAACGAAGCGTTGGCACTGTCGCAGAAGTACGGCGACTACGCGCTCGTCATCGATGCCGACGAGATTTTCGAAACGGACGTGAATTTCGAATGGCCGGCCCTATCGGCACCGGGTTACCTGATCGAACTGATCTACGCGGAACTGCGCTATCGACGCGTCGCGATGGTTCGCCTCGATAGCGACTGGACGTGGAAAGGCGTCCTGCACGAAGCGCTGACGTCATCGAAACTGGCTGAAGCGGCGCCGCTCGATGGCATCCGCATCAACGTTTTCAGCGACGGTGCGCGAAGCCAGCAAACGCAGGAAGAAAAGTTTTCGAAAGATGCCGAAGTCCTGCGCACGGCGCTGGAGAAAGAACCCGAGAACGCGCGTTATGCGTTTTATCTCGCGCAAAGCCTGCGCGACGCGCGACGGCTTCCCGAATCGATCGCCGCGTACGAGCATCGCGTCTCGATGGGCGGCTGGGCGGAGGAAGTATACTTTTCCAAATTGCAGATCGCCAAGCTCAAAGAGAATATCGGCGCGCCGTACGAGACCGTCGTCGCGGCGTATTTGGATGCGCACGATTATCGTCCGTCGCGATCCGAAGCGCCGTGCGAAGCGGCGCGTTATTTCCGCATCAACCAGCGCTGGGAACTGGCGCGACTGTTCGGAAAAATCGCTTGCGAATTGCCGGCCTCGCCCGATCTGCTTTTCGTCGACCGCACCGTGACGGACTGGCGCGCGCGCGACGAGTGGTCGATCGCGGCGTACTGGTGCGGCGACTACGCAACGAGCGCGCGAATGTGCCGCGAACTTCTCGCCGATCCAAAACTTCCCGCAGGCGAGCACGAACGCGTCGAAAAAAACCTGGCCTTCGCTGTGAGCAAATTATGATCGACTACGGCGATGGCGTGAGCGCGATCGACAGCGGTTTGTTCCGCGCCGAATTCGACGCGTGCTATCTCATCGTCGAAAAAGGACGCGCGGCTTTCGTCGATGTCGGCACCAATCATTCTGTGCCGCGATTGCTCGCCGCACTGGCGCAGCAGAACATCGCGCCGGATTGCGTCGATTACGTGATCCTGACGCACGTCCACCTCGACCATGCCGGCGGTGCCGGCGCGCTGATGCAAAAACTGCCGTCGGCGCGCGCGATCATCCATCCGCGCGGCGTGCCGCAAATGGTCGATCCGTCGAAACTCGTCGCGGGTGCGACCGCGGTTTACGGTGCGGAAGAAATCGAACGCAGCTACGGCACGCTCGTTCCGATCGACGCGTCGCGCGTCGATGTCGCCGACGACAATGTCGAGATCGATCTGGCCGGGCGAAAGCTCCTGTGCATCGACTCGCCCGGCCACGCACGTCATCACATGGCGATTTACGATGCGAAGAGTCGCGGATTTTTCACCGGCGACACGTTTGGACTTTCCTATCGCGAATTCGACACGGATCAAGGGCCGTTCATTCTGCCGACTACGTCGCCCGTGCAATTCGAACCTGACGCGTTGCACGCGTCGATCGATCGCATGCTCGGTTTCAATCCTGAGCAAATGTTTCTCACGCACTTCGGTCGCATTCGTGACGTCCGACGCTGCGCCGACGACCTACACGAACAGATCGATGCGATGGTGCAGATAGCGCACGCCCACGCCGCCGATCCCGATCGGCACGAGCAAATCAAAAAAGCGTTTGCCGATTTATACATTTCACGCGCGAAAGCGCACGGCTGCGCATTCACCGCAGAACGTGCGCGCGACCTGCTCGCGATGGACATCGAACTCAACGCGCAAGGCGTTGCAATCTGGCTCGATCGGCAGAACCGCGCGTAGTCCGCATTCTTTACGCGTTTTTTATACCGCCGCCCGCGTTTCCTACACCATCCATATTCGCGTCTGAATAGAGTGGCGCCGCTGCAATAGCGGAACGCACTTATGGATTTCATCTATCTGACTCTGCTCGTCGCGCTCGTGCTGGCGACCGTCGGTTTTCTTTTGGCCTGCGCCGTTCTGACGGAGCCGCGCAAATGAGCGCGTTGTATTGGATCGCGGCGCTGACCGCCATCGCGCTCAGCGTGTATCTGACGATCGCGCTGCTCAAACCGGAGTGGTTCGAATGACCGCCAACGATTTCATCCAGATCGGCATTTACCTGATCGTGCTCGTGCTGCTGGTCAAGCCGCTCGGCAGTTATATGGCGCTCGCGTTCGCCGAGACACCGAACCGCGTCACCCGTTTCGGTGCGCCGGTCGAGCGTCTGCTCTACCGCATGAGCGGCGTGCGCGCCGATGAAGACATGAGTTGGGTGCGCTATGCCGTCGCCATGCTCGCCTTCAACGTCGCCGGGCTGCTGGCCGTATACGTTCTGATGCGCGTGCAATCGTGGCTGCCGTTGAATCCGCAGCACGTCGACAACGTGCCGCCCGATTTGTCGATGAACACCGCGATCAGTTTCGCGACGAACACGAATTGGCAATCATATAGCGGCGAATCGACGCTGAGCTATCTGACGCAAATGCTGGGACTCGGCGTGCAGAATTTCCTGTCGGCGGCGACCGGCATCGCCGTGCTGATCGCGCTGATCCGAGGCTTCACGCGGCGCTCGGCGAAAACCGTCGGCAATTTCTGGGTCGACATGACGCGCAGCACGTTGTACGTGTTGTTGCCGTTATCGCTGATCCTCGCGCTGGCGCTGGTTTCGCAAGGCGTGCCGCAGAATTTCAAGCCGTACGAGACCGTATCGCTTCTGCAATCCACGACGGCGACGGAAACGACCAAGGACGTCGACGGCAAGGACGTCACGAAGACCACGCCGGTCACCGAGCAATCGCTGCCGCTGGGACCTGCGGCTTCGCAGATCGCGATCAAACAGCTCGGCACGAACGGTGGCGGTTATTACGGCGTCAATTCCGCGCATCCGTTCGAAAATCCGACGCCGATCAGCTGCTTTCTGGAATTGCTGTCGATTCTGCTCATCCCCGCAGCGCTCTGCTACACGTTCGGGAAAATGGTCGGCGACCGTCGCCAAGGCTGGGCCTTGTTAGTGACGATGCTGGTGATCTTCGTTCCTCTGCTGATCGCCTGCACCGCGGCCGAACAGGCCGGCAATCCCGCCTTGACCGCGATCGGCGCCGATCAGGCCGCGTCGATGACGCAAGCCGGCGGCAACATGGAAGGCAAGGAAATGCGTTTCGGCATCGTCGGTTCGACGTTGTGGGCGACGGCCACAACCGCCGCATCGAACGGATCGGTGAACGCGATGCACGATTCGTTCACGCCGCTCGGCGGTCTCGTGCCGATGTGGATGATCCAACTCGGTGAAGTGATCTTCGGTGGCGTCGGCTCGGGTCTGTACGGGATGTTGGCGTTCGCGATCGTGGCGGTATTCATCGCCGGATTGATGGTCGGCCGCACGCCGGAATATCTCGGCAAGAAAATCGAAGCGTACGAAATGAAGATGGCGAGTCTCGTCGTGCTCATTCCGTGCGCGCTGGTCGTGGTCGGAACCGCAGTCGCTGTGATGGCGCCAGGCGGTCTGGCCGGACTGACGACAAATTCTGGCGTGCACGGTTTCAGCGAAGTCCTCTACGCGTTTTCTTCCGCGTCGAACAACAACGGCAGCGCGTTCGGTGGGCTCGGCTCGAACACGCCGTTCTACAACTCAGGCCTCGGCATCTGCATGTTCCTCGCACGCTTTCCGCTCGCCATCGGCATGCTCGCCATTGCAGGTTCGCTCGCGGCGAAGAAACAGGTGCCGATATCGGCGGGCACCCTGCCGACGCACACGCCGCTATTCATCGTACTGCTCGCAAGCACCGTGATCGTGGTCGGCGCGCTGACCTTTCTGCCCGCGTTGGCCTTGGGGCCAATCGCGGAATCGCTGATGTCGCCGTAACAGAACAGATCAGGAACTGGACTAAAACAATGACTACGCCACGCGCCAGCGCAATGACTCTGGAACTCATCAAACCGGCGATCGCCGACGCGTTTCGCAAGCTGTCGCCGCGTCAGCAATTCCGCAACCCGGTGATGTTCGTCGTGTTCGTGTGCAGTGTGTTCACGACGGGATTGTGGATCCAGGCGCTCGGCGGTCACGGCGAAGCGCCGACGACGTTCATCCTCGCGATCAGTTTGTGGCTGTGGTTCACGCTGCTGTTCGCGAATTTCGCCGAAGCGATCGCCGAAGGACGCGGCAAGGCGCAAGCCGCCTCACTGCGCGGCGCACGGCGCGACGTAGTTGCACACAAGATCGCGTCCATCGCGCAACGCGCGACCGTCACGCTCGGCTCGGCCAGCGATTTGCGCAAAGGCGATCTGGTCGTCGTCAAGGCCGGCGAGTTCATTCCGGGCGACGGCGAGATCGTCGACGGCGCGGCTACCGTCGACGAAAGCGCGGTCACCGGCGAATCCGCACCGGTCATCCGCGAATCCGGCGGCGACCGCAGTTCGGTCACGGGCGGCACGCGCGTGCTGTCGGACTGGATCGTCATCCGCATCGGCAGCAATCCCGGCGAAAGTTTCCTGGACCGCATGATTGCGATGGTCGAAGGTGCGTCGCGGCGCAAGACGCCGAATGAAATCGCGCTGACTATACTTTTAGCCAAATTCACATTGATTTTTTTGCTGGCCTGCGCGACGTTGCTGCCCTACTCGCTTTACAGCGTGCGTGCGGCGGGACATGGTGAACCGATCACGATCACCGTGCTGGTGGCGCTGCTGGTTTGCCTGATTCCGACCACGATCGGTGGCTTGCTCTCGGCCATCGGTATCGCGGGTATGGATCGCATGATCCAGGCCAACGTCATCGCCATGTCGGGGCGCGCAGTCGAAGCGGCCGGCGACGTCGACGTGCTCCTGCTCGACAAGACCGGCACGATCACGCTCGGCAACCGTCAGGCGGTCGCGTTTCATGCGGCATCTGGCGTAGACGCGCGAACCGTCGCCGACGCCGCGCAACTCGCGTCGCTCGCCGACGAAACGCCGGAAGGCCGCAGCATCGTTGTGCTGGCGAAAAACGCGTTCGACATTCGCGAGCGCGATGTCGGCGGCGGCGACGTGATTTTCATTCCGTTCTCGGCCAACACGCGCATGAGTGGCGTGGATATCCAGGGCCGGCAGATTCGCAAAGGCTCGCTCGATGCGATCGAAAAATACCTCGCCGCGTCGAACGCGACCATTCCCGCCGACGTGCGCCGCGCGGCCGAAGACGTCGCGCGCAAGGGCGGTACGCCGCTGGTGGTGGCCGAAACCTCGCCGAACGAAGCGGGCCGCGCGCTCGGCGTGATCGAGTTGAAGGACATCGTCAAAGGCGGCATTCGCGAACGTTTCGCCGAACTGCGCGCGATGGGCATCCGCACCATCATGATCACGGGCGACAA
>JBDUEI010000110.1:0-9586 GCA_040002515.1 Rudaea sp. | reverse complement strand
GGCAGAGCTACCTCGATTACGCGATGAGCGTGATCGTCGGCCGCGCCCTCCCGGACGTTCGAGATGGTCTCAAGCCGGTGCATCGCCGCGTTTTGTTCGGCATGCAGGAAAACAACAACGTATGGAATCGCGCCTATGTAAAGTGCGCGCGCGTGGTCGGTGAGGTGATGGGTAAATACCATCCGCACGGCGATTCCTCGATCTACGATGCACTGGTGCGCATGGCGCAGGATTTTTCGCTGCGCTATCCGCTGATCGATGGCCAGGGTAACTTCGGCTCGGTCGACGGCGACGCCGCCGCGGCGATGCGTTACACCGAATGCCGTCTGCAACGTCTGGCCGCGAGCCTGCTCGCCGACATCGACAAGGACACCGTCGATTTCGTCCCGAACTACGACGAAAAAGAACGCGAACCGAGCGCTTTGCCGGCGCGCGTACCGAATCTGCTGATCAACGGCTCGGCCGGTATCGCGGTCGGCATGGCGACGAACATCCCGCCGCACAATCTCAATGAAGTGATCGACGCGACGATCGCGCTGATCGACGATCCGAGCATCGGCATCGATGTCTTGATGCAACACATTCCCGGTCCGGATTTCCCGACCGGCGGCATCATCAACGGCGCGGCAGGTATTCTCGAAGCGTATCGAACCGGTCGCGGGCGCATTCTTGTGCGCGCGAAAGCGGATATTGAAGTTGAAAGCAATGGTCGCGAAACGATCATCGTCACCGAGTTGCCGTATCAGGTGAACAAGGCGCGGTTGATCGAAAAGATCGCCGAGTTGCACAAGGAAAAACTGATCGAAGGCATCGCGCCGGACGGCTTGCGCGACGAGTCTGATAAAGACGGCATGCGCATCGTGATCGAAGTGCGCAAGGACACGATGGCCGACGTGTTGCTAAACAATCTTTATCAGCAGACGCAGCTGCAGGTGACGTTCGGCATCAACACCGTGGCTCTCGTCGACGGTCAGCCGCGCTTGCTGAATCTGAAGGAAGTGCTTGAGGCGTTCGTTCGTCATCGTCGCGAAGTCGTCACGCGCCGCACGATTTTCGATCTGCGCAAAGCGCGCGATCGCGCGCATATCCTGGAAGGTTTCACCGTCGCGCTGGCCAACATCGATCGCATGATCGAAGTCATTCGCACGTCGCAGACGCCGCAGATCGCGCGCGAACGCTTGCTCGAAGAACGCTGGGAAGCCGGTCCCGTGCGCGCGATGCTCGCGGCGGCGACGGATGGCGCGTCGCGTCCGGAAGAACTCGCGCCGGAATTTGGCTTGTTCGAGGACGGTTATCGTTTGTCCGAAGCGCAGGCCAAAGAAATTCTCGACATGCGCCTCAACCGCCTGACCGGTTTGGAGCAGGAGAAACTTTCCGACGAATATAAAGAATTGCTGACGACGATCGCCGAACTGATCTCGATCCTTACGGATCCCGAGAAACTGCTGAAAGTGATTCGCGATGAACTCGTCGAATTGAAAGAGGATTTCGGCGACGAGCGTCGCACCGTGATCCAGCGCAGTCAGGAAGATCTCGACGTGCTCGATCTGATCGAGCCGGAAGATGTGGTCGTGACGATGTCGCACGCCGGTTACGCCAAACGCCAGCCGGTCAGCACCTATCGAGCGCAAAAGCGCGGCGGCAAAGGCCGCATGGCCACGGCGATCAAGGAAGAAGATTTCGTCGAGAAGTTGTGGATCGCCAACACGCACGACACCTTGCTCGCGTTCACCAGCGCCGGTCGCGTGTTCTGGATAAAAGTATACAAAATCCCTGACGCGAGTCCCGGCTCGCGTGGCAAGCCGATCGTCAATCTGTTGCCGCTGGAAGCGAACGAAAAAGTACAGGCGATTTTGCCGGTGCGCGAATTCCCTGACGACCGCTACGTGTTCTTCTCGACGCGCAATGGCACGGTGAAGAAAACGCCATTGAGCGATTATTCGCGTCCGCGCACCAGCGGCATCCGTGCGATCGATCTGAATGACGACGATGGTTTAGTCAATGTCGCCATCACGGACGGATCGCGCGACGTGCTTTTGTTTGCGAGCAACGGCAAGGCTGTCCGTTTCGCCGAAGACGCAGTGCGTCCGATGGGCCGAACGGCGCACGGCGTGCGAGGTATTCGTCTCGGCGACAAAGCGCACGTGGTGTCGATGATTGTCGCCGATGGCGAAGGCGATATTCTTACGGCGACAGAACGTGGTTTCGGCAAACGTACAGAGTTGACCGAGTATCCGCGCAAAGGTCGCGGTACGCAGGGTGTCATCGCGATTCAATGTTCAGAACGCAACGGCGCGTTGGTCGGGGCTCTGCAACTCGACGATGCGCACGGTCTGATGCTGATTTCGAATCAAGGCACGCTGGTGCGCACGCGCGCGGCGGAGATCGCGCGGGTCGGCCGAAACACGCAAGGCGTCACGCTGATTCGTCTGCCGCAGGAAGAAAATCTGGTTGGCGTCGTTCGTATCGAAGCCTTGGCGGGCGAGGGCGACGAGGCGTCGGAAAATGGCGGCGACTCAGTTGAGGAAACACCCGCACCTCCGACGGAATGACGATCGGCGCGCTGCCGGCATTCGGCAGCGCGTCGATGTTTCACGGCGCGATCAATTCAGCGCAGCGAGGACCGCGTCGGCGGCAGAGACCTTGAACTCACCCGGCGCTTCGACGTGGAGCTGTTTGACCACGCCGTCGTCCGCGTACAGCGCGAATCGTTTTCCGCGCATGCCGAGTCCGAATGCCGTTCCGTCCATTTCCAGGCCCAGCGCCTGGGTGAAGGCGCCGTTGCCGTCGGCGAGCATCAGCAAATCGTCGGGTACGTGCTGGTCTTTCGCCCATGCGTTCATGACGAATGGATCGTTCACGGCCAGGCAGGCGACATCGATTCCCTTGCTTTTGAAATCTGCGAATTTTTCGATGTAGCCCGGCAAATGCTTGGCCGAACACGTCGGCGTAAACGCGCCGGGTACGGAAAAAAGGACGACTTTTTTGCCTTTGAAAATCTCGTCCGTATTGATGGCCTGGACGCCATCCTTGAGATAGTTCAGCGTGGCGTTCGGGATGCGGTCTCCCACCTTGATTGTCATTGCGCGTTCTCCATGAATGTGTGCAAACCCGATCGGGCGTGGCCGTCCATGATAATCCCTCGCGGCGTGTTTCCACACCCTTGAAAGCCGCGCGGACAGCCTTATTGTCGAGTCATACGGGCCGCGTGCCCGGCCAAACTTTCGGAGTTGAACCATGACGATTACCCGCTATTACCCCTGGGCGCAGAACCGTCGTTTCCAGGACGAAATCAAACAGGTTTTCGACCCTTTCATCGGCGAGGACGATACCGACCAGTCCAACGTCGTCACCAGCCAGTGGACGCCGCGCGTCGACATCAAGGAAGAAGACAAACGCTTTGTCATCCAGGCCGATATCCCGGGCGTCGATCCGAGCCAGATCGAAGTACAGATGGACAAAGGCATCCTGTCGGTCAAGGGCGAGCGCGCAGCCGAACTCACCGCGGAAAACACCACCACAACCCGCGTCGAACGCGCGCGCGGATCGTTCTACCGCCGCTTCGCGCTGCCAGACAGTGTCGATGCCGAAGGTATCAGCGCCACCGGCAAGCACGGCGTTCTGGAAATTTCGATCCCGAAAAAACCGCAAACCACGCCGCGCCGTATTTCCATCTCGCACTGATTTTTTTTTTGGAATAGGCGGCCCGCGGTTGTTGATTCGGCCGCGGGCTTTGCTTTTTTAAGGTATATCGACGGCCGCACCATTTTTCGGTCAGGTCTTCTTTTCTTTGCGATTAACGCACATCATTGAGCGAACTCGACGAAGCGACTATGCAATTCAAGGATTACTACGACATTCTCGGCGTGAAACCCGACGCGACCGACGCGGAGATCAAATCCGCGTATCGCAAGCTGGCGCGTAAATTTCATCCGGATGTCAGCAAGGAAGCCGGCGCGGAGGAAAAATTCAAATCGATCAACGAGGCGTACGAGGCCCTGAAAGATCCGGCCAAACGCCGCGCCTACGATCAGTTGAAACAGAGCGGCTATCGGCCGGGCGATGAGTTTCAGCCGCCACCGCATTTCGGTGATGGCGCCGATTTCGATTTTTCCAATCTGCGCGGCGATGGTGAATTCAGCGATTTCTTCGAATCGCTGTTCGGCCGCGGCGGCGCACGCGGCGGTCGACAAGCCGGGCCGCGGCGCGGTCGCGATGCGCAGGCGCGCATCGACATCTCGTTGGCGACGGCATACAGCGGCGGGCGCGAACGCATCAGTCTGCGTGATGGTTCCGGCGATCGCACGCTGGAAGTAAAGATTCCCGCCGGGATTCTTCCTCGCCAGCAAATTCGTCTGGCCGGGCAGGGTTCACCCGGCGCCGGTGGCGGACCGGGCGGCGATCTGCTGCTCGAAGTCGGCATCCAGCGTGACAGCCGTTTCACGCTCGAAGGGCGCGATATTCTGCTGACGCTGGCCATCGCCCCATGGGAAGCGGCACTCGGCGCTACCATCGAAGTGCCCACGCTGGGTGGCGAAGTGGAACTGAAAATCCCCGCCGGCTCCGACAGCGGCAAGCGCATGCGTTTGCGTGGCCGCGGCATGCCGGGACGAACGCCGGGCGATCAGATCATCACGCTGGAAATTCATGCGCCGCCGGCAATCACCGACGCGCAACGCAAGTTGTACGAGGACATGTCGACGACGTTCGATTGGAATCCGCGCCGCGTTCCCGCGTAATCGACGGGCCCCGGAATACCGGTCGACCGAGAATCAGGCGGCGGGCAGCAGTTTGCCGATCGTATCGGCCAATTCGCCTTCGTTGACGGGCTTCGTCACGTACGCTTTCGCGCCCTGACGCATGCCCCACACGCGATCGGTTTCCTGATCCTTAGTGGTGACCAGGATGATCGGGATGTGGCTGGTCTTGGTGTCTTTGGCAATCGTGCGCGTGGCCTGAAAGCCGTTGAGATTCGGCATCACCACATCCATCAGGATCAGGTCCGGCACTTCGCGCTTGGCGACTTCGACGCCCGCGGCGCCGTCCTCGGCGGTGATCGTCTGATGCCCCAGTTTCTCGACGATGCGTTTCAGGCTGACCAGCTGAGACGGCGAATCATCGACGATCAGAATACGCGCCATACAGTTCCTGTTCATGGATACGGACACGGGCATTCTACGGGGCGAAGCGGAGAAGGCAACAGCGTTTCGAGTGATATAAATTTTAAGTTCGTTGCGGTGTGCGGGCTTGCGCAAAAATTCACTGATACGCCAGTCGGTTGACTGTAATAACTCGCCCAAATTCGAGATTGCCGGTTATCCGATTTTGACTACCGTTCGGCCGAATGAGCCGCCGCCCGTCATTTTGTCGAACACGGCGGGCAAGCCATCGAGCGTCACTTCGTCCGTCGCGATGCAATCAAGATGCGCAGGCTTCCAGTCCGATGCGAGACGTTTCCATATCTCGTCACGAATATCGCGCGCGGTTCCTGCCGATGCGATGCCGAGCAAGCTCACGCCGCGCAGGATGAATGGCATCACGGTGGTTTGCAATTCGATTGCCGCAGCGTTGCCGCAACTGGCGATGTTGCCGTAAGGATGAATCACGCGCGTGAGTCCGGCGAGCATGTCGCCGCCGACGTTGTCGATCGCGCCGCCCCACTTGCTCGTCTCCAGCGGGCGCTGACCCCAATACAAATCCTTAGTTGAGATGCATTGCTTCGCGCCCAGCGCGATCAGATCGTCGAAATGCTCGATCTTGCCGCTGATCGCGTGCGCTTCGAATCCGGCCTGCGTAAGAATGTCGATGGCCAGCTGGCCGACACCTCCCGTCGCGCCGGTGACGACGATCGGACCCATCTCAGGCCGCTGCCCGTTTTGCGTCATGCGGTACAGCGAGAGTGCGGCCGTGAATCCTGCAGTGCCGATAATCATCGCATCGCGCAGCGAAAGAGTTTTCGGCAGCGGAATCGTCCACTTCGATTCGAGTCGAGCGTATTCGGCATAGCCGCCATCGCGCGTTTCGGAAAGACCACTGCCCGTGCAGACGACTTGATCGCCTTCCTTGAATGCCGTGTCTGTCGACGCGACCACCGTCCCGGCGACATCGATGCCGCCATTCAGTGGCGACTTGCGCAGGATTTTCCCTTTGCCCGAACCGGCCAGCGCGTCTTTGTAATTGACGCTCGAATAGGCGGCTTTGACGGTGACTTCGCCGGGTGAGAGTTCGCCGATGCGAATTTCTTCGACGCCGGCGCGGTGCGACGATTTGTCGGCGTGGATGCGGAAGGACTTGAACCGAATATCGTCCATTGTTCCGGCTCAGGCGGCCTTGTGAGGCAAATGCGACAGGCTGAACTCATCCAGCCGTGTTTTCTTGCTGGCATGGTCGATGTCGATGCCGACCAATTCGCCGCTTGCGCCATAGTCGAGCACGACGCCTTCCGAGATCTCACGGCTTTCGACGCTCGGCACGTCGGAGAGGTCTATGTACAGCGAATCCGTGTCTTCGTAATAACGAAGCTTCATGGCTTGAAGTTCCGATCGGGGAAGGCGTTGTGAATCGTCAGTTTGTCCTGCAACGTGACCACACGCAATATTTTTCCTTCGAGTTCGTCAACGCGCCCCCAGAATCGAAACCGTTGGCCTTCTTGTGCCTCCACGCGCAACGGATTACTGACGACCGCCACGCACCACTCGCGCTGCAAATAGGGACGTTTGCGAAGTACTTCGTTTTCGAAGTACGCGGTGAAATGAAACAAGGCGCGGTCCTCAATTCACCTTATGTATCGACCGCTTGTCCACCGCCAGCGCCGCCTCATGCACCGCTTCGCTCAACGTCGGATGCGCGTGCACGATGCGCGCGAGGTCTTCCGCGGAGCCGTGGAATTCCATCGCGACGACCGCTTCGGCGATCAGTTCGGAAACATTCGGCCCGACCATGTGTACGCCGAGAATCCGATCCGTGTCGGCGTGTGCGAGTATCTTTACGTGCCCGATCGGTTCGTTCATTGCGACTGCGCGGCCGACGGCGGCGAATGGAAACGCGCCGGTCTTGTACGGCACATTGTCTTTCTTGAGTTCGTCTTCGGTCTTGCCGGCCCACGCCACTTCCGGCTCGGTATAAATCACCCACGGAATCGTGTCGTAGTTGACGTGTCCGGCTTTGCCCGCGATTAGTTCGGCGACGGCCATGCCTTCTTCGAAACCTTTGTGCGCAAGCATCGCGCCGCGCACGCAATCGCCGACCGCCCAGACGCCTTCGACGCCGGTCCAGCAATGTTCATCCACCGCGATGCGTCCGCGTTCGTCTAGCTTCACGCCCGTTCCGTCGGCGATCGCATCCTTGGTGTACGCGCGACGGCCGACTGCCACGAGTAATTTATCGACGACGATTTTCTGTTCGCCTTTCGCATCGGCGTACGTCACTTCGACGGTGTTGCCTTTGATTTCCGCCTTGCTCACTTTGGCGCCGAGCTTGATATCGAGGCCTTGCTTGGCGAATTCGCGCGCCGCCACTTTCGCCACATCGCGATCGGCGGTGCCAAGAAAATCAGGCAATGCTTCGAGGATGGTGACTTCAGCGCCCAGCCTGCGCCACACGCTGCCGAGTTCGAGACCGATCACGCCCGCGCCGATCACGCCGAGTTTCTTCGGTACCGCGTCGAAATCGAGTGCGCCGGCATTATCGACGATGAACTTGTTGTCGAACTTGGCGAACGGCAGTTCGATCGGGACGGAGCCAGTTGCGAGAATCACGTTCGTCGCCGCGATCGTTTGCCGAGCGCCGTCGTTTCCGGTGATTTCGACTTGCCGATCTTTCAGCAATTTTCCACTGCCGAAAAACGATGTGATCTTGTTGGCTTTGTACAGCAGCGATACGCCGCCGGTGAACTGCTTGACGATCTTGTCCTTGCGGCCGACCATCGTTTTGACGTCGATCGCCGCGTTCGATGCGGTGATGCCGTGATCCTTGAACGAATGCGTCAGGTTGTAGAACTGTTTGGATGAATCGAGCATCGCTTTCGACGGGATGCATCCGACATTCAGACACGTGCCGCCCAGCGCCGCTTTGCCGTCACGGCCGACCCACGCGTCGACGCACGCCGTTTTCAATCCCAATTGCGCGGCGCGAATCGCGGCGTGGTATCCGGCGGGGCCGCCGCCGATGACGATGACATCGAATTTGTCGGACATTTGCGATTTCCCGATTGGTTGTTCGTCATTCCCGCCAAAGCGGAAATCCGGTGTTTGGCACTCTGGTAAAAATCACAGCCGCTGGATTCCCGGCTTCGCGGGAATGACGAGCGTGAGATCAAATTCCTAGCAACATGCGCTGCGGATTCTCGAGCTGATTCTTGATATCGACGAGGAATAGCACGGCATCTTTCCCATCGATGATGCGATGGTCGTAGCTGATCGCGATATACATCATCGGCGCGGCCGTGACCTGGCCATCGACGACCACGGCGCGGTCCTTGATCGTGTGCATGCCGAGGATCGCGCTCTGCGGCGGATTGACGATCGGCGTGGAGAACAGTGAGCCGAACGTGCCGCCGTTGGTGATGGTGAACGTGCCGCCTTGCAAGTCTTCCAGTTTGAGACCGCCTTCGCGCGCGGCTTTGGCGTATGCGGCGATCTGTTTTTCGATATCGGCGAAGCTCATCGATTGCGCGTCGCGCAACACCGGCGTGACCAGGCCTTTTTCCGTGGAAACCGCGACGGAAATATCCTGATAGCCGTGATAGATCACGTCGTTGCCGTCGACCGATGCGTTGACGATTGGATGACGCTTCAACGCCTCGCACGCTGCCTTTACGAAGAAGCTCATGTAACCGAGCTTGATGCCGTTGGATTTCTCGAACTGCTCGCCGAGTTCCTTGCGCATCGTCGCGACTTTCGCCAGGTTGATCTCGTTGAACGAGGTCAGCATCGCAATCGAGTTCTTCGATTGCATCAACCGTTCGGCGATTTTCAAGCGCATGCGCGTCATCGTCACGCGTTCTTCGGGACGCGCGCCTTGCGGCACCAATGCGGCGGCTGCTTTTGCGGCAGGCGCGGCTTGCTGACCGCCGGTGCGCATGAAATTGACGAGGTCTTCTTTCGTGACCTGGCCGCCGCGTCCGGTTCCGGGAACCTGCGCTGGATCGAGTTTGTTTTCAGTCGCCACGCGTTGTCCGGCGGGTGACAGCTCGCCGGTTTTCGGCTGTGTGGGTTTTACCGGCGCATCGTCACCTTCCGACGAGGACGGTTTCGCGGGAGGCGCCGACGCATCGGCTTTTACCTTCGGCGCCTCGGGTGCGGCGGACTTCGCGGGTGCAGGTGCCGCAGCGGCGGGACCTTCTTCGATCACGGCCAGAACTTGCTGGCTGATGACCGTCGATCCGGTCTGCTGTTTGATTTCCTTTAGCACGCCATCGGTCGGCGCCGGAACTTCCAGAACGACTTTGTCGGTTTCCAGATCGACCAGATTTTCGTCGCGCTTGACGGTGTCGCCGGGTTTCTTGTGCCACGTGGCGATCGTCGCGTCGGATACGGATTCGGGCAGAACCGGAACTTTGACTTCGAGTGTCATGGAAGTTGTCCTT
>JBDUEI010000109.1:0-16886 GCA_040002515.1 Rudaea sp. | reverse complement strand
GCGAGTTTGGCGATATCGATTTTCGGCTCGCCGAACGCGATGCCGATGTCGGCGGAATGCGCGGCCTCGTCGATCAAACGCGCGGCATGCAATAGCGCCTTCGACGGAATGCATCCGACGTTGAGACATACGCCGCCAAGTGTTGCATAGCGTTCGATAAGCACGGTGTTCTGGCCGAGATCAGCCGCGCGAAACGCCGCGGTGTAGCCGCCGGGGCCGGAGCCGAGAACGCAGACCTGGCATTCGATATCGGCTTTGCGGCCGGAGTTATTCGCGGACTTCGGCGCTTGCGCTGTGTTCGCCAATGCCGCCGTCGTCGCCGGTTTCTGTTCGGTTTTCGCGGGTTCGGATTTCGTCGGCGCCGCAGCGGCAACTTTCGCTTCGGTCTTGGGCGCAGCGGCCTCAGCCGACGACTCGATGACCACGACGACGTGGCCCTCGGACACCTCATCGCCGACTTTCACCTTCACTTCCTTCACCGTTCCGGCCACCGACGACGGCACTTCCATTGTCGCTTTGTCCGATTCGAGCGTGATCAGGCCCTGATCTTTGGCGACGGTGTCGCCGGGCTTTACGAGCACTTCGATGACGGGGATATTGGTGTAGTCGCCGATATCGGGAACTTTGACTTCGCTGGTTGCCATCTCGATGTCCTTGGTCTTTGCCGGTCGTCAGAGAAGGCTGCGGCGCATGTCGCCGAGCACTTGCGCGAGATATGCCGTGAAGCGCGCGGCGGATGCGCCGTCGATGACGCGATGGTCGTACGAGAGCGACAACGGCAGGATCAGTCGCGGCTGGAATGTTTTGCCGTCCCAAACCGGTTTCGTCGCGGATTTCGACACGCCGAGAATTGCCACTTCCGGCGCGTTGACGATCGGCGTGAATGCCGTGCCGCCGATTCCGCCGAGCGAGGAGATCGAGAAACAGCCGCCGGACATTTCGGCGGGCCCGAGTTTGCCTTCGCGCGCTTTCGACGCGAGTGCGTTGGTTTCCTGCGCTATTTCGACCAGACCTTTTTTATCGGCATCTTTCAATACCGGAACGACCAGGCCATTCGGCGTATCCGCCGCGAAGCCAACGTTGAAATATTTTTTGACGATCAGGTTTTCGCCCGTCGCATCGAGCGATGTGTTGAAGTCGGGATATTTCTTCAATCCCGCGACGACCGCCTTGATGATGAATCCGAGCATCGTGAACTTGATGCCGGCTTTTTCGTTCTCTTTGTTGAGTACTACGCGCCATGCTTCGAGCTCGGTGATGTCGGCATCGTCATGTTGCGTGACGTGCGGGATCATCACCCAATTGCGCGCGAGATTCGCGCCGGAAATCTTCTTTATCTTCGACAGCGGTTTGGTTTCCACTTCTCCAAATTTGGAAAAGTCCACTTTTGGCCATGGTAGAAGATTCAATCCAGTGCCAGCGCCCGCGCCGTGTGCGCCGCCGCTGAGTGCCTGTTTCACGAAACCTTGCACGTCTGCCTTCGTGATGCGGCCATTGCGCGCGCTGCCTTTTACTTTGCCCAGGTCGACGCCGAGTTCGCGCGCGAACATGCGAATCGCAGGACTGGCGTACGGCACTTTATCGGGCATCACCGTTCCCGCACCGAATTCGATCGGTGGGGAATTCGGCGTGCCGGCGCTCACGCCTTGCTCTTTTTTCTCGCTGACCGGAGCGGTTTGAGTTTGCGCAGGCGCGCTTTTCTTTTCGGAAGTTTCCGGTGCAGCAACTGGCGCCGGTTTCGCTTCCTGTTTCGGCGCTTCGCTCTTCGCGGCCGCTTCGGCCTTGGCCGCTGCGGGCTTGTCGCCGCCTGCAGTCGCTTCGAGAGTCACCACGACGGTTCCTTCCGAAACGTCGTCGCCCACTTTGACTTTCACTTCTTTCACCACTCCGTCGGCGCTGGACGGCACTTCCATCGTGGCTTTGTCCGATTCTAGGGTGATCAAGCCCTGATCCTTCGTCACCGTATCGCCGGCTTTGACGAGTACCTCGATGACCGGAACGTTGTCGTAATCGCCGATATCCGGCACTTTCACTTCGGTGAGCTGGGCCATGTCGTCCTCGTAAATCGCGTGCCCGTACGGTGCGGGAAGAACTGCTGAGGATAGCGCAAGATGGTTAAATCCTGCGCCGTCGCGGCGATACTGTGGTCCACGTGACTAATTGCCTATGCCGTTCTTCAGCGTACGGGATAGTGTGTTACTTACATAAAACACCTCCATCGCATTCTTCCTCGCAGGGAATCCCGTCATGCTCGACATTCGCGGTCTTTCGAAAACCTATTCCAACGGCGTGCACGCGCTTAAAAACGTGTCGCTGGAGATTCCGAACGGCATGTTCGGGCTGCTCGGCCCGAACGGCGCCGGCAAATCGACATTGATGCGCACGATCGCGACCTTGCAGGATCCCGACTCCGGCAGCATCGTCCTCAATGGCCTGGACGTGCTGGCCGACAAACCCGCCGCGCGCCGAACGCTCGGTTATCTGCCGCAGGAATTCGGCGTGTATCCGAAAGTGAGTGCCGAAGCGATGCTCGATCATTTCGCGGTGCTGAAAGGCGTCGTGTCGCGCGGTGAGCGCAAAAATGTGGTCGAAGCGCTGTTGCGCCAAGTGAATCTGTGGAATGTGCGCAAGCGCAAACTCGGTACGTTTTCCGGCGGCATGCGGCAACGATTTGGCATCGCGCAGGCGCTAATCGGTAATCCGAAACTCATCATCGTCGACGAACCGACGGCTGGTCTCGATCCAGAAGAACGCAATCGTTTCCTCAATCTGCTCGCGGAAATCGGCGAGAACGTCGTGATCATTCTGTCGACGCATATCGTCGAGGACGTTACCGATCTGTGTCCGCGCATGGCGATCATTGCGCACGGCCAGGTTCTGCTCAGCGGCAAACCGAGCGAGGCGATGCAATCGCTCGACGGCAAAGTGTGGCGGCGGACGATCGCGAATGCGGCGATCGAAGATTACAAGACGCGCTTCACGGTTCTGTCGACGCGCCTCGCCGGCGGCAAGACGATCGTGCATGTGCTCGCCGATGCGAAACCGGAGGACGGATTCGACAGCGTGTCGCCGGATCTTGAAGACGTCTACTTCGGCCAACTGCGCCGTCAATCCGCGCAAGCCGCCTGATCGGAGAATCGTATGTTCGGTGAGATTTTCCGTTTCGAGCTGAAGCAACAGCTTAGAAGTCCGTTGTTCTGGATGATCGCGCTCGCCTTCGGCGCGCTCGCGTTTGCGGTAGCGGGATCGGATTCGATCCAGGTCGGCGGCGGCATCGGCAACGTGCATCGCAACGCGCCATATGTGATCACGCAATGGCTGATCATCTTCACGCTGCTCGGCATGTTTCTCATAACCGTGTTCGTCGCCGGCGGCGCATTGCGCGATTACGATAACGGAACGGCCGAATTATTTTTCGCGACGCCGATATCGCGCACCGCTTATCTCGGCGGCCGTTTCACGGCGGGTTATCTCGCAGCCATCGCGGTAATGATCTTCGTCGCACTCGGGCTGATGACCGGCGTGCTCATGCCGTGGGTCGATCCGGACCGGCTTGGTCCGACCAGCTTCATCGGTTTTTTCTACGCGTTTTTCGTCTTCGTGCTGCCGGGATTGTTTTTCGTCTCCGCACTTCTGTTTTTACTAGCGACACTCACGCGCTCGATGCTCGGTACGTATATCGGCATCATCGCGTTTTTCGTTTTATGGCAAGTCGCGGTGACGACGGTCGGCAACCTCGAGCATCGCACGCTCGGCGCATTGATCGATCCGTTCGGATTCGGCGCATTCGAACTGGTGACGCGTTATTGGTCGGCGCAGGATCGCAACACGCGCGTGCCGGAGATCACGGGCATCTTGCTGATCAATCGCGCGATCTGGATCGCGGTCGGGTTCGCCTTCATCGTCGCGACGTTCGGCCTATTCCGGCCGGATCGCGAAGGCTTCAAATGGCGTCGCGGCAAGAAAGCCAAGGCGCTCGCGGCCGAAGTGCCGATGGCGCGTCAGACATTCTCGCTGCCCGTCGTGACGCTCGCGACGAACGCCCGCGCGCGCTGGAGTCAGTTCGTGAAACTGGCGTGGTTCGATACGCGCGGCGTGCTGCGCGGTGTCGCGCTGATCGTGATGCTCGCGTTCGGTCTGATCAATCTCGGTGGCAGTCTGGCGTTCACCAACGAAATTTTCGGAACGAAAATTTATCCGGTCACGCACGTCATGACGGAACAAATGGCCGGCAGTTACAATTGGCTTCTGTTCATCATCGTCGCGTTTTACGCGGGCGAACTGGTGTGGCGCGAACGCAGCGCGAAAATCAGCGAAGTCACCGATGCGTTTCCACTGCCGGACTGGATTCCGCTGTTGTCAAAACTCGTCGCGCTGATGACGGTTATCGCAATCTTCCTCGTCGCCGGTGCGCTCGAATGCATGGGCTATCAGCTGATTCGCGGCTATCACCACATCGAACCGGGCTTGTACCTATCGGATATCGCGCTCAACACGCTGGCGTTCCTGTTGCTTGCGGCGCTGGCGTTGTTCTTTCAGGTCATCGCCAACAATAAATTTCTGGGCTATCTGCTCGTCGTTCTGTTCTTCGTCAGCCGCATCGCGCTCGGTCAATTGTATTTCGATCATCATCTGTACGCTTACGGCTCGGCGCCAGCCGCGCGTTATTCCGACATGAACGGCTACGGCCATTTTCTCGCCGGGCATTTGTGGTTCCGCGCCTATTGGGCTTTTTTTGCGCTCGGGCTGATGGTCGCTGCTGCGTTGTACTGGTCACGCGGAACCGTGCAAGGCTGGCGAGAACGGTCGCGGACGGCCCGTCAGCGCCTGGGTGCGCCGTCGCGTGCGTTGCTCGCCGTTTCGGTCGTCGGATTCATCGCCCTTGGCGTCTGGATTTTCTACAACACGAATGTCCTGAATCGTTACATCCCGCGCGATGTCGCGAAACAGAATCAAGCCGACTACGAAAAACACTATCGTCAGTACAAGGACATTCCGCAGCCGAAGTTCACCGACGTGAACGTCAACGTCGATATCTTTCCGCATGAGCGACGCGTCGAGATCGACGGCAAATATGAGCTGATCAACAAGAACGACAAACCCGTCGACGTATTGCACGTGCGCGTGCCGCCCGAAGTGAAAATGCTCAAGGCGGATTTCGCCGAGCACGAAGTCACGAGTGACGATCGCATCAACGGCTACACCATCTACAAACTCAAGCAACCGCTCGCACCGGGCGCGACAATGGATTTCCATTTCACGCTCGAATACTGGAGCAAGGGTTTTCGCAATACGCCGAACGACACACGTGTCGTCGACAACGGCACATTCATCGACAGCTTCAATCTGCCGCACTTTGGCTACGACGAAAACGGACAACTCACCGATCGCAACGATCGTCGCAAATACGGACTGCCGCAGTTGCCGCGCATGCCGAAGATCGACGACGAGCCCGCGCGCCAGTTCAATCTGCTCGGGCGCGATGCGGACTGGGTGAATTTCGAGACGACGGTATCCACGGTCGGCGATCAGATCGCGCTCGCGCCGGGCTATCTCGACCACGAATGGACTGACAACGGCCGTCACTATTTTCACTACAAGATGGACAAGCCGATCCTGGGTTTCTTCTCGTTTCAGTCGGCAAAATATTCGGTAAAACGCGATAAGTTCAACGACATCGCGCTCGAGGTCTATTACGACGCTGCGCACGAGTTCAACGTCGATCGCATGATCTACGCGATGAAGAAATCGCTGGAACACTTCGGCACCGCTTTCGCGCCGTTTCAGTTCCATCAGATGCGGATTCTGGAATTTCCGAACTACGAAAGCTTCGCGCAAAGTTTTGCCAATACCGTTCCGTTTTCCGAAGCGATCGGCTTCATCGCCGATTTGCGCGATCCGGACGACATCGACTACGTGTTTTACGTCACCGCGCACGAGCTGGGTCATCAGTGGTGGGCACATCAGGTGATCGGCGCCTTCGTGCAAGGTGTCACGATGCTCGATGAAACGTTCGCGCAATATTCCGCGTTGATGGTGCAGGAAAGAGAGTACGGTCCGGCTCAGATGCACAAGTTTCTGAAATACGAGCTGGATCGTTATTTGTCCGGCCGCGGCGGCGAAGTGGTGGAAGAACTACCGCTCGCGCTCAACGAGAATCAGGATTACATCCATTACCGCAAGGGTTCGGTGGTGATGTATTCGTTGAAGGATTTCATTGGCGAACAAACCGTCGACAAGGTGTTGTCGCGGTTCGATCACGAGAAAGCGTTTCAACAGCCGCCGTACACGACGACACGCGAATTTCTCGACGACTTGCGCCAGGATTCCGATCCGAAATACGCCGCGTTGATCGACGATCTGTTCAACAAGATCACGCTATTCGATAACCGCGTCACCGAAGCGACGGCCAAGAAACGCGACGACGGCAAATACGACGTCACTCTGAAGCTGCACACCGCGAAGGTGTATTCTGACGGCGTCGGCAAGGAAACTGAGGCGAAGATGGATCTGCCCGTCGATATCGGCGTGTTTTCACGCGCGCCCGATGGG
The DNA here is from genome assembly GCA_040002515.1 of Rudaea sp. Lineage (GTDB taxonomy): Bacteria > Pseudomonadota > Gammaproteobacteria > Xanthomonadales > Rhodanobacteraceae > Rudaea. The sequence continues at coordinate 10,334 of JBDUEI010000109.1, read as the reverse complement.
AAAGAGCGCAATCAGAAAGTTCTGTATCTGCAAAAACAGACCGTGGCCGATGGTGACAGCTCGGTCACCGTGACGGTCGACGAAGAACCCTACGAAGCCGGCATCGATCCGTATAACAAGCTGATCGATCGCGTGTCGGACGGCAACCGCATGCGCGTGACATTGCAGTAAAAAAGCGGGCGCCGAGGCGCCCGCTTTTTTTCGAAATATCCGAAATCAATCCTGACGGTCGTTGTGCTTCTTGTTGTACACACGCCGGCTTTGCACGTTTTCCTTGCCTTGAGTGCGCGCCTGTTCTACGCCGCCGACACGTCCGTTCGCCGCCGAATTGGCTTCCGCACGATTCACGCGAGCCTGCCCGCTTTCCAGATGACCCGCTTCGCGGCTGGTCAATTGGCCTGAATTCTGGCCGTTGGCGATTCGCTGTTGCTGATTGGCATCCCGTTGAACATCCGACTGCAAACGTTGCGACGACGCCGAATTCGGATTGCCCGTCGCCGCGTTGTGCTTGTCGTTGTAGATATTCCGGCTCACGTGATTCTGTTCGCGGTTGATGCGCGCCTGTTCTTGCGGCGTCATCGTTCCGCCGGATTTTTCGGCATGCGCTTCCTGACGATCGATGGTTTTTTCCTGACGTTCCAGACGCCCGGTTTCCTTCGTGTTCAATTGTCCGGATTGCAGACCTTGTTCGATGCGCTGCTGCTGGTCCGCGTCGCGTTGGGCGTTTTCGCCGGCGGTTTGCGCTTGGGCGATGCCGAAGCTGGCCAACAGGATCGATGTTGCGATGAGCGTGCGTTTCATGTGTCCTCCACGAGTGGTTAGTCGAGAACTAAAACGACGCGACGCGCCGCCCGTTGACGCCCAAACTAAACGCGAACTGACCACTGGAAAATCCCTCGATAAAAACGGGGAGGGATCACGCCATCACCTTCGATCCGGCGCGCCGGACGGGCTAGCAAAAGTCGCTCGGATGCATGGCGTCGAGCGCCGATGTTGCAGCGCGGCACGTCAAGTGTCGCGTTTGCTGGTTTCATGGCGCGCGGACCGTGGGCGACGGACGTCGCGTTAAGGTCCTTAATCGTTGACCCGACGCGGGGTTTTGGCGTTTATACTCATCCGTAACCGAAGGATATGCGCAATGGGTCTTGACGGATGCTGATCGGAATTATCGTGCTGCTGCTCGCCGCGTGCGCCGGCCTGGGTTTCCTGTGGCGGCAGGAGCGCACGAAAATCGCGGCTTTCACCGCGCGCGAAGCGCAGACGCAGGAAGAAATCAAACGCCTGCAAGCCACGCAGTCGCAGGTCATCCACACCACAAAACTCGCCTCGCTGGGGCAGATGGTGGCGGGCGTCGCGCACGAGATCAACACGCCGCTTGGCTTCGTCAAAAGCAATGTGGAGGTCGTCGGCGATCTGCTGGACGATTACCGCAAGCTCGTCAAACTGTATGACGCGGCGGTGCAATTGTGTTTGCAGCCGGTCGATCTTCTGTTCGGCGCGGACAAGGCATCGCTCGATAAACTCGTCAAATACGTCGAAGACGCGCGCAAGAAATTGTTCGAAGCGCGCGCGAATCTCGAATCGAGCAGCTTGCTCAAAGATGCCAAAGAATTGCTCGGCGATGCGGGCGACGGTCTTACGCAACTGGCGAGCCTCGTGCAGAACCTGAAAGGCTTTTCGCGCGTCGATCGCGACGGCATGGATTCCGTCGATCTGAACGAAGGTTTGGATAGCGCGCTGATGATCGCGCAACATCAACTGCGCGATCGGGTCAAAGTCGTCAAGCATTTGCAGCCATTGCCGAAGGTGCGCTGCATGGCGTCGCAAATGAATCAGGTGTTTCTGAATCTCATCACCAACGCCGCGCAATCGATCGAGGGCGACGGCACGATCACCATCGAGAGCAAACCGGTCGGTCAAACCATCGAAATGAGTTTCGCCGATACCGGCAGTGGCATCACCGACGACGTTCTGCCGAAGATATTCGATCCGTTTTTCACGACCAAACCGGTCGGCGAGGGCACCGGTTTGGGCCTATCGATCGTCCACAAGATCATCAAAGGCCACAATGGTTCGGTGAAAGTGAGAACGACACCAAAGAAAGGTTCCACCTTCACGATTAGTCTTCCCGTAGATGGCCCCACCGTCGGCGCTGCCGCGGTCACGGCCAACGCGGCGTAAGTCAGCACGATCGAATCAGCAACGGGGACGAAAGTGGCGGGTGGATTGCGCATCCTGTTGGTCGACGACGAAGCTCGCATCCTGCGCGCGCTCAAGGCGTTGTTTCGCGACTATCAAACGTTCGAAACGACCAATCCGGTCGAAGCCGCAGCGCTCGCCAAGCAACACGATGTCGATGTCGTGATCTGCGATCAGCGCATGCCAGAAAAAACCGGTGTCGATGTGCTGCGCGAAATCAAGGAAATCCAGCCACGTGCCTTGCGCGTTTTGCTCACAGGATATTCCGATCTCAAAGCCGTGATGGGATCGGTGAACGACAGCGAAGTATTCCGCTTCGTGCACAAGCCCTGGGACAACACCGAACTGCGCGCGCTGGTCACGGAAGCCGCGACGATTGCGCGCGAAGCGCCGGTGATCGTGAAAGACGTCTTGCCGCCGAACGAACACGATCGCGCGCGCGCGCATGTCGGCGTGCTCGTCATCGAACCGGATTCAGCCGTGCAGCAACGCCTGCGCGAAATCCTGCAGCCGTATTACAAAGTGAATTTCGCCAACAGCGCCGAACGCGCGCTGCAAATCATGGAACAGCAGGAAACCGGCGTGGTGATTTCCGAAACGTCGGCCGGCCGCGCCGATCTGACCGGCTTGCTCAAAGCGCTGAAAATGCATCATCCGCACATCGCGACGGTCGTGCTCACCGAACGCGCCAACGCACAAACCGTGATCGAGCTGATCAACGAAGGTCAGGTCTATCGCATGTTGCTCAAACCGGTGCGGATGGGAACGTGCCGTCTGAGCGTCGACTCGGCGATCGGCCGTTATTGGCAGCTCAAGCAGAATCCGCAAGCGGCGCGACGCTTCACCACCGCACCGCCGTCGGACGCGAGCGCGCATTCGCCGATGCGATTGCCAGCGGCGTTGCTCAATCGCATTCGTTCCCTGCCCGGCCGCTTGCTGGGTAACGCGAAGCTCTAGCCAAAGAACCAATAGCAAACACCGACGGCTGCGATAAACCCGGCCAGATCGGCTAACAGCGCACACGGCACCGTATGCCGCGCATGTTTTATTCCGACCGAGCCGAAATAAACGGCGATCACATAGAACGTCGTTTCGGTGCTGCCTTGCATGGTCGCGGCGACCAGCGACGGGAAACTGTCGACGCCGTGTGCTTTCATCGTCTCGATCAGCAACGCGCGCGCAGCACTGCCGGAAAACGGTTTGGTCAGCGCAACCGGCAACGCATCGACGAATCGCGTATCGAAGCCTGCGCCCTGCACGATCCAGCGGATGCCGCCGAGCAACACGTCGAGCGCACCCGACGCGCGCAACACGCCGATCGCGCACAGCATCGCGACCAGATACGGCAGGATGTCGCGCGCCACCGCATACCCCTGTTTGGCACCGTCTATGAAACATTCGTAGAGCGGCACTTTCTTGATCGCCCCGGCGAAAAGAAACACGAGCAACAACCCGAACAACGTGAGATTGCCGAGCAGCGATGAAATCGCCGTGCGGGTTTCCGGCGCCATCTCGAACAACATCGCGACGAAGGCGGCGAACAGAAGCGCGAATCCGCCTAGCCACGCGATGACGACGGAATTCCACAAATGCAACTTTTGCACAAATGCAACACTGAGCAATCCGGCGATCGCCGAGGCGCACGTCGCCAGCAGAATCGGCAGGAAGACCAGCGTGGGATCGTGCGCGCCCTGTTGCGCGCGGTACGAGAAAATCGTCACCGGCAGCAACACCAGCGACGACGAGTGCAGAACGACGAACAGGATTTGCGCATCGCTCGCGCGTTCCGGCGTGGGATTCAACGTCTGCAGTTCGCGCATCGCGCGCAAGCCCATCGGCGTGGCGGCGTTGTCCATGCCGAGCAGATTCGCCGCGAAATTAAGCGTGATGACGCCGATCGCCGGATGGCCGCGCGGCACGCCGGGCATCAAACGCGCGAACAACGGACCGAGCGCGCGCGCCAGCAGATCGATCAGTCCGGCGCGTTCGGCGATGGCGAGAAATCCGAGCCATAAGGTTAACGTGCCGAACAGCACGATCATGACTTCGACAGACAGCTTCGCCATGTCGAACAGGCTCGCCACCATCGCGCCGAAAACGTCCGGATGACCGCCGATCAGCCATTGGCCGAGCGCGCAAATCGCAGCGACGATGAAAAATCCGAACCACAGCCAGTTGAGCATGCGCGAACTGAAACACGACTCGCCGAATCGCGCAATCGGAAACGACTGCGTCGACTTGTACACCCGTCAGTGTTTTGAAGATCCACGCGCTCGATACGGAACAGGCGGCGCGCGGCACATCGAAGACAGACGAAAATGCGCGGATTGAGGCACAATCCGCGCATGAACCAATCCCATCCTTCCGCAAAATCCGTTTCCGACGCGTGCGACCGTAACCGCGATCCGATCCTGGCCGTATTGCGAGCGCATTTCAGCGACCGCGAACGCGTACTGGAAATCGGCAGCGGAACCGGACAGCACGCCGTCTATTTCGCCGAGCAGATGCCGACGCTGCAATGGCAAGCCTCGGATCGCGACGAAAACCTGCCGAGCGTGCGCGCGTGGCTCGACGAGGCGGCGCTTCCGAATACGCCGGTGCCGATCGTCTTCGACGTCAACGGCGCCTGGCCTGCGCAACGTTACGATGCGATATTCAGCGCCAACACCTTGCACATCATGAGCTGGGCGGAAGTCGAAACCCTGTTTCGCAACATCGCATCGATAAGCACGCCGGACGCAAAACTCGTCGTGTACGGTCCGTTCAATTACGACGGAAAATTCACCAGCGACAGCAACGCCGCCTTCGATCGCTCGCTGAAATCGCGCGGCGCGCAGATGGGCATTCGCGATTTCGAAGCGGTCAACGCACTCGCGCAAGCCGCGCACTTCGCACTCGTGGACGACGTGCCGATGCCGGCCAACAATCACCTGCTGATCTGGCAACGGCAAGACTGGTGACCACGCCGATCCTGCTCGCCTGGAGCGGCGGCAAGGATTCCACGCTCGCTCTCGAACGGTTGCTCGGCGACACGAATTATCGTGTCGCCGCGCTGGTTACGACGGTGACGGCGACCTACGATCGCATCGCGATTCACGGCGTGCGTCGCTCGATCCTGCATCGGCAAGCACGGATGTTGGCGCTTCCGCTGATCGAAGCGGGTATTCCTGCGCAGGCGTCGAACGACATCTATGAATCCGCGTTCGCCAGCGCGCTCGATCGGGCACGCGCCGTGACATCGAGCGATATCGTCGATATCGCATTCGGCGATCTTTTCCTCGACGACGTCCGTCACTATCGCGAAGCGATGCTCGCTAACCTGCGTTGGCGCGGCGTCTACCCGCTTTGGGGCGAGAACACGGCTCAGCTCGCACGGTATTTCGTCGATCGCGGACATTGCGCGATCCTGAGTTGTGTCGATACACAGCAAATCGACGCCCACTTTTGTGGGCGCGATTTCGACATCACCTTGCTCGGCGATCTGCCATCGACGTGCGATCCATGCGGCGAAAATGGCGAGTTCCATACCTGTGTGCACGCCAGTCCGTTGTTCGCCGAATCGATTCCCCTGACGCGCGGCGAACGCGTGCTGCGCGACGCGCGTTTTCAATACGTGGATTTGATCGAAGCGGATCGGTCGTACGATCAGGCGATGTAGTAATCGACCATCGTCGCGGCTTGGCGATGCATCACGTTCTGCACCGTCTCGCGCGCGGCGCAGCCGATGCGTGTTCGCAACGAAGCCTCAGCCGTGAGCCGATCGATCAGATCGAGCGCTGCCGATTCGGTGGTCACGAGAAAACCATTCTCACCGTGCTCGATCAGTTCGGTGGAACCGCATCGATCCGGATCGAAAATGATGACGGGCAATTCCATCGCCATCGCTTCGAGGATCACCGTGCCGCCGGTTTCCATGAACTGCGGATGGCTGCGATAGATGAAGATGTCGAGGTCTTCCAGAAACGCCTGAACCGAGCGCGCACCGACGGCGAACAATTCCGGTCGCGCTCCGCGTTCGTTTTCGAAACAGTGGGCGATCTGAGTGCCGCCGAGAATTTTTACGGCGTGTCCGCGCGCCATCACCGAACGAAAGAACGCCGGATCGTTGGGATGAAACTTCATCGGATGCGCGCGGCCGTGACGGCCGATGGTCAGACGGCGATTCGGACCGTGTGCCCGAGTGCGGCGAAACTTCGTCAGATCGATCGGCGAAAATTCGACGCGCCCCGGCAACCCGGCCGTATCCTTGAACAGCGCCGACGGAAACGTGAGACGGACCTCGGGCCGGGCGGGATTCGATTCGATCTGCGCCAGGCGGTTTTCGAGACTGTGCGATTGCGTCGCCAAGTTATGGCAGATGACGACGCGGTCGAACGGCTGCGTTTCTAGCCAATCGCCGCAATCGAAATAAGTGCCTATCAAAACCAGCGTGCCGCCGGCCGGCACATCGTGCGGCGAAATCCGGCGGATGTCGCCCGCGGCCGCGTGCGCCGCGAGTACGGGCGTCGTCGACCACAGCGTGGTGCGAATGTGCGGAGAAAGCTGCCGATACACATTCAACGCACGCGATTCGGTGCCGCCGATCGTGTCCAGCTTGCAGACGATATGGACATGCGACATGTTGTGCGCCGACTTCGCGCGCGCGTTGAGCCGAGCCAGATGTTCATTCAAGGCGCGGCTAGCGGACGCTCGCACATCATGCCGGTCGATGAGATCGCGACATTCCTGCAACGCATCGATCGCCCGCGCGCCGGCGCCGCCCATCGCGACGGCGCGTTGTAACAGTGCCGATGCCTGATGGAGCAAATCGAGATCGAGGCACATCTCACCGGCTTCGAGCGCGAGCCAAACATCATCGATCGATTCGGCACGCAGTCGATGCAGCAAGGTCGCCGCGCGCCGGGCTTCGCCGCGTTGCATCAGAACGATGGCGCGGCGAACCAGCGCGACCTGGACATCCGCGTACGGCGAACCCTCGTCGATCAGCCAGCCGCAGCAGTGTTTGTAGCGCAGTCCGCTTCCGCACGCGCACGACGACGCGCGCCTGATTTGCGCACGCGGCTTTGTATACAGGTCGATCGACGGCGCGGGATCATCCACGTCGCCGCCGAAACTCCAGCGCGGCACATCGGACGTTTCGCCGACGAGCGCGCCGAACTGGCTGCTGTCCAAACCCATCGACCATCCCCTGTGGCGATCGTTTCGAGGTGGGCCGCGCGAGGCCCGATGGATCAGGCGGCGACGTTCTCCACGACCGGATTGTGCCACGCCGACATCAACACGTTCCAGCGCGCCCGCGCCTTGGCATAGTGGGCTTCCTTTACGTGCCCGTAGCCGCGGATCAGCTCGGGAATCGACGCGATTTCCACGGCCAATGCTTGGTTGTTGCGATTCAGTTTCGCGATCAATTCGTCTACCGTCGCGAAATATTCGCGGATAAGCTCACGTTCCTGCTTGCGTTCCGCGGTGTAACCGAACAGATCGAATGCCGTGCCACGCAGACCTTTGAATTTAGTCAGAAGTTTAAACGCGCCGAAAATCCACGAACCGTATTCGGATTTGCGTAGATGGCCTTCGCTGTCACGACGCGAGAACATCGGCGGCGCGAGATGGAAGTGGATTTTGTAGTCGCCATCGAACGTATCGCGCACGCGTTTTTCGAAATCGCCACTGGTGTAAAGGCGCGCGACTTCGTATTCGTCTTTGTACGCCATTAGTTTGAATGCGTATCGAACGACGGCTTCGGTCAGCGCTGACGTGCCCGGAGTCTTCGCCTGCTCTTCGGCGCGAACTCGGTCGACCAGCGATTTATACTTTTGCGCATATGCCGCATTTTGATACGCGGTCAGAAATTCGACGCGGCGCGCGATCATTTCATCGACGTTATCGCTGAGATGTTTGTCGTTCAGCGATTCCGGAATCGCCGTGCTCATTTCCGTCACCGATCCGCCCAACGCAGCGTCGCGCACACGCGCGATATCGTGCGCGGCCATTCGTCCCCAGTTGAATGCCGTCTTGTTCATTTCGATCGCCGCAGCATTCAACTCGACGGCGCGCATCAACGCGTCCAGCGTCAGCGGCACCCAGCCCTTCTGCCAGGCATAGCCGAGCATGAACAGGTTCGAGGCAATCGAATCGCCGAGCAGTGCGGTCGCCAGTTCGGTGGCGGCGACCAATTCCGGCGCGCCGCCGTCGAGCGCCGTCTTCACTGCGTCAATGATCTGCTGCGCGGGGAACTGCATATCCGGCTTCGTCGTGAATGTGCCGGGCATCGCTTCATAGGTGTTGAGCACGACGCGCGAACGTCCCGCGCGAATCTTCGACAGCGCCCAATAATCGTTGACGACGACCATGTCGCAGCCGAGCACGAGATCGGCCTCGCCGGCCGCGATTCGCACCGCATGAATATCGCTCGGCGAATTCGCGATACGCAGATGACACGTCACCGCGCCACCTTTCTGCGCAAGCCCCGTTTGATCGAGCACCGTGGCGCCCTTGCCTTCCAGATGCGCGGCCATGCCGATCAACGCACCGATCGTCACCACACCCGTTCCGCCGATGCCGGTGACGAGAATGTTCCACGGCCGATCGAGATTCGTCGCAAATGTCGGTTGTGGCAATGTGGAAAAATCCACTTTTGCCGCGCCGCCTTTTTTCTTCTTCAAGCCACCGCCGTGCACCGTGACGAAGCTCGGGCAGAACCCTTTGACGCAGGAATAATCTTTATTGCAGTTGCTTTGATCGATCTCGCGCTTGCGTCCGTATTCGGTTTCTTTCGGCAGCACGGAAACGCAGAACGATTTTTCGCCGCAATCGCCACACCCTTCGCAGACCAGCGAATTGATGAACACGCGTTTCTTCGGATCTTCCATCCGTCCGCGTTTGCGGCGGCGGCGCTTTTCCGTCGCGCAGGTCTGGTCGTAGACCAGTACGGAAACACCTTCGATTTCACGCATGCGTTTCTGCACGGCATCGAGTTCATCGCGATGGATGAATTCGACATTGGTCGGAAACACGGAATGATCCGACCATTTCTCGATGTCGTCGGACATCACGATGATCGTCTGCACGCCTTCGCTGCGCATCTGATGCGCGATGTCCGGCACGGTCAGCGTGCCGTCGACCGGCTGGCCGCCCGTCATCGCCACCGCGTCGTTGTACAGAATCTTGTAGGTGATATTGACCTTCGCCGCGATCGCCTGCCGGATCGCCAGCGAACCGGAATGGAAATACGTGCCGTCGCCCAGATTCTGGAAGACGTGTTTGGTTTCGGTAAACGGCGCCTGGCCGCACCACGTCGCACCTTCGCCGCCCATCTGCGTGAAGGTTTCGGTGCGGCGATCCATCCACGTCACCATGTAATGACAACCGATGCCGCCGAGCGCACGCGAACCTTCGGGCACCGCCGTCGATGTGTTGTGCGGGCAGCCCGAACAGTAATGCGCGGGGCGCGGAAAATTCGCGCGCGGCAACGTGAGTTCTTTTTCCTTCTCCTCGATCCAGCGCAAACGCGAGGTGATCGCATCGCTGGTGAAGAATTTGGCGAGGCGCTTGGCGATCACCTGTGCAATCGTCGCCGGCGTCAATTCATTCGTCGACGGCAATACCCACGCGCCGGATTCATCGTACTTGCCGATGATCGACGGACGCACGCTATGTTCCCAGTTGTACATCGACTCTTTCATCTGCGATTCGATGAACGAGCGCTTTTCTTCCACGACGATAATGTCTTCGAGACCTTTCGCGAATTCGCGAATACCGATCGGCTCGAGCGGCCACGTCATCCCGACTTTGTATACACGTATACCGATCTCCGCTGCCGCGCGCGCATCGATGCCCAGATATTCCAGCGCCTGCAGCACGTCGAGATAACTCTTGCCCGTCGTGACGATGCCGAGCCGAGCCTTCGGCGAATCGATGACGACGCGATCGATGCGATTCGCACGCGCAAACGCACACGCCGCATCGACCGCATATTGATGCAAGCGCATTTCCTGATTGAGCGGCGGATCGGGCCAACGAATGTTCAGTCCGCCTGCCGGTAAGATGAAATCCTGCGGCAAGACGATATCGAGCTGATGCGGATTGACGTTGACGCTCGCCGACGATTCCACCGTCTCCGCGATCGTCTTGAA
>JBDUEI010000108.1:0-75422 GCA_040002515.1 Rudaea sp. | reverse complement strand
AAAGATCTCGTCGGCAGCCAGCCGTTGACCGATGAAGAAATCGCCAAGGTGAAAAACGGCGACATGCGCGCGTTGCCCGGCGAATACGAAAGCACCGGCGCGGTGCTCGGCGCGGTGCAGAACATCGTCACCTATCATCGCCCCGACGATTTCGTGCAGACTTTCAAGCATCGCGTCGAAGCGCAGAAAGACGCCGACATCCAGGCCGCCGCGAAAGAAGTAGTGAAGGCCAACGGATTGACCTGGGTCATCGTCGGCGACCGCAAGCAGATCGAGCAACCTGTCCGCGCCCTGAACCTGGGTGCCGTGCAAGTGCTCGATGCAGACGGCAACGTAGTGCATTGACGATTTATTCGCGATAAGGTGACCGCAATCCTGAATTGCGGTCATCGATCATGAAATTACGCTACGTTTTTATTTCCATCGCCACGCTCGTCGGCGTGCAGGCGTGCACCTGGGTCAAATCCAGCGACAGCGGCAACGCCGTGCATGTCGCGTACGACGGCAACGTCAGCGGTTGCCGCGATGCGGGCAGTGTGTCGGTGTCCGTCACCGACAAGGTCGCGTTCTATCATCGCCCCTCGTTGAAAGTGCGTGACGAACTCGAAACGCTCGCCAGAAATCAGGCGGCGACACTACCCGCCGACACCATCAAGGCGACCAGCGATCCGACCGACGGATCGCAAACCTTCGAAGCCTACGTATGTGGCGGCGTACGCATGCACGATCGCGCGCGAGTGAACACACAACCGCCGCCGACCAGCGACGGCGTGCAGACCTATCCGATCAAGGAACATTGATCACGGCGCACACGCCGGCATTCCCAGCGGTGTGGTGATTCGCCGCAACGCGAGTGACGGTGGAATCACTGCCGTTTCACCCGGCTGAGCTTGGAACTGCGATGTCGTTGTCGTGCATGAGAACGGCGACGTGGTGAGCGTGCCGTTGATGACTCGGTGCACTGCCGCGCGATCGAAATCCGGCCCGAAATGCGTGCCGAACGTGCGCGCGACCGGTCCGCTGAACGAACCGTCCGCGTTCGCATTCAAGATGCCGCCGACCCAGCTCTGTGCGCCGTTCGCATCGAAACCAAACCACAGCGTTGCGATCGATTGCGAACTGAGCTGTTCGAACAGAAACCCGCGACCCGAATAGGTGGGGTCATCCCACGATCCCGTCGCGGCTTTCGCCCTCGGCGGCGAACCGCCCTGAACGCCGCAACCGAGTCCTTCCGGCGACGCCAGCCGCACCAACGGTACTGCCAACGAACCCCAGTTTTCCGGACCGTCCCAGCGCATCGCGCCGCTGTTGCAATCGTTGAACGTCAATCCGATGCGGCCCCAGTGATGGGCCTGGATGTGACCGCTCGCATCGAGCGACGGCAATTGCACATCCGCGAATTCGATACCGTTGTCGATCACATCACCGACCCCGACCATCCACGTCTGCGCGTTCGTCGCACCGGCCGGCGGATAAGTGAAAAAGTATACAACCGCCTTGTTGCCGGGAAGAATTTCCAGACCGATCCCTTCGCCGCTGCGCTGCGGGTCATACCACTGGCCGCTGTAACGCGCGTCGACCGGTGCTGCCGTGATCGGCTGGCGCGGACGCACCTGGCTGTCGAACGTCGGCACCGTGGCATTCGGATCGTAACGGCATGGACCTTCCGCACCCGCGCCGATCGCCGCATTGCATCCGGCCTGCAGATCGGCCACGCGCGGCTGCGGTGTGCCCGCAACCCACGCGCGCAACGCTTCCCACCCGGCGACACCTTCGGCCAGACTGAAACCGCAATGCGTCGGCGATGATTCCGTGACGATCGCGCTGGTCAATTGCGAACTCGGCAACGCACGCCGCAACACATCCTGATTGGCGGGAATCACGAGCTGATCCTGACTGGTGTGTATCGAAATGATCTTCGTCCGCGGATCGACGCGACCACGAAAATCCGACGACCATTTGAAATACAGCGAGGCGAACGGATCGGCCTGGATGCGCGCGATACCGGCGTTGATCACGTCGTCGTTGTAATCGACGCCGATCGTGCTGAACGGATTGGATGTATTCAATTTATCCGGCGCGCGCACCAGATCGCTCAGCGCATACGTCGCGTAACCCAGATTGGTCACGAAAAAATCTTCGTCGGTGATGTGCCCGAGATTCATCAATTCCGCGAGCCTGCGCTTCATCGCGCCATTGCGGATTTGCGCCGGCAGATCGATCCCCGTGCATTGGTTGACCGGTAACAACGTTTGCAGCAACTGCGCTTTGTCTTCGAGATCGGACAGATCGTTCGGAATATCGTCGAGGTCGTACGCCCACGGATACGGCTGATCGCCGGTCGGCAATTCGCCTGCGTTTTTGCACACGACGTCGTACGCCAGGCGCAAATCGATCGCTTGATCCCACGCGCGTGATCCCGCCGCCGGCGGACACGCCGAATAAACACCCGGCACCGGTGCGAAACGCGAATCCTCGGCGAGCTTGAGCGAAACCAGTCCGCCCAAAGACGCGCCGAACGGAATGATCGCGCTGGGCGTGCCCACGAGCTGCTTGAACGTCGTCAGCAATTCCGCGTTGTCGTCCGCGGCGGTGAACAGTGCCCACGAGCGTTGCCGATAGCTCGACGCGGCGATCGCGTAACCTTCCTGGAGTTGCAGATCTTTGAGCGGACCGAGATCCGGGTTCGGTCCCGGATCGTCGAACGACAGTCCGTGCTGATACAAGACCAGAACGTCGCCCGTTTTCCAGCCATCCGGCACCGCGATGCGGTAATACGCGCCGGAGGGCGTCGTTCCACTGTAATCGGTCTCCGCCCGCGCGGCCGCCGAAGCGAACCACGCCAACGCACCGAGACACGCACATTTCCACCACATGGCACCGCTCCAAACTCAATCGATGCACGGTAAGCCCGCATCACTTAAGCGGGCGTAAATCGCACTCGGCAGCTGCGAACGTTACAATCGCCGGACAGGGGCGAATGGTGCGGCCATGAAGGTTCTCGTAACCGGCGGGGGCGGGTTTTTAGGTCAAGCGGTGTGCAAGCAACTCGTTGCCGCGGGCCACACGGTGCGCGCGTTCAACCGCAGCCGGCATGCCGGGCTCGACGAACTTCAAGTCGAACAGCGTATCGGCGATGTGAGCAATCTCGATAGTGTCGCCTCGGCCGCCGAAGGTGTCGACGCGATCGTGCACAGCGCCGGCAAAGTCGGCGCGTGGGGCAAGCTCGAGGATTACTACGAAACGAACGTGCGCGGCACCGACAACGTGCTCGCCGCATGCGAACTCCACGAGATCGACAAACTCGTTTTCACATCCAGCCCGAGCGTGATCATCGACGGCCACGATCACGAAGGCGTCGACGAATCGGCGCCGTATGCGAGTCATTTCAGCAGTCCGTACGCACAAACCAAAGCGCTCGCCGAACAGCGCGTGCTCGCGGCGAATGGCAGCGAATTGGCCACCGTCGCATTGCGTCCGCATTTCATCTGGGGACCGGGCGATCCGAATCTGCTGCCGAGAATTCTCAAGCAGGCGCGCAGCGGACGCTTGCGCATCATCGGAACCGCGAACAAAAAGATCGACGCAACCTACATCGACAACGCCGCCTCCGCGCACGTTCTGGCCGTGCAGAAAATCGGCATCGGCTCGCCGATCGCCGGCAAGAAATATTTCATCGGCCAAGGCGAACCGGTCACGCACGAAGCACTGATCAATAGCTGGCTGCGCGCCGATGGATTTCCGCCGGAGACGCGACGCATGCCGCTCGGTCTCGCGCAATTTCTCGGTGCGGCGCTCGAAACGATTTATCAAACATTGCGCATCCAGCGCGAACCGCCGCTGACGCGATTCATCGTCGAACAACTGTCGACTTCGCACTGGTTCAACATCGATGCCGCGCGCAACGACCTCGGCTACGCACCGACCGTGACCATGGCCGAAGGGCTGGCGCGCCTGTCGCAGTATCTGGCGCGCGAACGCATGTCACGCCGATCCTGATCGCGCCATCTCGCACCGCGCGGCAAGGTAGAATCGCGTGGTGAACGTCGATCTATCCCGCCAACCCAATCCGCTGCTGTCGCGACTCGGCGCCGTGCTCGAAGCCGCGATCAATCGCGCGCTCGCGCTCGATCCGGTCACGCGCGAACAGCTCGCCAAACTCGATGGCCGGCGCATCGGCATCGAATTCCGCCCGCTCGATCTGGCCATGGCGATCACCGTCGACGGCGATCGTTTGCGTGTCGGCCCGCATTGGCAAGCCGAGCGCGATCTGAATCTTCGTGCGAGCCCAGCGAGTCTGCTCGCTTTCGCATTGCGCCGGAGCGACGATTCTTTGATGCCGCCCGGCAAAGTCGATATTTCGGGCGATGCGGAACTGGCGCGTCACGTCGAGAAAATCATGCGGGATTTTCAACCCGATATCGAAGCGGCGTTCGCTCAGGTATTCGGCGACGTCATCGGTGTACCCATCGCGCGTGCGGTCAGCAGTGCGATGGCGTGGTCGCGCGAATCGGTGAAATCGTTCGCCACGAACACCGCCGATTTCCTGCGCGACGAAAGCCGCGACGTCGTCGCGGTTGCCGAAGCCGAACAGTTCTTCGACGAGGTCGATGCATTACGCGAACGCAGCGATCGTCTCGAAGCGCGCATCCGGCAACTGAAGCCCGGAGAAAAAACGTGACGCCATTGCGGCAATTGCCGCGCATGCTGCGCATCGCCGCGACGCTCGAGAGTTATCGTCTCGACGAGCTCGTGCAATCGACACATCTGTTTCGTCCGCTGCGTTGGCTGCGTCCGATACTGCCGAAACCAAAAATCGACCTCGCGCATCTGTCGCGCGGCGCGCGTTTGCGCCTGGCGCTGATCGAACTCGGACCGATCTTCGTCAAGTTCGGACAGATTCTTTCCACGCGCCGCGATCTGCTGCCGCCGGATGTCGCCGACGAGCTGTCGCAACTGCAGGATCAGGTGCCGCCGTTTCCCGGAAGCCAGGCACGCGCGGCGATCGAATCGGCGCTCGGCGCGCCGATTGCGACATTGTATACATCGTTCGACGAAACGCCGCTGGCTTCCGCATCGATCGCGCAAGTCCACGCGGCGACATTACCGAACGGCGCCGATGTCGTCGTCAAAGTACTGCGGCCCGGCATCGAAACACGCATCGCCGCGGATATCGATCTGCTGCGCGCGCTCGGCGAACTTGCGCAGCGCTGGCATCCGGCGGCCGACAAAATCCGCCCGCGCGAGATCGTCGCGGAAATCGAAACGACATTGCGCAACGAACTCGATCTGCAGCGCGAAGGGGCCAATGCGAGCGTGCTGCGCCGGAATTTCGCATCCGGCGAAGACGTCCTGATTCCGGCGGTGTACTGGTCGCACAGCAAGAACGGCGTGCTGACGATGGATCGCGTCTACGGCGCGGCGGTCGACGATCTGGCCGCAATCGATGCGGCCGGCGTGGATCGCGTCGCACTCGCCGAGAAAGGCATTCGACTTTTCTACACGCAGGTTTTTCGCGACAACTTTTTTCACGCCGACGCACATCCCGGAAATATCTGGGTCGATCTGCAACGCAAGACCGATCCTCGATTCATCGCGCTGGATTTCGGCATCGTCGGTTCGCTTTCCGAACGCGATCAGTATCTGCTCGCGCAGAATTTCATGGCGCTGTTCGATCGCGATTACAAACGCATCGCCGAGCTGCATCTCGAAGCGGGATGGATGCCGTCGCATATCCGCGTCGACGAACTCGAATCCGCGGTGCGCACCGTGTGCGAACCGTATTTCACGCGGCCGCTGTCGGAAATCTCGATTGCCGAAGTCGTGATCAAATTATTCTCCGTCGCGCGGCAATACGAATTGACGTTGCAGCCGCAATTGATCCTTCTGCAAAAAACGCTGCTCAACATCGAAGGCATCGGCCGACTGCTGTATCCGCAGATCGATATCTGGGCCACGGCCAAACCCGTGCTCGCTGAAATCCTCAAGAAACGGTACGGACTGCGCCGCACGTTGCGCGACGTGCGTTCGCGTCTGCCGCTGTGGATCGCCAGTGCGCCGGAAATGCCGGAACTGGTGCACACGTATTTCAAGAAAGCCGCGTCCGGCGATTTCGATGTTTCGCGCCGGAAAGAAAGTCTGGTCGTCTCCGAACTTTCCGAACGCGCGCGACTGCGCACCGCGATCATCGCCGGCATCGGCGGCGTTCTGCTGATCGGCGCGAGTCTCGTTTACGCGCTGACGTACACCGCGTCGTACCCGTGGATTGCGGGCAGCGCTGCCGTGCTCGGTGTCGTCGCATTTGCCATCGCGCTGCGCCGCACACGCTAGGTCGAATTGCTCGACGACATCGACATCGTTTTCGAGGATGCGTGGCTGCTCGCGGTGAACAAGCCGGCGGGCCTGCTCATCCATCGCAGCAAGATCGCCGCCGGCGAAAACGATTTTCTGCTCGACCGTCTGCGCGCTGCGAAAGGCATGGATCTATTTCTCGCGCATCGACTCGATCGCGCGACATCGGGTGTCGTGCTGCTCGCCAAATCGCGCGAGATCGCCGGCGAACTCGGCCGACAGTTCATGGATCGCAGCGTGACCAAACGCTATCTTGCCGTCGTGCGCGGCTGGCCGGAAGGCGAGGGCGTCATCGATTATGCGCTGCCCGACGTGCGCGACAATTCGCCACGAAAATCCGCGGTGACGCATTGGCGAACGCTCGCGACGACGACCGTCCCGATCGCGCTCGGCAAATATCCCGAACAGCGTTACGCACTCGTCGAAGCCTCGCCGCACACCGGCCGCTACCGGCAGATACGCAAGCATTTCCATCACGAATCGCATCACGTGATCGGCGACACCAGTCACGGCCGCGGCGATCACAACCGGTTGTGGCGCATGCATTTCGGCGTGCATCGCATGCTCTTGCATGCATGGAAACTGGAACTGCGTCACCCTGTCGAGGGTGCGGCGCTTGCGTTTTCCGCTTCGCTCGATGAAACATGGCGTCGAGTGATCGCGCGATTCGGCTGGGAGAATGCCATCGGCGCGACGCCCGCACACTGCTAAAATCGATGTCTACTTTAGGGGATTTTCCGACATGCCATCCTTCGACGTCGTCTCCAATCTCGATCTGCACGAGTTGACCAACGCGGTCGACCAGGCCAATCGCGAGTTGTCCGCCCGTTTCGATTTCAAAGGCACAGGCGCGGAATTCGCGTTGGAGGAAACCGTCATCACGCTAAAAGCGCAAGCCGATTTCCAGCTCAAGCAAATGCTCGATATTCTCAAACAACGATTGGCGAGCCGGCACATCGACATCCGTTGCGCCGAGATCGACGATCCGGAAATCAATCTCGCGACCGCGAAGCAGAAAGTCACACTGAAACAGGGCATCGATCAGCCGCTGGCCAAGGACATCGTCAAACGCGTGAAGGAAGCGAAGATGAAAGTCGAAGGACAGATTCAGGGCGATAAAGTCCGCATCGTCGGTAAGAAAAAAGACGATCTACAAACGGCGATTGCATTCTTGCGCGCGGCCGATCTGAAAATGCCCGTGCAGTTCGAAAACTTTCGGGATTGAACGTGCTCGAAATTTCCGCCAGCGTGAAGATTCCGGATAGCGAATTCACCGAAACGTTCGTTCGCGCGTCAGGGCCGGGTGGGCAGAACGTCAACAAAGTGGCGAGCGCGGTCGAGTTGCGTTTCGATGTGGCGC
The DNA here is from genome assembly GCA_040002515.1 of Rudaea sp. Taxonomy (GTDB): domain Bacteria; phylum Pseudomonadota; class Gammaproteobacteria; order Xanthomonadales; family Rhodanobacteraceae; genus Rudaea. The sequence continues at coordinate 67,711 of JBDUEI010000108.1, read as the reverse complement.
AATCGCCGAGTCTTCCGGAAACGCTGCGTGCACGCTTGCTCGCACGCAAAGACCGTCGGCTCACCGGCGACGGCATTCTCGTCATCCAGGCCAACCGTTTTCGCGATCAGGCGCGCAACCGCGACGACGCGCGCGAACGGCTGGCGGATATTATTCGCGCAGCCCTGCACGTTCCGAAAAAACGCGTGGCGACCAAGCCTACGCGGGCGTCGAAAGAGCGCCGCATCGCGTCGAAGAAAAAACGTTCGCAGCACAAACAGACACGTTCGGCGCGCTGGAGCGAGGATTGATCGACGATCGCTTCCCGGCGATTCCGCCGGAGATGCCGCGCATGCGGCCATCGCGCGTGGTCGCACCGATTTGCCGATGGATTCTCACACGTTGCGGCTGGCGCATGGCCGGGCAATTTCCGAACGTTTCTAAGCTCGTTGCTATCGCTGCGCCGCATTCGAGCAATTGGGACGTGGTGTGGGGATTGCTGTTCAAATACGGCTTGCGGCTCAACGTGCAGTTCATCGGCAAACGCGAAGCGTTTTTCTGGCCGCTCGGCCCGCTGTTGCGTTCGTTCGGTGGCATCCCGATCGATCGACACGCGGCGCGCGGCGTCGTCGGCGAAATGAAACACGAATTCGAAACCCGTCAACGCTTCTGGCTCGCCATCGCCCCGGAAGGCACGCGCAAACGAGTACAGAAGTGGAAAAGTGGATTCTGGCGTATCGCGCACGAGGCGCAGGTGCCGATTTTGCCGGTGTACTTCCACTATCCCGAAAAGACCATCGGATTCGGCGAATTGATTTACACGACGGATGATGCGGATGCAGACATGGTGAGTATTCGGAAATTCTACGAGCCGTGGCAGGGGAAAAATCGCGGGACGATTTGATTTACCTCTTCGCGTTTTTATGTGGTCATTGTTCGAATTGCTGCTTTTTCCTCGGGCTATTTGGGAGACTGGCGAGGTGCCTTGCCCCCATCCCAACCTTCCCCCGCGTGCGGGGGAAGGAGCGTAGAGCGTCTACTCGCTGCGATATCCCGCAGCGGTTAGTGTTTCGGGCAACGAAGGCCTTTCTTACCGCTCCGAATGACCCGACTCGTAATAGTCGCGTCTCACGAAAAGATCGGGTTTGACCAGATCGATGAATGCGCGCGCCTGGGGCGAAAGATATTTGCCCTTACGCATGACCACGCCATAGCTGCGCTGCGGAAAGAACCGCCGCATGTTGTGCACCGCCAATTTCGAGCGATCCGAGTCGTTGATGCAAATGCCCGTCACGATCGAAATGCCCATGCCCATCGCGACGTATTGCTTGATCACTTCCCAGCCGCCGACTTCGATCGCGACGCTGTACGGAACCTGCGCCTGCTGGAAGACCAGATCGACGAGCCGATACGTCGTCAGCCGCTGCGGCGGCAGGATGAGTCCGTACGGCGACAGATCGGCAAGCGTGATATCGGTCTTCTCCGCCAGCGGATGGTTGAGCGGCAGGATCAACATCGGATCGAACCAATAGATGGGTTCGTAGGAAAGATCGTGCGGAACATCGAGCATCGAACCGATCGCCAAATCGGCCTGGTCCGACCGTAGCAGCGCCAGCCCGTCCTTTCCGGTGACGTTGGCGAGTTGGAGTCGGACCTTCGCGTGCTGTTCGCGGAACGCGCGCACCAGCGGCGGTAACAAGTACTGGATGGTGGATGCGCCGGCGGCGACGACGATTTCTCCGGCGTCCATGCCCTGGCGTTGCGCGTGAAACTGGCGATCGATGCCTTCGACGCCTTCGATTAACGGTCGCGCCAGGTCGTAAAGCATTTGACCCTCTCGCGTGAGCGCCAGTCGCGGTCGGGTGCGTTCGAGCAGGTGCGATCCGAGTTCGCGCTCCAGCGCGGATATCTGAAGACTGACCGAAGACGGTGAAAGAAACAGCGCTTCGGCCGCCCGCGCAACCGTGCCGAATTTGACCGCGTAACAGAACGCGCGCAGTTGGCGATTGCGATTGCCCTTGTAATAGAAGCGCTGAACCGGCTTCGGTTTCGTGGCTGTTTTACGCGAGCCGGGCGGCTTTTTCATGGATTTCGCCAACGAGTACAGCGAGTTGCGTGAAGGTTAACATTGTCAAATCAAAGCATTGAAACATTCAGTTTGTCAAATCGATGGAATCGGGCTTAGTGTGCGACTGCAACATAAACCAGGCACAGGACGCTCGACCATGAAAAACACTTTCGCTACCGCTGAACAGATCAAGATCGATTGGCAGAACAATGCGCGCTGGAAAGGCGTGACCCGGCCGTATTCGGCCGACGACGTCGCGCGGCTGCGCGGAACCGTGCCGATCGAACATTCCCTGGCAAAACACGGCGCCGAAAAACTTTGGCGCTATCTGCAGACCGAAGATTTCGTCAACGCGCTGGGCGCGCTGACCGGCAATCAGGCGATGCAACAGGTCAAGGCCGGTCTTAAGGCGATCTATCTTTCCGGCTGGCAAGTGGCTGCGGATGCGAATATCGCGGGCGAAATGTATCCGGATCAATCGCTGTATCCGGCCAACTCCGTGCCGCAGGTGGTCAAGCGAATCAACAACACGTTGCTGCGCGCCGATCAACTCAATCACGCCGAAGGCAAGGACGACGTGGATTGGCTGCAGCCGATCGTGGCCGATGCCGAAGCCGGATTCGGCGGCGTGCTCAACGCGTTCGAACTGATGAAGGCGATGATCGAAGCCGGCGCGGCGGGCGTGCATTTCGAAGATCAGCTCGCCAGCGTGAAGAAGTGCGGACACATGGGCGGCAAGGTTCTGGTGCCGACGCGCGAAGCCGTCGACAAGCTGGTCGCGGCGCGGCTGGCTGCGGACGTGATGGGCGTGCCGACCTTGCTCGTCGCGCGCACCGATGCGGAAGCCGCCGATCTGGTCACGTCGGATATCGACCCTAACGATGCGCCCTTCATCACCGGAGAGCGCACGGTCGAAGGTTTCTACAAAACGCGCAAGGGCCTCGACCAGGCCGTCTCGCGCGGGCTCGCCTACGCGCCATACGCTGATCTGGTGTGGTGCGAAACCGGCAAGCCCGATCTCGAATTCGCGCGCCAATTCGCCGAGGCGATCCACGCGAAATTTCCCGGCAAGCTGCTCGCGTACAACTGCTCGCCATCGTTCAACTGGAAGAAGAATCTCGATGACGCGACCATCGCGAAATTCCAGAAGGAAATTGCCGCCTACGGCTACAAATTCCAGTTCATCACGCTGGCCGGTTTCCACGCGCTCAATTATTCGATGTTCAATCTGGCGCACGGTTATGCGCGCCGCCAGATGACCGCGTTCGTGGAATTGCAGGAAGCCGAATTCGCCGCCGCCGACTTGGGCTTCACGGCGGTCAAGCATCAGCGCGAAGTCGGCACCGGCTATTTCGATACGGTGACGCAGACGATTCAAGGCAACCAGTCCTCGACGGTCGCGCTGAAAGGTTCGACCGAAGAAGAACAGTTCCAGGCCACGAAAGTGGCGACGGCGGCCTGAATCGGCCGGTAAATTTGTCAGGATGCCCTCCTTGGGCATATCCGATATGATCGGGACATCGGCCGCCGCCGCGGCCGATCGTTCCGGGGGACTGCGCGATCGTGTCGACCGTGTCGTTTATTGCCGATGGCCGCGCCGAATCGCCGGTGAGCCTGCCGCCCCGGGCTGCGTCTGCGCATCTGCCGCGGCAACTGTCGGATACCGAATTCGTGGTCCTGCGCGGCGCCGGCCAGAACCGGCGCGTCGCGGCCGGTGAGGTGCTGTTCCGAAAAGGCGAGATCGGCCGCAGCATGTATGCGATCGAGACCGGCCAGATCCGTATCGAATTCGGCGACGGCATGCCGCACAAACTGCTCGGTCCGCGCGAATATTTCGGCGAACTGGCGCTGTTCATCGGCAATCATTCGCGCGTCGCCAGCGCAGTAGCGCACACCGCGTGTTCGCTGCGCGTCATCGATTATCCGGCGTTCGATCATCTGCTCGAATCCGAGCCTGCGATCCTCGCGCAGTTCATGCGCCGTTCGTTCGCTTATCTCGTGGCCAGCGAACAACAGCTCATCGCACACCTGAAACGGCGCAACGAAGATTTGCTGGTCACGCTGGATTCGCTGCGCCAGACGCAAACGCAGTTGTCGACGGCGAACCGCCTCGTCCGCACCGATGAACTCACTGGCCTGACCAATCGGCGCGGTCTCTATCAGTTTCTGGAAAACCTCGACGAGCATCGTGTCGCCGGCGCGGAGTTGTCGCTGGTGCTGATCGATCTGGATCAGTTCAAGCGCATCAACGACGAATACGGCCATCTGGCCGGCGACGAAGTACTGCGCGCCGTCGCCGATGAAGTCGCGCGCGTGGCCAAGCCGTGCGACCTGCCGGCGCGGCTGGGTGGCGACGAATTCGCTTTGCTCGCGCAGATTGCCGATCCACAGCAAGCGACCGCTCTGGCCGCGCGCATCGTGGAGACGATCGGCGAACTGCGATTCGCCGCGCCGCTGGACGGCCTCAGCGTCAGCGTCAGTGTCGGAGTCAGTCATTGCTCCGACGATTCGGACTGGTCCAACTGGTACAGCCAGGCCGATGCGGCGTTGTATCGCGCCAAAGGTGAGGGTGGCAGCACGTGGAGCCTGCACGCCTGATCCATTCCATGTTGCGATTGGCGCGGCGTGTCGTTTTGGGCAGAATCGAGGTTCCGCGCACCGCGGACGGAACCGCGCGCCTCGTGCAACGGACAGGATGAGCGAGATCCAGACCGACATGTCCTCAGGCAACGGCCACGCCAGGCCCGAGTCGGTCTTGCGTGCCATCGCGATCTGCGATCTGGTCAACAGCACCGCGTTGATCGAACAGCTCGGCGATCGCAAGGGCGCCGAATTCATGCAGCAGCTCGATCGCTTTTCGCGCGATCTCCTGCAACGCCATCGCGGTCGCGAAATCGACAAAACCGATGGCTTCCTGCTGTTGTTCGACCGTCCGGTGCAAGCCGTGGCCTTCGCGATGGAATATCAGCGTCTGCTGCGCGAACTGGGCGAACTGGAATTCCTGCCGTTGAAAGCGCGCATCGGCATTCATGTCGGGGACGTGCTGTTGTGGGAAAACAGCAGCGAAGACATCGCGCGCGGCGCCAAGCCGGTCGAAGTCGAAGGGATTGCCAAACCGGTCGCCGCGCGTCTCATGCATCTGGCGCTGCCGGGACAGATTTTATTGTCCGGCGTCGCGCAAGCGCTGATCGTTCGTGCCCAGGCCGACCTGGAAGGCAACGAGAACGTCGAGTGGAAAGAACACGGTCGCTACCGCTTCAAAGGCGTGGCCGAGCCGCTGGCGGTGTATGAAGTCGGCGAGCGCAACATCGCGCCGATGGCCGCGCCTGCGCCGAGCGGAAAAGCCTATCGTGAGGTGCCGTGGTGGCGACGCCGCACGGCGCTGGCGATCGAGATATCGATCATCGTCGCATCGGTCGGCGCGCTGGCCTATTTCGGATTGCGCAGTCCCGATGCGATCGCGTTCGCAAAACGCGACTGGATCGTGGTCGGCGATCTCGTCAACGCGACCGGCGAATCCATTCTCAACGATTCGCTGCTGACAGCCTTTCGCATCGGTCTGGAGCAATCGCGTTACGTCAACATCGTCTCCGACCTCAAAGTTCGCAGCACTCTCGAACTGATGCAGCGCGATGCGGACAAAACGCGCATCGACCGCACCGTCGGCAGCGAACTGGCGATCCGCGACGGCGCGCGAGCGCTGGTATTGCCGACCGTCGCCGAAGTGGGCGGACGCGTTCGCGTGACGGCCGAAGTGATCGATCCGCACAGTCGCGCGACCGTCTACACCGAAACGGCCGAAGGTGTCGGTTTCAGTTCGGTGCTGCCGTCGCTGGACAAAGTGGGCCAACAGTTGCGCGTGCGACTCGGCGAAGCGTTGTCCTCCGTGCAGGCTGACAACGCGCCGTTGCCGCTGGTCACGACATCGAATCTCGATGCCTTGCGCGCGTATGCGCTGGGCCTGCAGGCGTACGCGAATTCGCACGACTCCGATGCATTGGAGCTGTTCAAGCACGCCGTCAAACTCGATGCGAATTTCGCGCTGGCCTACACCGGCATCGCGCGCGTTTATGAAGGCGACGACGATTCTGCCACCGCCTACACCTACGTCGAAAAAGCGCTCGCGCTGCGCGACCGATTGCCGGCGCGCGACCAGTTGTATCTCGATGCATGGGCTGCACGGCGCGGTCCGCCCGGGCCGATGCTGGAAAAATGGAAACTGCTGGCCAAATTGTATCCGGACTATTACGCCGCCAGTTACAACTACGCGTTTTTTTCGTGGCAGATGGAAAACCGCGCGGCCGACGCCATCACTGCGATCGAACCGGCGCTGTCGGTCTACGATCCGCAACGTGCGGCGGCGTACTACACACTGGGTTATATCCTCACCGCGGAAAATCGATTCGAGGAAGCCGAAAAAAGTTTTCGCGTCGCCACCTCGATTTCAAGTTTCGAGGGCGCGTTTTACGGCTACTGGTTTGCCGCGCAACGGCGTTTCGATGATGCCGTGCGTGTGCTCGATCGCAAGAAACCGACCGGCATCCCGACCAGCGATGTGTTCATCTCCCGCGACCGCGCCGGCATCGCGGTCGATCAGGGTAATTGGGACCGCGCCAGCGCCATGTTGCGCAGCGCGCAGGCACAGGCCGAGAAAATCGGTCCGCCGTTCGCACAGGCTTATCGCGCGATGTCGTTTAGCGTCGACGATTACACCGCAAAACCCGAAGAAACCCGGCCGGCGCTGCATGCGTTCGTCGACGAACTGCGCGCGAGCGTACTGAACGCTGGCGATGTCTATCCCGAGGATGCGTTGTTCATGCTGGCATTCTCGGCTTATCTGGCCGAACGTGGCAGCGACGCGGGCCTGGCCGCCGCCGCGCTCGACACGGCCGCGCCGAAAATCCGCGGCAATGGATACGTCAATCTGGAAAACATGTTGGCCGTCGCCAGATCGGCTCGCCTGGTGCATTCAGGCAAAGCCAAGGATGCGATCGCAGAACTGGAAAAGCTGGTCGATGGTTCGGAGCTGTATCTCACGCACGTTGCCCTCGTCGATGCGTATTCTGCGGACGGCCGACCGGGCGATGCGTTGAAGCAAACGCGATGGCTCGCCGCGCATCGCGGCCGTGCTTATCTGGAAATAAATTGCCATCAGATTTTGCAGACGCGCTATATCGCCGAGTCGAATCTCGCCGAACTTCGCGCCGCGGAAATCCAGATCGATCAGAAACGCGCCGATCTCGCGCGCAAAGATCTAGCGGACTTCATGACGATCTGGCCGGTCAAGCAACAACCGGCCGCGATCGCAACCCGCACGCAGGACGCCGCACGCGCGCTGAACGTCACGATTCCAGATTGAAAATATTGTGCGACGATGCGCCGAGCAACGCGTCGCGGAATTTCTGCCGGCTGTTTTGGAGCTGTTCCTTGGACGCCAGGTTTTTCGGCGACATGCAGTCGCCGCATTCGAAATCGGCGTTGGCCCCCAGCGTGTGCAGCGCGCCGGCCGGATTTTTCGAGAAGTGAGCGCGGAATGAATCGTCTGTGCCGAGTTTGTCGAGTAACTTGTCGACCATATCGGGTGTCATCTTGGAGCCGGCCATATATTTCCCCTGGTTTGATGCGAACAACTCGCAGCGGGTGCGGAGCAACATCTGTGCCACGGCATTCGAACGTCGCGCTGAGCCACGTCGAATGACAATCTCGTGTTCGATCATCGCCGTCGTTTTCAAACGCTGATGCGTATCCGACGCTGCGCCATCGTTCTCATCGAACCGCACGAACGTTTCGAATTCGAACTCGAATCGTTGCTGGAAGGCGGCTCGGGCTTGCGCACGGAGCGCCAATGGCACGCGTTGGCCGCTCATCTGGACAAACCTGTCGCCATCGATCCAGCAGATTTTCCGCTCCTCGGCGACGTGTCGTCTCAGGATTGGATAGATGCCGAGGAACTGACGCCGCGCGGCGATTCCGGTCGCGTCGCTGACCTCATCGCCAAAGGTTTGCTCATCACCGATGCGCTGGACGACGCGACCCATCGCGCGCGCGATGAAACCGTGCGCGCGGTGCACTGGCATCCGTACGCCGCCACGCAACAGGCGTTCGGCCGCTGGCAGGGAATCGATTCGGGCAAACAGGTGAGCAGCATCGGGATCGCCAGCGTCAACGATCTGGTGAGCAAACTCGGAACGCCGCCGCCGCATTTCCACGCGCGAGCGGAAAAAGCCCATCGGCTTCCATTGAGCGTGTCCGAACCGTCCGTGCTCGACGAGATATTGCGCCGGCGCAGCACCTGCCGGAACTTCGATCGTTCGCGCGAACTGCCCTTCGCCACCTTCAGCCGGACCATGAAGTGCGTGTTCGGCGCACAGGCGGTGCACGCCGTCACCGATGACGTCGCCATCGTCAAGAAAACGAGTCCCTCGGCCGGCGGGCTGCATCCGACCGAAGCCTATCTGCTCATCCAGAACGTCGAGGACATCGCGTCCGGCCTGTATCACTATCACGTCGGCGATCACGCGCTCGAAGTGCTGCGGACGTTATCGGCCGACGAGGCACACGACCTGGCGTTGTCGTTTCTCGCGCAACAGGACTGGTTCGCCAACGCGCACGCGATCGTAATCTTCGCGCCGCGTTTCGAGCGCAGTTTCTGGAAATACCGCCATCACGCCAAGGTCTATCGCGCCGTGACCCTGGATGTCGGCCACCTGTCGCAAACGCTGCAGCTAACGGCGACAGAATCGGGTCTCGGCGCGTTCGTCACCGCGGCGATCAACGAAGTGGATATCGAAACGGCACTCGGTCTGGACGCGATGCGCGAGAGTCCGCTGGCGATCGGCGGATTCGGTTGGCGCGCGCAGGAATGCGTGCGCATGGAGTTCGATCCGCAACACGCCGTGTGGCCTGCGAAACCCTGATCAGCCGGCGCAGGGCGCTCCGGCGGCGGCCCATGTTTTGAACGCGGCGACGAACTGGTCGTGCGGCACAGAAACCGGCCGACGCCCGAGGCCGGGCTTCCAACCCCATAGCACCAGCTGATCGTGATCGACGTGTTCGATCAATGCGGCCATGTCCTTGCCGCCGTTCTGGTTCGTATCCTTGAGCCGGCGGCAAAGTTCATTTGTGGAAAGGTTGATAAATACCATTTTGCGGTCGGGCGGCGGCAGATGCCAGTTCGGCGCGCCGGGCGGCACATGCTCACCGTACGATGCAGGCAGATTCGCGCCGCCATGACACGTCGAGCAAGGCATCGCCGCGGCGCCTTTTCCATCCGGACCGCGCAGCACGTTCATCGCGTGCGTTCGACCCTCGTCGAATTGCAGCGGCGCATCGCCCGGGATGTGGCAGTTCTGGCAGCGCGGATCCTGCAACACTTTCTGGACGACCTTGAATGCCGCGGCCGCATCGGATTTCGATTCCGTCGCGGCAAAACCCGCACCGCACGTCGCGATGGCGAGAATAGACAACGTGATGGCAATCGCTCGCATACGAAAATCTCCGTTCCGTCAGACCATGCGCAATGGCAATCGCCGCAGGCGTTGCCCGGTCGCGGCAAATACGGCATTGGCCACGGCCGGCGCCGTGGGCGGCGTTCCGGGTTCGCCGCAGCCGCCCATCTTGTCGGTGCTCGGCACTACATGCACTTCGACGCGCGGCATTTCGTTCAAACGCAAGACCGGATAGTCGTGGAAGTTGCTCTGCTCGACGCGACCGTCTTTCATCGTCAACTCCGAATGCAGCGCAGCGCTCAGGCCGAACGCAATACCGGATTGCATCTGCGCCTCGATAGTCAGCGGATTCACCGCCGGCCCGCAATCGATCGCGCAGACGATGCGATGCACCGTGATCGTCTTGCCGACCACCGATACTTCGGCAATCTGCGCCACGTAACTGCCAAACGATTGATGCACGGCCAAACCCGCCGCATGACCCTTCGGCAGCGGTTTGCCCCAACCGAATTTTTCCGCTGCCAGATCCAGCGCACGACGTTCGCGCGAATCCGGCGGAAGCAACGCGCGGCGATATTCCAACGGATCTTTTTTCGCTGCGTGCGCCAGTTCGTCGATGAAACTTTCCACAACGAATCCCGTATTCGAATGTCCGACCGAACGCCACCACAACACCGTAACCGGACTGGTCGGCGAATGCAGATCGATGCGATGCGCCGGAATCGCCGCCAGATACGGCGCATCGAATGCACCCTCGACCGACGTTTCATCGACACCGTTCTTGATCATCGCCGCCGCGAACGGCGTACCGCCGATGATCGATTGTCCGACGATCGTATGCGACCACGCCGCCGGCTTTCCGTCCTTGCCCAGACTGGCGCGCAAATGCGACAGCCACATGGGCCGGTAATAACCGCCGCGGATATCGTCCTCGCGCGTCCACACCACTTTGACCGTTTTGCCGGATGCCTTGGCGACCTCCACCGCTTCGGTGACGAAGTCGCACGCCGGATTGGCGCGCCGTCCGAATCCGCCGCCGAGAAAGGTGGTGTGGATGCGAACCTGCTCGGGTTTGAGCCCGAGTATTTTTGCCGACAGCGCCTGATCCATGGTCTGGAATTGCGTGCCGGTGTAAATGTCGCAACCGTCCTTGCCGATCTCCACGGTGCAATTGAGCGGTTCCATCGGCGCGTGCGCGAGAAACGGAACCTCGTATTCGGCTTCGATCAGCTGCGCGTTCTTGAACGCCGCGTCGACATCGCCGACGCTTTTCGCGATCGCACCGCGCGTCTGCGCGAGCTTGCGATAGTCGTTGCGCAATGCGTCGGTGGAAACCGTCGCACCCGCGCCGTTGTCCCATTCGATCGCCAGCGCATCGCGGCCCTGTTTGGCCGCCCAGAAATGTTTACCGAGAACCGCGATGCCGCTCGGCACCTGCACCACGTCGACGACGCCCGGAATGGCCTTGGCTTTCGATGCGTCGAAGGATTTCACCTTCGCACCGAACACCGGCGCGCGAGCCACGGTGGCGATCAGCATGTTCGGCCGTTGCACATCGATGCCGAATTGCGCACTGCCGTTGACCTTCGGTTTGCTGTCGATGCGCCTCGTCGGCTTGCCGATGATCGTGTAGTTCTGTGCATCCTTGAGTTTCACGTCGGTCGGCGCCAACCGATGCGACGCTTCGTCCGCCAGCTCGCCATAACTGGCGCGATTCGCGCCGCCGATGACGAAACCTTTTTCGGTGCGGCAATCGCCCGGCTGCATCTTCCATTTTTCCGCAGCCGTCTGAATCAGTAGTGCGCGCGCCGTTGCGCCGGCCTTGCGTAATTGGTCGAAGGATTCCCACGTGCTCGTCGATCCGCCCGTCATCTGGATGCCGAACGCCGTATGCGCGTAAGCCGGCGCGGCAGGCGCGTGTTCGGCACGCACCATCGCCCAATCGCAATCCAGTTCTTCGGCGAGGACCATCGGCATCGATGTCCACACGCCTTGGCCCATTTCCGAGTGCTTGAGCAGAATCGTCACCGTATTGTTTGGCGCGATGCGCACGAACGCGTTCGGCGAAATCGGTGCGGCTTTCGCTGCCTCCTGCGCCAGCGCGCGTTTCATTCCGCTCGGCATGCAGAATCCGACGATCAGACCCGACGACACGATCGTCGCGGATTTCAGGAAATCGCGACGATTCACGCCGTCGCCCACTTTAGCGTCGAGAGTTTTGGATGCATCGAAAGGCTCACGCCACATGGCCGGCCTCCTGCATCAGTTCCGATGCGCGATGCACCGCCGTGCGAATGCGCTGATACGTTCCGCAGCGGCAGATGTTGCCGCTCATGGCCGCATCGATATCGGCGTCGGTCGGTTTCGGTTTCACGCTGAGCAACGCCGCCGCAGCCATGATCTGGCCGGACTGGCAGTAGCCGCATTGCACGACGTCCGTTTCGATCCACGCGCGCTGAACGGCGTGATTGGTATCGGGCGAAAGGCCTTCGATCGTCGTGATCTTCTTGCCCGCCAGCGTTGAGGCCGGCGTCACGCAGGAACGCAACGGTGCGCCGTCGACGTGCACCGTGCACGCTCCGCATTGCGCCATGCCGCAGCCGAATTTAGTACCCATCAATCCGACGATGTCGCGGATCACCCAGAGCAACGGCATGTCGTCGGGCGCATCGACATCATGCGACTGACCGTTTATATCGAGTTTCATCTCGTACTCCTGCCGGATGGCCAAAGAGTACTCCCGCGACAGCACGCTCGCCAACCGCGCTGCGTGAAACTTTTATGTCACGCGAGCCATTCGCGCGGCCGGAGATAGTTCGCCAACGCCGCCTCGGCGCTGCCGGGTTCGGGCGTGTATGCATATTCGAAACGCACGCGCGGCGGCAGCGACATCAGGATCGATTCGGTGCGGCCACCGGATTGCAATCCGAACAGCGTGCCGCGGTCGTAGACCAGATTGAATTCGACGTAGCGGCCACGCCGGTAAAGCTGGAACTCGCGCTCGCGTTCGCCGAAAGGTATATTTTTCCTTTTTTCCACAATGGGAATATACGCGTCGATGAAACCGTCGCCGACGGCGCGCTGAAACGCGAAACAGCGTTCGAATTCCCACGCGTGCAGATCGTCGAAAAACAATCCGCCGATACCGCGCGTTTCGCCGCGATGCTTCAGGAAAAAATAATCGTCGCACCAGTGTTTGTATTTCGCGTAAACGTCCGCGCCGAACGGCGCGCACAGATCGCGTGCGACCGTGTGCCAATGCACTACGTCTTCGTCGAACGGATAAAACGGGGTCAGATCGAAGCCGCCGCCGAACCACCATGCGGATTCTCCATCGGGCGTCACCGCTTCGAAAAAACGCACGTTCAGATGCGTCGTCGGCACATACGGATTGCGCGGATGAATCACCAGCGACACGCCCTGCGCCGTCCACCGCGCGCCGGCCAGCTCCGGCCGATGCGCCGTCGCCGCGGGCGGCAATTTCGTTCCGTTCACGCGCGAGAAGTTCACGCCGGCCTGTTCGAACGTGTCGCCATCGACCAGCACGCGCGTGCGTCCGCCGCCGCCTTCGGCACGCTCCCAGCGGTCTTCGCGGAATCTCGCGTGGCCGTCGACGCGCTCGATTTCGGCGCAAATCCGATCTTGCAGGCCGTGCAAATAGATTTCGACGGCGGCGGTCAACGAATCGGTCATCGGACGTGCAATGCAGGACAGATGACCGCCATGTTAACAGCGGCCCGCGCATCGATGGAGCGATCGCCGCGAGTTTCACTATACTTGCGCGCCAAACTGCAGTCAGCGCATCCGCTTGCCTTCCCGCATCTCGCCGCTCGCCATCACCGCCTACACCGCCACCTGCGCCGCCGCGCGCGGCATGGATGCGCTCGCGCGCGCCATCGACGCGCGCACCAGCGGTCTTCGGCCGAACGATTTCGGCGCCGATCCGCTGCCGTGCTGGATCGGCCGTGTCGAAGGCATCGAAGCATCGCCGTTGCCTGCCGAATTCGCGGCCTGGGATGCGCGCAACAATCGGCTGGCATGGATCGCGCTCAATCAGGACGGTTTCATCGATCGCGCCAAAGCCGCCGTCGCGAAATACGGAGCCGACCGCGTCGCGCTCGTCGTCGGCACGTCCACATCGAGCATCGAAGAAACCGAACAGGCATACCGCACGCTCACGCCCGACCGGCACCTGCAGCCCGGGCAGCGACGTCCCAACGTGCATCAGACCCATTCGCTCGGCTCGTTCGTGCAAGCGGTCGTCGGCATCGATGGCCCGTGCCTGACTATCGCAACGGCGTGTTCGTCGAGCGCGAAAGTGTTCGCGAGCGCCGCACGCCTTCTGCAAAGCGGCATGGCCGACGCTGCGATCGTCGGGGGCGCGGATAGTTTGTGCGGCAGTGTGCTGTACGGATTCAACGCGCTCGAACTGGTCTCGCGCGATCCGTGCAAACCGTTCGACGCCAACCGCAGCGGATTGTCTCTCGGCGAAGCGGCGGGCTTCGCATTGCTGGAAAGTATAACTGTGGACAAATTCGCATCGCGCCTGGCCGGCTACGGCGAATCGGCCGACGCGCACCACATGTCCGCGCCGCATCCGCAAGGTCTCGGAGCGCAGCTCGCGCTGAACGATGCGCTGGCGCGTGCCGGTCTCTCTGCGCGCGAAGTCGACTACATCAATCTGCACGGCACGGCGAGCCGGCAGAACGACGAAGTCGAAGCCGCACTCGTCGCGCGCACGTTTCCCGATTCGACCCTGGCCAGTTCCACGAAAGGTTGGACCGGGCACACGCTCGGCGCCGCCGGCATCGTCGAAGCGGTCATGGCGCTCATGTCCATCGATCGCGGTGTCGTTCCCGGCACGCTCAATACGCAAACGCTCGATGCCGTGTGCGGATCGCAAATCGTACTCGACAATCGACAACGCGACGTTCGCGTCGCGCTCTCCAATTCCTTTGGATTCGGCGGCAACAATTGCTGTCTCGCGTTCGTCGCGGGAGATCGCGCATGAACGATGCTATCGATATCGTCATCGCCGGTATCGGCATCTGGTCGCCGGAAGTCCGCACCTGGGAAGCAGCCGTCGCGGCGTTTTGTGGAAATGTGGAAATAGACGCAAATGCCGCGTCGCGTCCTGCGCCATCAGTCTTGCCGCCCACCGAACGCCGGCGCGCGCCGGAATCGGTTCTGCTCGGCGTCGAAGCGGCGCAGCAAGCCTGCGAGATGGCGAACGTCGCGGCGAAAGATCTTCCACACGTGTTCGCGTCGAGCTACGGCGAACTGGGCATCAACGATTACTTATGCGAAACGCTGGCGAACGCGCCGCTTGAAGTGTCGCCGATTCGTTTTCACAATTCCGTGCACAACGCGCCGGCCGGTTACTGGGCGATCGCGACCGGCTGTACGCAAAGCTCCACGGCGATCAGCGCGGGCGATGCGACGTTCGGCGCGGGGTTTCTGGAAACCGCTTTGATCGTCGCCGCGTCAGGACAACCGGCGCTGCTGTCAGCGTACGACGTCGCGGCGATCGGACCGTTGCGCGATGTCGTTGCCTGCGATTCGAAACTCGGCATCGGGCTGGTGCTTGCGAAGAACCACGCCGCGCCGGTCGCGACACTGCGCGTTCGTCACGGTATCGATTCGGCGCCGCCGCGACTTGCGTCCGGCCGGTCCGTCCTGCACGCTTCGCATCATGAAAACCCGGCGGCGCGCGGCCTGGATTTGTTGCAGGCGATCGCGCGCAAAGAATCGGGCGTGATACGCATCGCCGCCGGACCGCGGCTGGTGCTGGACGTGGAGATTTTGCCTTGGTCGATGTGATGGACCGCACAGCCGGCGACAGCGTTGTCGTCATTCCGGCCTTGAACGAAGAACGCGCGATCCGCGCGGTGGTGCAGGATGCGCTGGCGCATTGCAAACACGTCATCGTGATCGACGATGGATCCAGCGATGGTACCAGCGCTGCGATCGCCGATCTTCCGATCGAACTCATTCGCCACGACGCGCCGACCGGCAAAGCGCGCGCACTGCTCGATGGATTTCGTCGCGCGCTCGAACTCGGCGCGAGCGGCGCGTTGACCATGGACGGCGACGGTCAGCACGCGGCGGCGGATTTGCCGCGCCTGCTCGCGGCTGCGGCGCGCTATCCCGATCACATCGTGATCGGTGCGCGCATGCTCAGCCGCGATGCGGCACCGGGCAAGAACAAATTCGGCAATCAGCAGGCGGATTTCTGGGTTTCGTGGGCATGCGGACAGCGCGTCGTCGATAGTCAAAGCGGACAGCGTTTTTATCCGCGCAGCGCGATCGAACTCGCGCTGAAATTGCCCGACAGCGGTTTCGTTTTCGAAAGCGAAATCCTGATCGAAGCGGCGCGGCATGGCATTCGTGCGGTGTCGGTGCCGATCGAAACACGTTACGACGAAGATCGACGCGCCAGCCATTTTCGGCCGTTGCGCGACGTCAGCCGCATCACCGGCATGATCGCGTGGCGTTTGTTGCGCGGCGGCTTGATGCCGATTAACTACTGGCGCGCCAAAACCGTGCCGCCGATCATCGTCGATTCGGTGTAAGCGACATCGCGGCCGATCAGCCGCGCAGGAATTCCTGCGAATATTCCGGCTTACGTTCGCGCGCGAGCAGTTCGCGCAAGCCTTCGGCCGGCGTGATTTCTTCTCGCAGCACACGCTGAACGCCGTGTGCGATGGGAAGATCGAGTCCATAGCGTTGCGCAAGACGCATGATGGTGTCTGCGGTCTCGATGCTTTCGACGACCTGGCCGATTTCCGCGACCGCCTGTTTCAAACCCACACCGCGGCCGAGCGCCAGACCGAGCCTGCGATTGCGTGACAGATCTCCCGTGCAAGTGAGCACGAGATCGCCCAGACCAGCCAAACCCATCAGCGTTTCCGCCCGCGCGCCGATCGCCGCGCCGAGCCTGAGCATCTCGTTCAATCCGCGCGTGATCATGCCGGCGCGCGCGTTGAGACCCAGATGCATGCCGTCGGCGACACCGGTCGCGACGGCGAGCACGTTTTTCATCGCGCCGCCCAGTTCGGCACCGATCATGTCGCTGCCGGTGTAGGCGCGAAAATGTGTACTATGTAACAAATGCGCCATTTGTTGCGCAAACTCGGACGAGTTCGAATGCACCGTCACCGCTGTCGGCAAGCCTTGCGCGACTTCGCGGGCGAACGACGGACCCGTGACGATCGCGGCCGGCGCTTCCGGAAAACGGTCGGCGACCAACTCGTGCAGGAATCGTCCGGATGCCGGATCGAATCCTTTCGTCGCCCACGCGATGCCCGCGCCGGGCTTGAAATTCGTACCGATCGCGTCGAGCAATGCGCCGAACGCATGGCTCGGGGTGACGATCAGCAAAACGTCGGCATGCCGAACGGCCTGCGCCAGATCGGAGGTCAGTGCCAGCGATTCCGGTAATTCGAGATCGGGCAGATAACGTGTGTTGCGGCGCGATCGAAGCATCGCGTCGACCGCCGATGTGTCGCGGCCCCACAACGTCGTGGGCACATTGTTGCGAGCGAGCACGCACGCGAGCGCCGTGCCCCACGAGCCGGCGCCGAGCACCGAAACGGTCGTGGCGGACGCAGTCGTCATGGCATCGAATGTCGCAAAGTGACGGCGCGCGAGCCGGTCGGGAGCGCCCTCGCGCGCGGCGAGGGCGGTTCGCGCCTAGGCGTTCGGCGTCGCGCCTTCCGCGCGGCGTCGCGCCTGTTCGGCGTACAGCGTTTCGAAATTGATCGGCTGCATGAGGAATGGAGGAAAACCGCCGTTCTGGATCAGATCCGATACGGCCTGACGCGCGTACGGGAACAACACGTTCGGGCAATACGTGGCGAGCACGGCTTCGCGATTGTTGTTGTCGAAACCGGCCAAACCGAACACACCGGCTTGCTGCACTTCGGCCAGATACGCGGTTTTTTCCGCGAGCTTGCAGGTCACCGTGATGGTGAGCACGACTTCATACAGATTGTCCGCGAGCGGACCGACTTGCTGCGACAGGTTCAACTGGATTTGCGGCTGGCCCTGTTCCTGAAAAATATGCGGCGCGCCGGGAACCTCGAACGAGGCGTCCTTCAGATACACCTTCTGCAAGGAAAACTGCGGGCCGGCAGGCGCGCTGCCATTGGTCTGGATGGCTTCGTCGGCCATAAAACTACTCCGGATAAGATGCAAAGGGAAAGACCGGCGATTATCCCACGGCTCATGGCCGAGCGCTATTTGCGGGGATGCACGCCGATCACTTGCCGCGTGTCGTGGGCAGGTCGGCCTGCTTCCATGAAGCCAGTCCGCCGCCGAGCCAGTACACGTGTTTGAAGCCGGCTTTGACCAGTCGCGCGGCAGCTTGCGACGAGGTCTGCCCGCTCTTGCAATACACCGCGACCGGCAGCTCGCGCGCTTTTGCGAGCTCTTTGTTTTCCGGATCGAACTGGCTCAACGCGACATGCCGCGCGCCCGGGATGTGGCCTTTATCGAAATCCTGAATGCTCGACAGATCGACGATCAGCGGCGATTCGCGATTGATCAATAAGGTAAGTCCACCCGGCGTCACTTCACGATAGCCGCGGAACAGCCGGGAGATTTCGTTGCCGGCGAGCACCAGCACGAGCACGACGACGAGCATCACGAGCATCATGTGATGCGAAAAATATTCCGGGAAATGCTGAATCAGATCGGACATAGCCACAACGCCGTGAAAGGTCGCGGATTATCCGTCACCGCGCGTTCGGCGACTAGTGCGTATCGCGTGCACCATTCGCCGATCGTGCAAAAACGATCAGCGCTGCGTGATATCCGGCAGACCCGACACGATGTGCCAATGCTTGGTCGGCTCGTCGTAGCGCCACAGTTGGCGATCGACGATGGCGCGTTCGGTTTGCGTATTGATGTTGAGCACGCCGATTTCCACGATCTGCGTCACCTCGTGTTTGCCGTTCGGCACGAGCGGTTGTTCGGTGTACGACACGACGCGCACCTGTTTGTACCGTTCGATGTCCAGCGGCGTGAGCGGGTGTTGCTTGAGCGTTTCCGGCTCGACGTATTTGACGGCTTGATCGAAACCGCCCCAGCGCAACGCGTTGGCGTACGCGGTGAGCGTGACTTGCAGCGCATCGCCTTCGCTCTGCGTCGTCAATCCTCCGCAGCCCGCGCACAGCGCGATCATCAAAACCACCGAACTCAGACGCAGCATGTGACGACTCCCGAAGCGACGCGTCGATTCTGCCGCAAATCGCGCGACAAAGCAGCGCAGCCGATCAACGCCGGATCGCAACGAATCGCGCCTGCATCGTGCACGCGTCGCGCGCATCGGTCGGTATCCTGCATTCGACCGTGACGCGTCCACGCCCGCGGCTGGTGAGCGCGGCGTCGAATTCACCCCATGATTCGCCTTCCGCCAATCGCGCGTCGGCGACGAAATCGCCCCACACCGGCGCGAGATAACGCACCGTGCTGTCCTGTACGAATACGTCGCAATCGCGGCCGAGATCGCGCAGTTTCATTACCACCAAACCCCATCCGGCGAGCGTCATCAGGCTGACCAGACTGCCGCCGAACGCGCAGCCTTTATCGTTGACATTGGGTTCCAGCGGCGCGCCGAGCGTCAGATGCGTCCCGTCGTAGGCGCGCAGTTTGAGTTGCATCGCGCGGGCCAGCGGAATGTCGGCGAGCAGGGAATTCTCGAATTCGGAATCCGGAGTAGTCATGTCGATCGCGGCTGCGGAACAGGCGCGCAGTGTGCGCAGAGTGCGCGCAACCAGCAAGCGGCGCTGGAGTACGATGCCCGCATGCCGAACAAGGCGCGCTCCGTCTCGCAAACATCCGACAACCACCGACCGCTCGCCGGCGCGAGCGTTGTCGTCACCCGTCCATCGGCCAGCGCGGCCGCTACGAAAGCCAACATTCGCGCGCTCGGCGGCATCGCGCTGGCGCTGCCTGGCATTACGTTGCGCGGCGCGCTCGATCCGGCGTCGGTCAAAGCCGAACTCGCCGCCGCGCGGGACAGCGATGTCGTGATTTTCGTCAGCCCCGCCGCTGTGAAATATGCGTTCGCGATTCAGCCCAAGCTGCGTTTCATTCGCACCGCCGTCATCGCCGCGATGGGTGCCGCCACTGCGCGCGCGCTCCAGCGCAAAGGTTTCAAGCAAGTGATCTGGCCGCTCGCGTCGCAAACCAGCGAAGGTCTGCTCGCCGCGCCGGAGATGCAGAAACTGCGCGGCAAACGCGTCACCCTCATCGGCGCGCCGGGCGGTCGCGATCTGCTCGCGCAGACGCTGAAACAACGCAAAGCGCGGGTTCAACACATCCTTGTCTATCGCCGGCTGCCGCCGCGTTTCAGCAAAGCGCAACTCGCAGCGCTGGAAGCCGCGCAAACGCCGCTCATCACGCTGCTGACCAGTCAGGAAATACTGGATAATTTGCGCTCCGAATTGCCGTTGTCACTGTTCGGCAAGCTGGCCGAAGGCGATCTGGTCGTCAGCAGCCTGCGATTGGCGCTGGCGGCGCGCGCCAGTTTGTTCGGCGCGGTGCATATCGCCGCGTCGCCGTCGCCGCGGGATCTCGTGCGCGCGGCCTGCGGAGCACTCGCGCAGCATCGGCTGTAAATCGAACGCCGATCGAACGATTCAGCGCAATGGCGCCCGGTTTTCGTTAGCATGTACACATGGACGAACTGACATCGAGCCCGGTGGTGGCTGTGCCTGACGAACCGCGCAAGCGCTCGGGCAATGCGTGGAAATGGGTGTTGGCGCTGCTTCTACTGACGGCCGTCGCCGTTTTTTTCTGGTGGGCATCGCACCGCGCGCCGGCCGGTGCGAACGCGGTCGATCCTTCGCGACAACTCGACACGCAAATCGAATCGCTGATGCATTCCGTCACGCAGATCCGCGGCGGTACCGATACGTTGCGCGCGCGTCTGGACGATGGTGACAAAGTCGACAAGTCCATGCGCGAACAGTTGCTCGGTTTAAGCGAGCGCACGCGCCTGCTCGAAGACGCGATCGCCAACCTGTCCAGCAAACGGCTGTCCGGCCACGACGTCCTCGCGCTCGACGAAGCCGAACTGCTGCTGACGCTCGGCGGTGAGCGCTTCAATCTGTTTCGCGATCCGGCCGGCGCGATCGCGGCCTATCGTGCGGCCGACACCGCGCTGGCGGAAGTGGAAGATGCGGCATTTTCCACAGTGCGGCAAAGTATAAACGCGGAGATCGTTTCGCTGAACGGATTGCAGGCAGCCGATCCCGGCATGGTGGTCGCGCAGATCGACCAGTTGCGCTCGCACCTGGCTCAGCTTCCGACCACCAAACGGTTGACCGAAACCGCCGACGCGAAATCCGATTCCCGCCTGATGCGTGTGCTCGGCGGTTTCGTGCAGGTGCATCGCGACGACGATGCGCACAAGCTCGCGGCGGTTACCGATGCCTCGCTCGCGCGCGAACTCGCGACACTCGATTTACGCGACGCGCAAGCCGCAGCGTTGGCGCGCGATGCAAGCCGATACAGCACTGCGCTGGCTGCGGTGAAATCGCAAATTGCTGCCGCGTTCGATCCGTCCTCCGCCGACGTGTCGAGTGCGTTGGCCCAAGTCGACACGTTGGCGTCGGCACAACTGGCGCCCACGGCGCCCTCGATCCTCGGCGCATCGCTCAAGGAATTGCGCAACCTGCGCGCTTCGCACGCGTTGCGCGCGTCGTCCGGCACCGCGATTCCTTCGGAAGCGCTCAAGGCCGAAGGCGAGCAAAAGTGAAATTGTGGATTTTGCTGCTCGGCTTGCTGATCGTCGCGTGCGCCGCCGCGTTCGGTTGGCAGATGCTCGCGGCCGACCCGGGTTATGTGCTGATTCGTCTCGGCAACACGCGTGTCGAAACCACGTTCATTTTCGCCGTCGTCGCGCTGCTGGTGTTGTGGGGCGTGGTCAGCCTGTTGTCGCGCGCCGCGCGCTGGCCGTTCCGCGCGTGGTCGCACCGCACGCAGCGCCGCGGCCGCGAACGCATCGCAGCCGGGCTCACCGCGCTGGCCGAAGGCCGTTACGGCAAAGCGATGCGCGATCTCGAGCGCGCGTCGCATCAAACCGGATTGCGCGCGCCGGCCTTGCTCGCCGCCGCACGTGCCGCGCACGCCAGCGGCGAACCGGCGCGCGCCGACGCCTCGCTCGACGAAGCCGCCGAAACCGAGCCGGCCGCCGCACTCGCGCTGCGCGCGCGTTTTCTGGTTGAACAGGGCAAGCCCGACGTGGCGCTAGAGTTGTTGACGACGGCGCAAACATCGCAGGGCCTTGCGCCGAGTTCGCAACGTTTGATGGTGGAGGCGGCGCTGTTGTGCGGCGATCACGCCGTCGCGATGCAAGCCGTCGATGCGCTCGGTCGCAACGGCCAGCTCGCCGCGGCAACGTACGACGAATTGCAGGCGCGCGTCGTCGCCGCATCGCTCAAGGCCGCGGCGAGCGGCGATCAGTTGAACGCGCTGTGGACCGGTTTGCCGCGCGCACAGCGCACGATGCCGGTGGCGATCGAAGCCTATGCGCGGCGTGCCGCGGAATTCGGGCTAGTGCTGCCGGCGCTCGATGAACTCGAATCCGCACTGCGACGGAGCTGGTCCGAAGCGCTGATCAGAACCTACGGCGACCTCGGCGAAGCCGAGACCGACATGCGACTGCGCCGCGCCGAAAGCTGGCTCGATCTGCATCCGAACAGTCCCGGTCTGCTGCTCGCGCTCGGGCGGCTGTGCAACCAGGCGCACGTGTGGGGCAAGGCGCGCGAATATCTCGAACGCGGCCTCGCGCTCGAACCTTCGCCGGCGTTGTGGGAAGCGTTGGGCGAATGTTGCATCGGCCAGGATCAACCTGCCGATGCGGTGCGCTGCATGCGCAATTCGCTGCGCAGCGCGCGCGACGAATCGGTCGAGTCGATCGCGCAATCGCGCGCGGCGCTCGATACGCGCGCCAGCGCCGTCGAGCAACGCACCGAACACGGCGTTCCGCGATTGGCGATCACGTCGGCGATGCCGACCTCTCGTCCGCGCGAATAAAAGTATACAAATATCTAATTGCAGGTACTGGTAATTACAGATTCTGGATTCCGGCGCGGCCGCGCAGGATTTCGGCGAGCACATCCGGCGCATAGTCGAACGAATCGTAGTACAGCCGTTCTTCCGGCAATCCGGCCTGCACGAAACTGCGCCGGCCGGCGTCGATGAGCGCGGGCGGGCCGCTCATGTAGATGTCGACGTCCGACAAATCGGAATGATCCTCGAGTACCGCTTCGTGCACGAAACCGACGCGCGTTCCCGCCGCCCGTTCCTGATCGGAGATCACCGGATGAAACGCGAGCGCCGAATGCGCCGCCCAGCTCTCCGGCAGGGTGCGCTGATACAGATCCGGTTCGGATCGCGCACCCCAGTACAATGTCATGCGCCGTCGCGTTCCGAGATGCAGGAAATGCTCGACGATAGCCTTGATCGGCGCGAATCCGGTACCGCCGGCGACAAGAATCATCGGGCGTTCGGAATCCTCGCGCGGCACGAACGTACCGAGCGGGCCTTCCACGCGCAGGATCGCGCCGACGTTCAGATCGGTGAAAACGTGTTGCGTGAAATCGCCGCCGGCGACATGGCGCACGTGCAATTCGATCGCAGCGCTGGTGTGCGGTGCATTCGCGATCGAGAACGCACGGCGTTTTCCGTCGGGCAGCAAAATGTCGAGATATTGTCCGGCCAGACGCGCCAGTTGTTCGTCGCGTGGCGGACGCAGGATGAGTTGCATGACATCCGGCGCGAGTAGATTTTTCTGCGTCAATTTCAACGCCATCGTGCGTCGCGGCATGTCGGCGACGGACGCGACTTCGCGCGCGGCAATCACCAGATCGGATTTCGGTACGGCCTGGCACAGCAGAATTTGATGCCGCGCGACTTCCGCCGCGTTCAAGGCGCTCGGCGGATTGCGCGGATAGTGATAATCGCCGCTGAGCAAGGTCGCCTTGCAACTGCCGCACACCCCGCTCAGGCAACTGTAAGGCAGCGCGAGACCGGCGCGGCGCGCGGCGTCGAGCAGGCTTTCGCCGTCTTCGACGTCGAAGCGCCGGCCATTGGTTTGAACGGTGACGGAGTACGACACGATGCGCGCATTGTCGCCGATGACGACCGTACTTAGACAGGTATCGGCAACGCGGCGCTTGATATAGTCGCGCGTTCAATCAACGGGAGCCGCCATGGCCGTGTGGAAACAAAACGCGTCGATCGATCAGATCAACGCTTCCAGCCGCAACACGATGGTCGATACGCTCGGCATGACGGTGACGGAAATCGGCGACGATTTCATTCGCGGCACGATGCCCGTCGACGCACGCACGCGCCAACCGTTCGGACTGCTGCACGGCGGCGCGTCGGTTGCGCTCGCCGAGACGCTCGGCAGTCTGGCCGGGAATTTGTGTCTCGATAATTCGCGTGAAGTCGCCGTCGGTCTGGACATCAATGCGAACCACATTCGCGCCGTGACCAGCGGGAATGTGATCGGGACGGCACGTCCGATTCATATCGGTCGTTCCACGCAGGTTTGGGAAATCCGCATCGAGGACGCGAAACAACGCCTCGTCTGCATTTCGCGCCTGACGCTCGCCGTCGTGCCGGCCACACCGCCCGGCGGATGAAAGTTTCGACGACGCCGTATGCAGAACTGAGTCCGGATCGGGTGCTCGCGGCGGTCGAGTCGGCGGGCATTCTCACGGACGGACGATTGCTTGCGCTGAACAGTTTCGAGAATCGCGTGTACCAGGTCGGCGTCGAAGACAGCGCGCCGATCGTCGTCAAATTTTATCGCGCGGGGCGTTGGAGCGACGCGGCAATCCTCGAAGAACACGATTTCGCGCACGAGCTGGCGGAAGCGGAATTGCCGGTCGTGGCGCCGATCGAAGTGGAAAAATCCACTTTGCTGCATTATGAACAATTCCGGTTTGCGATTTATCCGCGTCAGGGCGGGCGCGCGCCGGAGCTGGAATCGGCCGATAATCTCGCCTGGGTCGGGCGTCTTCTGGCGCGACTGCATGGCATCGGTTCGCGCGCCGTTTTTCACGAACGCGGCACCATCGATCGCGCGACCTTGATCGAAGCGCCGTCGCGCGCCGTACTCGCATCGACCTTGTTGCCATCGACCCTGCACGACCGCTACGCCGATGTGATCGGCTCCCTCGATCAGGCCATCGCCCGGCACATCGCTCGCGTCGGCGACGTGCGGCATATCCGCCTGCACGGCGATTGCCACGCCGGCAATGTGCTATGGACGGATGCCGGTCCGCATTTCGTCGATCTGGACGATGCGCGCATGGGTCCGCCCGTGCAGGATCTTTGGATGCTCGCGCCGAGTCCGCGCGCGATGGATCTGCTGCTCGAAGGGTATGCCGATTTCCGGGATTTCGATCGGCGCGAACTGGCCCTGATCGAACCGCTGCGCATCATGCGTCAGATTCATCATGCGGGCTGGATCGCGCAGCGCTGGGAAGATGCGGCGTTTCCGCTCGCCTTTCCCTTCGCCGCCGAAGCGCGCTGGTGGGAACAGCATGTCAACGATCTGCGCGAAGCGCTCGGCGCATTGGCGGAATCGGATGAATCGGACTGAACCGTACGCATCGAACGACGGGTGCTGCATTGCAGCGATCCGCGCCGCTGGCTAACATCCGAAGCATGGATTTCCACGCCACATCCGTTCCCGGTCGCACGCGCGATCCGCTGCGTCCGCTGCGCTATCTCTGGCGCGTGCCGCTGCTGCTGATTCACATCGTCATCGCGTTTCCGCTGGCCGTGGCCGTGTTCAATCCGTTGGCGAAAAAGATATTCATCCACGGCGAGCGGCTGGATCACTGGATGCAGCGCTGGTGGTCGCGCGTGCTGGTCCGCCGGTTCGGTTTCCGCATCACGCGCATCGGCCAACCGCTGCCCGGCGCGGTCCTGTTCGTAGCCAATCATGTGTCGTGGCTCGATATCGAGCTGATGCACAGTCAGCGCGTCATGAGTTTCGTCGCGAAAGCCGAAATTTCGCGTTGGCCGCTGGTCGGCTGGCTGGCCACGCGCGCCGGAACGATCTATCACCAGCGCGGCAGCACGCATTCGCTCGGCGCGGTGCAGGAACAGATGGTCACGAAGTTGCGCGAAGGCATGGCGGTCGGCATCTTTCCAGAGGGCGGAACCGGACCCGGCGATCGCGTGCGCACATTCCACGCGCGGATTTTTCAGGCGGCCACGGAAACCAACGTGCCGATCCAACCCGTCGCGCTCTGTTATGGACGCGGCAGCGCGATGGATCTGAGCGTGCCGTTCGCGCCGAAAGAAAATTTCCTGTCGAATTTTCTGCGGCTGCTCGGCGGTCCTCCGCTCGAAGCGAACGTATACTTTCTGGAACCGGTTGCGCTCAGCGAAGAGGGGCGACGCCAAACCGCGGAAGCTGCGCGGCAGCGCATCGCCGCCGCGCTCGGCTTGCCGGCAGACTGATGACGGTGACGGATTTCAATCCGCGCGGTCTCTTGCGCAATCCGCACGTGCAATCGATTCTAGCCTCGAGTGGGGTGCGTCGATTTGTGTTGCGTCATAAACGCGAAGCACTGGAACGCGATTCCATCGAACATATTCTCGACGCCGGCGACGGCATCCGTCTGCAGGGATTCCATACGCGACAGCAGGTTCTCGAGCGCCCGCGCGCCCTGGCGATTTTGCTGCACGGCTGGGAAGGCAGCGCGCAATCCAGCTACGTACTGAACACCGCAAGCCGTCTGCTCGAAGACGGATGCGATGTGTTTCGGCTCAACCTGCGCGATCACGGCGACACGCATCATTTGAATCCGGAGCTGTTTCATTCGTGCCGCATCGACGAAGTCGTCGGCGCCGTGAAACACATCGCGCAGCTTTTCAACGAACGTCCGCTGGTGATCGGCGGCTATTCGCTGGGCGGCAACTTCGCGTTGCGCGTCGCGCTGCGTGCGCCCGCGGCGGGAATTCCGCTGACGTGGACGTTCGCCGTATGTCCGGTGATCAGTCCGCACGCGGGACTGGCGTCGATCGAGAACGCGCCGTGGATTTACGAACACTATTTCATGATCAAGTGGCGCGCGTCGCTGCGCCGCAAGCAGGCGTTGTTTCCGCAACAGGAATTGTTTTCCAAAGACGAACTGCGCGGAAACATGCGCGAACTGACCCGCAATATGGTGCTTCGGCATACCGATTTCGGTTCGCTCGAAAATTATCTGGATGGCTATTCGATCGCCGGCGATACGCTCAGCGCTCTGCATGTGCCGGCTTCGATTCTCACCGCAGCCGACGATCCGGTCATTCCCGTCGCCGAGTTCCGCGCGTTGAGACTGGCGCCGACGACGGATCTGACGATCGTCGAACACGGCGGCCATTGCGCGTTCATTGCCGACTGGAGTCTGCATAGCTGGGCGGAGGATTTCGTGATATCGCACTTGGAGCGCGCCATCGGCGCACGCGAGGACGCCGAGATCGGCGTTGCGGCGAGCGGTGCGGCATAATTGGCGGATCGCTCGTCAGAAAAATTCCCATGTCGTTTGAAACCGCACTCGAAATGCACCGAAACGGTCAGCTGGAATCGGCTGAGGCCGCCTATCGCGATGTTCTCGCCGAGGACGACGACGCGGAATCGGCGTACATGCTCGGCGTGCTGCGCCATCAGCGCGGCGACGACAGCGATGCCGAGGCGCTGATCCGTCGCGCCATCGCGCGCAATCCGGAAACGGCGCGCTACCACCTCGCACTCGGCGGCGTGCAGATGCATCGCGGCGAGGAAGATGCCGCGCGCGCGAGTTTCGAAACCGCGCTATCGCTCGATCCGAACAGCGCTGAAGCGCACAGCACGTTGGCGCACCTGTCGTTGATCGAGGGCGATGCGACGTCGGCGGAAAATCGCTTCAAGGTCGGTCGACGCGTCAACGAAGACGATCCGCTGATGTTGCTCGGGCTGGGCAATGTTTATCTCGAGCGCAACGATCCGGTCAACGCCGCCAAATTTCTTGCGCGTGCAGCCGAGCGCAAGCCGGACGACGGGGCGATCCAGTGCAGTCTCGGCCGCGCGCTGTTCGATCAGGGCGCGTTCGCCATTGCCGAACAGGCGTTCGTCAACGCGCTGAAGAATCGACCGGATTTGAGCCTCGCGAAACTGTATTTGGCGCGCACCAAAATGCGTCAGGACAAAAACGAAGACGCACAAGCGCTGTTCACGCAATTGCTGCAGGACGGCCAACAGGAATTCGGCGCCAACGCCGGACTCGGCGACGTGGCACGCAAGCGCAAGCAGATCGTCAAGGCGTCGCGTTTTTATCGTCGCGCGCTGGAGATCGATCCGTCGCATCCCGGCGCGATCAATGCGA
The DNA here is from genome assembly GCA_040002515.1 of Rudaea sp. Lineage (GTDB taxonomy): Bacteria > Pseudomonadota > Gammaproteobacteria > Xanthomonadales > Rhodanobacteraceae > Rudaea. The sequence goes on along the minus strand of JBDUEI010000108.1, from coordinate 39,833 downwards.
GCGCACTGTGCATGGAGTTGCGCGGCGATCTCGAAGCGGCCACGGACTGCCTTGCGCGCGGCCTGCAGCACGCGCCGGAGGCCGACGATTTGCGCGTATCGCTGGCCGGCTTGCTCGACCGATTGGGGCGCACGGATGAAGCCGCGCGCGTGCGTGCCGACGTTCGAACCATTCAATGAACGCGCCCGCCGACGCCATCGAAGACACCTTGAGCACGGCGCGCGCGCTGCTCGACGAAGGCCGTCCGCTCGATGCCATTCCGCATTACGAAGGCGCACTTCAGATCGATCCGGATCGTTTTGTCGCACGGCTGCGTTACGCGCATGCTCTCGAAATCGGCGAACGCAGCCATGACGCGCTCGTGCAGTATTTCCGAGCGGTGAACGACGCGCAGGCCAAGGGTCGATGGCTAAGCCCGGAAACCACAGCACCCGGATTGCGCGACGCCGTTCTATATGCGATGAACTACATCGATGTCGGTCGGCGTGCGCTGTTCGATGCCGCGCTCGCGCCGTTCCGAGCGTCGAGCAATTCGGAGGAATTGCAACGCGTCGAGCGCTGTCTCGACATCTATTTGCGTGAGCGCCCGCCCGGTTATCCAGATCCTCGTCAGAAAGCAAAGTTTCTGTATTTCGCGGATCTGCCGACGAGCGCTTATTTCGCGCGCGAACTTTTTCCGTGGTATGGGACGCTCGAAGACAATACCGCCGTCATCAAGAACGAACTGGTGGCGCTGTTGGGCGAGCAGGGCAACTTCGAACCGTTTCTGGACATCCCGACGCCGGAACTCGTGCCGCAATATCTCGGCGGCGAAAAACCGAATTGGGACGCGCTGTTTTTCTATCGGCACGGTCGCCGCTACGACGAGAACTGCGCGCGCTGTCCGGAAACGACGCGCATTATCGAAAGCCTGCCGCTCGTTCGCATTGCGGAACACGCGCCGGAAATTTGCTTCTCGATTTTGACGCCGGGCACGCACATTCTGCCGCATCACGGATCGACCAATACGCGGCTGGTCACTCACTTGCCCCTGCTCGTGCCGCCGGATTGCGCGCTCACGGTCGGGGGCGAACGGCATGTATGGGAAGAAGGCCGTTGCATCACGTTTGACGACACGTTCGAGCACGAAGCGTGGAATCGCAGTAATCAAACCCGCGCCGTGCTGATCGTGGATGTCTGGAATCCGCATCTCACCGAACTGGAAAAGCGCGCTACCACCGCGTTGATCGAGGCGATTCGGCAGTTCAATCGGCAGAGCAGTGTATTCAAAGATTGATCTCTTTGCACATCAAACGTGCAATTTAAGTATTTTACGCACCATTCTTGTGCAATTGATATCTATTTATTTTAATAACCGCCTGATTTTCAAGTAAAATACAGGCTGGCATCGCGATTGCTCTAATAGCCTCAGTTTCTATCGAGGTCGCCGCCATGTCCGATAAAGTTTTTGATCTGATCAAGAAAAACGAGATCGAGTTCGTCGATCTGCGATTCGCCGACATGCTCGGCAAGCAACACCATGTCACGTTCCCGGCGCACGCTGTCGATGCGTCCACGTTCGAAGACGGCAAGATGTTCGACGGCTCGTCGATCACCGGCTGGAAAGGTATCAACGATTCGGACATGGTGCTGATGCCCGATCCCGACACCGCGGTCGTCGATCCGTTCGCCGCGCATCCGACTTTGATCCTGAGTTGCGACGTCCTCGAGCCGAGCACGATGCAGGCCTATTCACGCTGTCCGCGTTCGATCGCCAAACGCGCCGAAGCGTTTCTGAAATCCACTGGCATCGCCGACACGGCCTTCTTCGGTCCCGAACCCGAGTTCTTCATTTTCGATTCGGTGCGTTGGCACAACGGCATGCATGGCGCGTCGTTCGAGATCGAATCCGAAGAAGCCTCGTGGAGTTCCAACAAGCGTTTCGAGGATCGCAATTCCGGACATCGTCCGGGCGTGAAGGGCGGCTATTTCCCCGTCGCTCCCGTCGATTCGCTCGGCGATTTGCGTGGTGAGATGTGCAAGATTCTCGAAGCGGTCGGCATGACCGTCGAAGTACATCATCACGAAGTGGCCACCGCCGGCCAGTGCGAAATCGGCACGCGTTTCAACACGCTCGTGCACAAGGCCGATGAATTGCTCACGATGAAATACGTGATCAAGAACGTCGCGCACGCGCACAACAAAACCGTCACCTTCATGCCGAAGCCGATCGTCGGTGACAACGGCTCGGGCATGCACGTGCATCAGTCGCTGGCCAAGGGCGGCACCAACTTGTTCGCGGGCGATTTGTACGGCGGACTCTCGCAAACAGCGTTGTATTACATCGGCGGCATTTTCAAACATGCGCGCGCGATCAACGCGTTCACCAACTCGACCACGAACAGCTACAAGCGATTGGTGCCGGGCTATGAAGCGCCGGTGATGCTCGCGTACTCCGCGCGCAACCGCTCGGCGAGTTGCCGCATTCCGTTCGTGCATTCGCCGAAAGGTCGGCGAATCGAAGTGCGTTTCCCCGATCCGATGAACTCGGGTTATCTCGCTTTCACCGCGCTGATGATGGCCGGGCTCGACGGCATCTTGAACAAGATCGATCCGGGCGCGCCGATGGACAAGGATCTGTACGATCTGCCGCCCGAAGAAGAGAAAAATATCCCGACGGTCTGCAGCAGCCTCGACCAGGCATTGGAATCGCTCGACAAAGATCGCGGCTTCCTCAAAGCCGGCGGCGTGTTCACCGACGATTTCATCGATGCCTACATCGAGATGAAGTTCGGCGAAGTCACCAAGTTCCGCGCGGCGACGCATCCGATCGAATTCCAGATGTACTACTCGTTCTAAACGTTACTCAGCGCTCCTTCCGCTAGCCGGGCGGAGCGCTTCGCTCTCGACGAATCGCTACAGGAAACTTCCGTCGTCCGGAGTAAGCTCGCCGTTGAAAGATGTGGCGCGATCGTGCGATCTCATCGTCGGTGAGCACAACGGAGGGATGGTCATGCGTGCAATGAAAATCGTGATGGCGACGATCGGTCTGGCGTTCGCGACAAACGCGCTGTCGGAAGACGCGAAAGCGCCGGTCACGCCGGAAGTGAAGCGCAACATTCTCGATCGTCACGATCAATCTGGCGTCGACGGCAAAGAAATAGTCGTCGGCACCGCCGACTTTCCGAAAGGCGGCGTCATCGGCTATCACACGCACGACGGCGACGAAGCAGGTTACGTGTTGAAAGGCGATCTGGTCTGGAAAGTCAAAGGTCAGCCCGACAAAACGCTCAAGGCCGGCGACTACTTCTTCAATCCGCGCGGATCGGCGCACAGCCTGATCGCCGCGCCGGGCGGCGAGGGCGGGACCTCGTACTCGACGTGGATCGTCGATAAAGGGAAACCGCTGGCGACGCCCGCGCCTTAACCGCGCCGATTGCGCTGAAATATCGCCGCAGTTGCTCGCGCATTCCGGCTCGGGACGGACGGTAGACAATGGCGGACTACACCCGATCGTAGGGTGTGTGCGAGCATGCTCGTTTTATTACTTTCGAAATTGCCATGACCCAGATTGCCGTCAACGAAGCAACGCTGTCCGCCACCCATTTTGCAATCGACCAGCCATGCGTGCTGACCGTGCGGTTTTCGGTCGAGGCGCCGATCGCGTTCGATGTCGATATATCCGTCGATATATTCGACACGAATGACCAGCAACGAACCCACTCGCAGATGCGCTCGGATGGTTTGCTGTGTCACTGGCTGCCGCGTGGCCGCTATCGAGCACGTGCGTTAGTGGCCGATTGCGAACTGCCTCCGGGCCGATATGTCGCCCATGTCGCCGTTTGGCACCGTGACGACGGCGCGGAAAAAAAAGCGGGCATGTTCGCGCTGCCTTTCGAGGTCAAGACAGGAACCGGCAGAGGACCGCGCTGGACGTGGCGGCTCGACGGCGAGTCCGGCTCAACAGTTGAGGCCTTACCGTGGATGCAGGGCCCGGATGACTGGTTCTATAAACATTTCGATCACGCGGCGACGACGATCACCCGCTATCTGCTTGGCGATTCCCCGCTGCTGAAGGGGCGTATCCTTGATGTCGGATGCGGCGACGGCATCACCGATCTGGGTATCGCCATGCGGACCAAGCCGAAGGAATTCGTCGGCGTCGATCCGTTTCGTGGTTACGAGCGGCTACCTGAAATCCTGCGCCAGCGGAATCTGCCGAACGACTGGATTCCAACAACGCTGCGATTTATGCCTGCCGATGCGAACGCATTGCCATTTCCCGACGATGCGTTCGACGTGGTCCTCTCGTGGGGATCGATGGAGCACATCGCTGGCGGCTACATGCAGGCGCTCGACGAAATTCGACGCGTGCTTCGTCCGGATGGTTTGCTCATGATCGCGCCCGGATTGTTCTATTCCGATATCGGCAATCACCTGGGCGAATTCCGTTTCGCGCGCGAAGAACCTTATGTCCATTTGAAACGTCCACGCGAGTGGGTCCGCGAGCAAGTAATGCAAGGCGATATCCAGTACATCGATCGGGCCGGTGACGATGCGCCACCTGAGAAATACTGGCAATGGTTCACGGAACTCAATCCGATCACCGTGCCCGATTTCGAACGCGAACTTCGGCGGCGCGATTTCGAGCCGTGGCGGGTCGCGCTGCGCACGCAGGATCGCGTCGACTATACGCCGGAGCTTCAAAAGTACTCATTCATCGATCTGGCCAGCGCCGAGCTGCACTTGTCCGCCTACAATCGGAAGCGATGATTGGTCGACTGGCGACAACCTATGAGTGAAAAGCAATTCTGCGTTTGCACTACACTGGTGCAATGGACATGGATTTGCGGTTCGTGATTGATCAGCTTTCGACTGGCGTGGCGATTCTGGACGGCCAAGGGAAATTGCTACACATCAACCCGGCCATGATCGATGCAATCGGTGTGACCGGCTGGCGGGATCGCCCATTGGCTGTAGTCGGTCCGGCGGGAGAAGACCTTTCGCCGATCATCGAGCGGGTTCGAGAAGATGGCGTGCCGCGGTTCCTGCGCGATATCCAGCTACGCACGCGCGGTACGCCCTTGCGCTGCGACGTAGCGGTAAGTGTTACGGCTGACGGGATGTTGCTCGAGCTGCACGCGCTGGGACCACAGGAATTCGCGGATTCGTCGCCGCGCATATCGCAGAGCCTGCGCGGACTCGCCCATGAGATCAAGAATCCGCTCGCCGGTCTGAGGGGGGCAGCGCAGCTTTTGCATAGACGCATCGCCGAACCGGATTTGCAGCGCCTGGCCGCTATGGTGATCGCTGAAGCCGACCGTCTGGCCGCGTTGGCCGACCAGCTTTTGCAACCGGGCGGCAAGCCGCATTTGAGTGCCGTCAATCTGCATGAGGTGGCCGAGCGCGCCCGTGCACTGATGACCGCCGAAGTCGAACCGCAGCTACAGCTGGAGCGCGACTATGATCCAAGCTTTCCTTCCTTTTTCGGCGATGCCGACCGCATTCTGCAATTAACGCTGAATTTGCTGCGCAATGCCGCGCAGGCATCTGCACGTTCCATCACGGTGCGCACGCGCGCGGAGCATGGTGCTGTCATCGCCGGAAAATCGGTGCGAACGGCACTGCGCATGGACGTCATAGACGACGGCGCCGGGGTGCCCGCGCATCTGCGCGACACATTGTTCCTGCCGCTCGTGTCCGGTCGCGACGAGGGTACCGGTCTCGGACTCGCCGTCGCACAGGAGATCGCACAGGAACACGGCGGACAAATCACGTTTCACAGCCAGCCGGGACACACGGTATTCAGCCTGTTACTGCCGCTGGACGCAAAGCATGGTTGATATCTGGATCGCCGACGACGACAGCGCAATTCGTTTTGTCCTCGGGGAAGCGTTGCGCGACAGCGGAGCGAATGTCCGCGAATTCGCCGACGCCGAAACCTTGCTGGCATCGCTCGAAAATGCTGCGCCAGATGTTGTGGTGAGCGATGTCCGCATGCCGGGCGTCGGCGGAATGAAGCTGCTCAAGCAGCTCAAAGACCGAGGCGTCGCCGCTCCCGTCATCGTGATGAGCGCATTCACTGATGTCGCCGCGACGGCTGCCGCCTACCGCAACGGCGCCTTCGATTATCTTCCCAAACCATTTGATCTCGACCAGATGCTCGCCGCTGTCGATCGCGCGTTGGCCGAAACGCGTCCACCCCCGCCACCGCTGCCAGTGCACGAACCGGAATCCGAACTGATCGGCCAATCGCCGATGATGCGTGAGCTGTTCCGCAGCATAGGTCGGGTATCGGCGACGGATTTGAACGTGCTGGTGACGGGCGCGACGGGCACCGGTAAGGAGTTGGTCGCACGCGCGCTCCATCGGCACAGCGCGCGAGCATCCAAACCCTTTGTCGCCATGAACACAGCTGCGATTCCTTCTGAATTGCTCGAATCGGAGTTGTTCGGACACGAGTCCGGTGCGTTCACGGGTGCTGTGAAGCGGCATTTCGGTCGATTCGAACAGGCCCAAGGCGGCACGCTTTTCCTCGACGAAATCGGCGACATGCCGCTGGCCCTGCAAACGCGCTTGCTTCGCGTGCTCGCCGAAAACGAGTTCTATCGTATCGGCGGACGCGAACTGATCCGCGCTGACGTGCGTGTCATCGCCGCCACGCATCAGGATCTCGATGCGAAAGTCGCACGCGGCGAATTTCGCGCGGATCTGCAGCATCGCCTCGATGTCGTGCGTCTGCATCTGCCGAGGTTGAGCGAGCGACGCGAAGACATCCCGCTTTTGGCTTCGCGCTTTCTCGCGCGAGCGGCAGCCGACATGCGTCTGGAACAGAAGCGATTTTCACCCGCCGCGCTAGGCGCCCTCGCCGATATGCCGTGGCCCGGAAATGTCCGTCAACTCGAAAATCTGTGCCGACGCCTTGCCGTCATGGGCTCGGGGCGTGAAATTCGCGTACAAGATTTGCCCGCGTCAGGCGAAAGCGGCGTCAACGCAGAAGAAAAGTGGTGTTCGCCGTTGCAACGAATCGTTCGCGAGCGACTCCTCAACGGCGACAAGAAAATCTACCTGCGGCTCCGCGAAGAGTTCGACCAAGCGTTGCTCGCCGTCGCACTCGCGGAAAACGATAATCAACGCGGACGTGCTGCCGAAAAACTCGGGCTGGGACGAAACACACTCACCCGCAAACTCGGCAGTTCCCGACGTAAACGGACAGGAAAACCGGATGTCTGATTTGGATAAAGATGTGCGCGTTCGGCCGGCGACCTTCCGCGACATCACAACCATAGTCGATTTCAATGAGGCCATGGCGCTCGAGACCGAATCGAAAACCTTGTCTCGAAGCATTCTCGAAGCCGGTGTCCGTGCCGTTTTCGAAGAGCCCAAGCGCGGGTTTTACCGGGTTGCAGAAATCCTCGAACGTGTCGTCGGCTGCGTGATGATCACCTACGAATGGAGCGATTGGCGCAACGGCGACTGGTGGTGGTTGCAGAGCGTATATGTGCACGCTGATTTTCGCCGGCATGGTGTTTTTCGGGCGATGTACGACGACGTAGAATCGTCCGCCCGCGCGACATCGGGCGTTGTAGGCGTGAGGCTGTACGTCGAGAAGTCTAACCATCGAGCTCAATCGACGTATACATCTCTCGGCATGCATGAGGCCGAGTACGCGATGTTCGCGAAGACCATCGATCCGCGGATTGCGGCGAACTGACGCGATGAATTTCATCCGTATCCAGTGCAAGGATTTTCTTCAGTACGTTTTCGTACCTTTGCTGGCTGCACTGATGCCGTGGCCACTGGCGCGACGGTGGATGCAGTGGTGGTCGCGGCGTGCCAAAGGCCCGTTCAACGAAGCCGCGCGGCCCGCATCGCTTATCGCTCCGCAATATATGCAGATCGGCGACGTGCAAGTATTCGCCTATTCCTGTCGCTTGATCTGGTTGTTGGACGCGTACGATTTCTACTTGTCCATCACGCGTTGGCCACGAAGCTGGTGGCCAAAACATGTCTCACAATCGGGCGCGTGGCCGACCGATCGCCCATATATCGCCACCGGGTTTCACCACGGCACCGGCATGTGGATTTTTCGGTCGATCGCGCAAACCGGTTTCGATTCGTTGCTCGTCTCCGCGCGCTGGCTGCGTAGCGAATTCATTGGGTATCCGCTGCGATACTGGTACGGACGCATGCGGTGCCGGGAGATTGAACGCGTGAGCGGAAGGAAAGTAGCGATGCGACCAAACGCACGCGAGAAATTGATGCACTCACTTGCTAGCGGGACCCCGGTCATCGGCGTCATCGACATGCCGCCAAGGATGGCGCCGCGCGGCCAACGACCCGTTCGTGTCATCGACCGAAATATCAGTTTCCCCGAGGGTCTGCTTACGATTGCGCGCGAATCGAAAGTGCCTATCGTTCCTTATTGGATCGAGTTCGATCTGCAACATTGCACGCGACGGCTTTGCATCGGCACGCCGCTCGACCCGGCCGATCAAGCAGGAACGCTGCAAGCGCTGGCCGACATTCTTGATGCGCAAATTCGGCGCACACCCGAAGCATGGTTCTTCTGGCCCGAATTGCCGCGCTGGATAGAAGACGCTGCGCACGTAGATGGAGTGGAAAACGGCGGCTCTGGGTAGCGCGTTCGTCTCCTGCCCGCTATGTCGACGCTCGCGTCGAGCGCATAATATAAAGGCCGCTATTGCTGCTGCGACTTCGCGCCGACCTGTTTGCTTCAAAGGATAAACCAGTGACCACGACCCAACGCGTTGCCATCCTCGGCGGAGTGCGAATTCCTTTTTGCCGCAACAACACCGCGTACATGGATGTCGGAAATTTCGGCATGTCCGTGAAAACGCTGGGCGCGCTGGTGGAAAAATTCGATCTGCACGGCGTCGAATTGGGCGAGGTGGCGTGGGGTGCGGTGATCAAGCATTCGTCGGACTGGAATCTGGCGCGCGAGGCGACGTTGTCGTCCGGTCTTGCGCCGACGACGCCCGGCATCACGACGGCGCGCGCGTGCGGAACGTCGCTGGACAACGCAATCATCATCGCCAACAAGATAGCGACGGGACAGATCGACGCGGGCATCGCCGGCGGTTCGGACACGACCAGCGATGTGCCGATCGTTTACGGAAAAGCGTTGCAGCAGCGGCTGCTCAACATCAATCGCGCCAAGACGCCGATCGACAAATTCAAAGCCGCCGTGCGCGGATTTTCGTTCGGCGAATTGAAGCCGAGTTTCCCCGGCGTTGCCGAACCGCGCACGGGCATGTCGATGGGCGATCATTGCGAATTGATGGCGAAGGAATGGCATATCTCGCGCGAAGATCAGGACAAGCTCGCGCTGAGCAGTCATCAGAAAGCGGGCGCCGCTTACGATCGCGGATTTTTCAAAGGATTGGTCGTGCCGTTTCGCGGATTGGAACGCGACGGATTTCTGCGTCCGGATTCCACGCTCGAAAAACTCGGTGCGCTGAAGCCGGCGTTCGACAAGACATCCGGCCAGGGCACGCTGACGGCGGGTAACTCGACGGGCCTTTCCGACGGCGCTTCGGCGGTGCTTCTCGCAAGCGACGATTGGGCGGCCAAACGCGGATTCAAAGCACAGGCCTATCTGTCTCACGCGCAGGTCGCGGCGGTCGATTTCGTGCATGGCGAAGGTTTGCTGATGGCGCCGACGATCGCGGTGCCGCGCATGCTCGCCGCGGCTGGGCTCACGCTGCAGGATTTCGATTTCTTCGAGATTCACGAAGCATTCGCCGCGCAAGTGTTGTGCACGTTACGCGCGTGGGAAAGCGCGGATTACTGCAAGAATCGGCTGGGTCTGGATAAACCGTTTGGATCGATCGATCCGGCCAAGCTCAACGTCAATGGATCAAGCCTCGCGCTCGGTCATCCGTTCGCGGCGACGGGCACGCGCATCGTCGCGACGCTGGCGAAAATGCTCGAGGAAAAAGGATCGGGGCGCGGCCTGATTTCGATCTGTACCGCCGGCGGCATGGGCGTCACGGCCATCGTTGAACGGCCGTGATCGCATAAGAAAACGTTTTACGAAAACTTGAACGCGGGCGCCCACGAACCGCTCGGCGCATACGAACCGCGCCGCGAACGCATGCGCGCCTGCAGTTCGGCGCGACGTCCTTCCAGCCATTCGCCGCGATCAAGATTCGTGGCCACGTCACCGCGACGTGCACTTTCCTGCGTGCGGAACGCGCAAAAATCGCCATACGCATCGATCTCCGGCTGCAGGATTCGCTGCACGACTTCGATCATGATCGCGTCATCGAGAAATCCGAGCACGGGCACGTTGTCCGGAATCAGATCTTCCGGATCGGCAAAATAGGTCAGCGCGGCCACGACACGGCTGCGGTCTTCGTCCGACAAACCCCAGCCGACATCGCGCGCCATCGCGATCAGGTTTTCGACACCCGAAAGGCGCGAACTGACGAACTCCGGCAACTTCTGCGCGGTGGCGGTCACAAAGGTCTTCTCGGCTTCAGCGAGAATCTGCTCGGCGGTCTTGCCGGCCGCGCGCTGTTCGGCGCGTTTCATCGCATCCATGAAGACCGGCAAATCCTCATCCTGGATGGTGATATTGAACTCGAGTGCCATGGCGCGATCCGCTGTGCGAGAGGGAATGGTGCAGACTAGCCAGCCGCGGCGAGCGCGTCAATCGGGCTTTCAGAGAATGGACTGCAGACCTGCGCCGAACGCCGTGACCATGCGCGTGTAGATGGTTTTCAGCGGCAGATCCACTTCCGGAAAATCGCCGACATCGTCGTAGCAGGCATAGAAACCGGCCTCCTGCGGTCGCATCGGCGTGCAGCCATCTTCGAGCTCGAAGCTCGATGCATAACGAAACGGCCACAGGTCGAATATCGGCAGTGCCGCCGACAGATCGCCGATCTTGCGATTGATCCGGCTCAGCAAACTCTGGCCTTCGCGGCGCGCGATGGTCCACGAATTTTCCGGCGCGGCATCGCGCAAAATCACAGCGCGCACCTGCGCGGCGAACGGCCGATCGTGGATGATGAATCCGGCTTCGGTGTTGTAGTGATCCGAACGCGGATCGAAGTTGTGCGAGCCGATCAACGTGATCTCGCCGTCGATGACGATGGTCTTGGCATGCAGATTCACGCGCACGCCGCCGTGATTGAGCGGAGCACGCGCGTATCGGCTGAGTTTGGTCGGCGCCGGTTCGACGGGTTGGCCGAGCTTGGCGTAGTTGGCGATCAGATCGACCGCTTCGGCCGGCTGTGGTTTGAATTCGTGAATCTCGAAACCGAGTTTGAGATAGCGCTTTTTGTATTTGTACGACAGCGCATACACGACGAACGCGTCGGTGGCGGCGAGCGAATTGGTCGAGACGACGATACGCAAATCCGGTCGCGCTTTATGGCGTTGGCTAAAGACTTGCTGCGCCGTTTTGCTGAGCACGAGATACGGCGTCTGCATGACGATCTCCGCATTCGCGCCGCGCAAGAGATCCACGATGTGCTGACTGAGCTGAACATCCTGCGGCTTGTCGCCGTCGAGCTTGTTCGGCGCGTCGGAAAAATATTCGACGTCGCGCACGCGCAACGCACGCGACGTGAAATGCGACACGATGTAGTCCACGTCATCGGCGCGCTGCGACAGCGACGCGACACGCGCCGCGTTTGCATAAACGTGCAGCGCGTAAGCCGGCGCGGTCAGCCCATCGGAAAGAATCTGTTTCGACACATCGCGCAAACGACTGAGTGCGACGCTGTTGCGATTGTCCCAGAACGTGTCGAACGACAGACGCATCACACGCGCGGCGGGACCGGCGACGAGCACATCGCGATCGCGGTAATCGAAATCGTCGTCCCAGTCGAAATAACGGTTTTGATAATTGCGCCCGCCGGCGATGCCGATCTCGCCATCGATCAGCATCAACTTGTTGTGCATGCGCTGATTGAATTCGAAGAAGCAGCACAAGATGCCGGCGGCGAATTCGAGCGGTTGCGTGTTGGCCTTGTGGAACGTGGGGTTGTAGACGCGCAATTCGAAATTCGCATGAACGCGCGCGAGCTGCGCCAAAAGCTCGATGTCGTCCAGCGAAAACAGCTGATCGACGATGACACGTACTTTGACGCCGCGACGTGCGGCTTTGACGAGCTCGTCGAGCATGAGGAACCCGGCATCGTCCTCGGCAAAAATATACGTTTGCACATCGATACTTTTGCGCGCCGAACGAATCAGATGGATGCGCACGAGCAACGAATCTTCGCCGCGGTCGAGCAGGTTCACGAAATGAACCGGCGCATCGGCCTGCGATTGGCTCATCGCGCGGTGCGCGAGATCGCGATACGGCGACGGCTGCGCGCACGCATCGATTTCATCGCAGGCGAGGGATGTGTCTTGCGCGGCATTGGCCGTCGCGAGCGCGCGTCGCGCATGCAGGCGATCGACGGCGCATCCGCACAGCGTGGCGATGACGAGCGCGACGAACATCGCGCCGAACCGAACCGACATCACGACTACTTTTCCGTCGGCAGCGGTTTGACGAACGCCGACAAACGCAATTGCACTTTGTCCGACAGCGCGCCGCGCCGCGATTGCATGCCGAATTCGCTGCGATGGATCGCGCCCCATGCTTCGACCGCGCATTCACCGCTGAGCGGATCCTTGCAATCGGCCGCGTCGACCGTCAGCCGGATCGGTTGTTCGACGCCGCGCAGCGTGAGCGTGCCCTCGATCTCGCCGCCTGCAGCGAGTCGCGCGAGGGGAAACGAGGCGGACGAAAAGTGTATTTTTGGAAAATGTGCGGAGTCGAAAAACTCGACCGATTTCGCCCATGTTTCGTGACTGTGCGTGCGCATGTGCAGATCGTCCGCGTCGATATCGGCTTCCACGTTCGCGCTGCCGCGAAAACGATCGACGGTGAGGCTACCTTTCACCGCGCCGAAATCGCCGTGCACGTTGACCAGCCACATCACTTTGACTTCGAAGTTCGCGTGGGATTTCGGAGAATCGATTTCGAAAACGTCGGCGCCGATGACCGCGCCGCTTTCAGCGAATGCCGCGCATGCGAAAACGAGACGCGACAGCCGCCGGTTCATGTCGAAAATCTATATCAGGGCGACCAGAATGCCTGCAGTCGGCCGCTCGCCGGTTCGGCCGGGCCATCGAGCTCGAACCACGCGATACCGGCCGGCGGCATGCCGCGAAAATCGCCGGATTGACCGGTCGCGAGTAAGGCCACCAATGTTTCAAAGCCCGGATTGTGGCCGACGATCATCAGCCGTTGCGCGTCGGAATTCTCATCGATCAAGGCATCCAGATCGCCGGCCGTGGCTTCGTAGATTCGCGGTTCGATCGTCGCTTCCACTTGGCCCAGCGCCAGTTCCAGCGTTTGCCGCGCGCGCACCGATGGTGAGCACAAAATGCGCGCCGGCAATACGGTTTGCGTGTTCAGCCATGTCGCGGCGGCTTTCGCTTCGGCGACGCCGCGCGGGGTGAGCGGGCGATCGTTGTCGCTCTGGCCGGCCGCCGCATTTTCCGCATGCGCATGCCGCAGCAGAATCAGTTCGCGTTTCATTTCGTTTCCTTCCGTGCGTGCTGATTCGGTCAGCCGTGTCGTTTGAGCCAGCGGACGATCTTTTCCCAGTCTTCCTGATGCGAACGGATCGTTTCGGAGTTGTAGTCGAAAATGCTTTTGCCCAAACCCGCGACCATGACGTAACCCTGCGTGTCGCGCAGTTGCGCGATCAGCGGGAACGACAGGCGTTTCATCTCCTCGACCGCTTCCTGGGATGCCGTCGTCCACGGTTTGAGGCGGTTGGCGACAAGGCCCACCGGAACCTTGCCGCGTTTGATGCGCGGGATTTGCGCGATTTCTTGCAGGAACGCCTCGCTGGCTTCCAGATCGATACTCGACGGCAATATCGGAATCAGCAGCGCATCGGCGTGTTCGAGCAATTCGGTCAGTTCGTTGACGCGGATTCCGGCCGGGCCGTCGATGATCACTTTCTGCGCATCGGCGGGGATCTTTTCAGGCCAGTCGCGTCGCGCGGCGGGCAGGCCAAGTACTGGCGCGGACGATCCGGCGCGTTTCTCGGCCCAGCGCAAACTCGAGCCTTGCCGGTCGGCGTCGACGATGACGGTGCGTTTGCCGTCGCGAGAAAAATAGCCGGCGAGTGTCGTGGCTATGGTCGTTTTACCGCAACCGCCTTTGGAGCTGGCTACCAGGATCTTCTGCATGAGCACACCCCGCGTCCGCGAACGTGGGGTCAAGAGTACAACGGGAACCGCAATGGGCGGAAGCCGCGACGCCGGCTTATGGTCGCGGCGGAGCGTCGGGCTCGGGCGCGCGCCAGTCCGCGGGCGGGTCCATCGCCACACCCTGCGATCGCAAGACGGCCACGACGGCGGCCGCTTCGGTGCCGCTGGCGTGCAGCGCCGTGGCGTAGATGCGCGTAATGCGCTGATCGTCGGCCAGTTGCTCGGCCTGTTCGCCGATGCGCATGGTTTGCCAGGTCAACGCGCGCAACTGATCGCGCGCTGCGTTCTGATCGGCCCCGGCGGGAAACAGCGCGATGAGCACGCTCAGGCCAGCATTCTTCGCGCCGAGACTCCCGCTCGCCACCATCTTTTTCGCGATGGCGATGCAATCGGAATTCAGATCCGAGCCGGCCGTGCCATCGCGGCAGGCAGAGGATACGGCGGCGGCCAACGGCGGCATCGCGCGCACGGCGACGCCGGCGGCGTTGACGAGCTGGAAACCTTCGACGCTGGCATTGAGTTGTCCGCTCGCGCGGATCACTTCATCGCTGACCGGCAGGATGTGTTCGGCGTCTTCGAGCATCGCCATGGTTTTGCCGAAATAGTCGTCGTAGCGTTGCGATTGCGCCGCGCTCGTCAACGCGGCGCGCGCACCGGTCTGGTCGCCCGAGTTTTGTGCGCGCATCAACGAGAAAACCCAGACCGCCGCGTTCTGCGCATCGAGCGCTTCGAGTTTCTGCAGCGTTTCGACCTGCGGGCAATCCTTCGGACGATCGCGACATTCGATGCTCGCGGCGGTCCACCACACGCTGACGTCGTCGGGACCGGTTCGTTGCGCATGAGCGACCAGCGACGGACTCTTCAGCGCGTTCGGACGTTTCGGATCGTTCGCATCGCTCTGCGCGAGCAGTGCGGCTGAAAGCAGCGACGGCGTATCGCCGTGCAGCGCGAGCAGATTGATCTGATCGCGCCGGAATTGCGTCATGCGTTGTTCCGGCGTCATCTCGGCCGGCGCCGCATCGGCCGGGCGTTGCTCGGCCGGCAACAACGGTTGCGCGAAAGACGAAGACGTCGCCGCAGCGATCAGGCAAAAAAGTATAAAACGCGACATGATGCGAATCCTTATGCGGACAGCCCGCGAGTGTACCCGGCGTCGCTTGACCGAAGCTTAATACGCCGTAGCCTAATACCCGGCGGCTTGCCCGTCTTTGCGACCTTCCGAAGCCCCGATATAACTGTGGTTTTTCGGATCCCATTCGATTGCTTGATAGCCGCCGTACGGACCATCGGCCCAGGTCACGTGATGACCTTTTTCCATGAGCGCGCGGATCGTTTCGTACGGATAACCGCTTTCCAGTTCCACTTCGCCGCCGTCTTTCATCTGCGTCAACTGGCCTTCCGGTTCGGTGTCGCCTTCGTGCTGGATGCGCGGCGCATCGCCGGCTTCCTGTAGATTCATGCCGAAATCGACGAGATTCATAACGATCTGCGCGTGCCCCTGCGGCTGCATGCCGCCGCCCATCACGCCGAAACTGATGCGCATGTCGTCCTTGGTGATGAACGCGGGAATGATCGTGTGAAACGGCCGCTTGCCCGGCGCGAACGAATTGGCCTGACCTTCCTTCAGCACGAACAACTGACCGCGATCCTGCAGGATGAAACCCAGGCCCGGCGGCGTCATGCCCGAACCCATGCCGCGATAGTTCGACTGAATCAGAGACACCATGTTGCCCCACTGATCGGCGGTGGTCAGGTAAATCGTATCGCCGTGTTCGAGCGGCGCGTAGCTCGGCACCGAACGCATCGCGTGATCCATCGAAATCTTTTTGCGCTGATCGGCGGCGTATTCCTTGGACAACAATTTATCCAGCGGTGCTTTGAAGAAATCCTGATCGGCGTACAAATGCGCGCGATCCTCCCAAGCCAGTTTTTTCGCTTCGGTGAACAGATGCACGTGTTCCGGACTGCCGAATCCGTACTTCTTCAAATCGTAACCTTCGAGCGTATTCAGAATTTCCAATGCCGCCAAACCTTGACCGTTCGGCGGCAATTCCCACACATCGTAGCCGCGATAATTGGTCTTGATCGGTTCGACCCATTCGCCTTTGTGCGCGGCCATGTCGTCGTAGGAAAGAAATCCGCCGTTGGCTTTGAAATAATCGCCGATCACATGCGCGATCCTGCCTTTGTAAAACGCATCGCGACCACCTTTGGCGATCGTTTCGAGCGTGTTGGCCAAATGTATATTTTTCCAGATTTCCCCTTTTTCAGGTGCGCGACCGTCGATCGTCATCTGCTCGGTAAAGCCGGGAAATTTACTGAGGCGCGGCACCGAGAGTTTCCAGTAATGTGCAATCAGTTCGGTGACCGGAAATCCTTCGCGCGCATAACCGATCGCGGGTGCGAGATCCTGCGCGATCGGCAACTTTCCGAATTTGTCGTGCAGCGCAAACCACGCATCGACTGCACCCGGCACGTTCACCGGCAACGGTCCCAGCGGCGGGATTTCCTTGATGTCATGTTCGATGAAATACTGCAGCGACAATGATTTCGGCGATCGACCCGATCCGTTGTAGCCGTAAAGTTTTTTCGTCTTCGCGTCCCACACGATCGCGAACAGATCGCCGCCGACGCCGTTCGAGACCGGTTCCATCAAGCCGAGCGCGGCGTTCGCGGCAATCGCCGCATCCACCGCCGTTCCGCCTTTCTTAAGAACATCGAGTCCGATCTGTGTGGCAAGCGGCACCGAGGTCGCCACCATCCCACGCCTCGCGAGCACTTCCGACCGCGTCGCGAAGCCCTTGCCGGTAACGCGATCGGCCGACTGCGCCGCGACACTCACCGTTATCGTGATCAGCGCAACAAAAATACGATTCATGCGATTCCCTCTTGAAGTCACGGTTTCTGCATACATTGAACACACACCACAGCGCTGGATCCGCGATGTTCGCCCGACTGCGACGAAGTATGCGTGCATTTATGACCGTGCGCAGCGGCATGCGCTTTCGTGCGCATTACGATCGCATGCGCGCGCGGCCGGGAATCCTTCGTGCGATCCTGGCCATCGGCGGCGGGCTGCTCCTGCTCGCCCTCGGCATCATCATGTTGGTCACACCCGGCCCGGGATTGATCGTCGCCGCGATCGGCGCGGCACTCATCGCCGGCGAATCATTGTTCGCCGCGCGCATTCTGGACCGGATCGATTTGTTCGCGACGCGGACGTGGGCGCGCTGGCGGCGCTAACCAACCACCAAGTCGAACCTATTCGCCGAGCGCGTGCTTCAGGAAATCCGGCATGGCCAGCGCGGCTTTGTGCGTATCGACGTTGTAATACTGCGTCTCGAACTGCTTGGTCGCCGCACCGCGTTCGCGGAAATCGGACAGGTCCACGCCCTTGCGCGCCATCGTCGCGCTCCACCAGCCGGTCGGATAGCACGGTTGCGGGAAGGTGAGCGTGCGCACGGAATGAAAGCCCGCGCCGATCATCGATTTGCGGATCGATTTGAGCAACGGCAAATGCGCCAGCGGCGATTCGCTTTGCTGCACCAGAATGCCGCCGTGCCGCATCGCGCGCAGGCAGGATTCGTAGAACGCTTCGTTGAATAAGCCTTCGGCCGGACCGATCGGATCGGTCGAATCGACGATGATCACGTCGAGCGAATCCGGCTCACATTCGGCCATCCATTTGATGCCGTCGATGAACAGCAGTTGCGCGCGCGGATCGTTATTCGCCTCGCACAATTCCGGAAAATACTGTTCGGCCAGACGCGTGACGCGCTCGTCGATCTCGACCTGGATCGCGCTTTCGACTTCGTCGTGCCGCAGTACTTCGCGCAAGGTGCCGCAATCGCCTCCGCCGATGATGACGACGCGCTTGGCGCGCGGATGCGTGAACAGCGCCGGATGCGACATCATTTCGTGATACAGGAAATTGTCGCGTGTGGTGACCATCGTGCAGCCGTCGATCACCATCAACTTGCCCCAGTCGGTGGTGTCGTAGATGTCGATTTTCTGGAACGGCGTCTGCTCCGAATGCAACTGGCTCTTGAGCCGGAATCCGATCGAGGAACCGGAATAGTCGTGTTGTTCGGAAAACCACTCGGGCGCGGATGACGACATGATGACGGGCAGGCAGGAAATCGGGTCGCGATTGTACCGTTAAACATCGCGCGATACGCGACGCTACAATACCTGCATGAAGAGAGACTGGACAATCGACGCCGCCCGCCATCAATACGCGATCGCTCACTGGGGCGAGAACTATTTCGACATCGACGACACCGGCCGTTTGATCGTCCGACCGCGCGGCGTGAACGGGCCGTCGTTGGCCTTGCAGCGCATCGTCGACGACGCCAACGCGGGTGGCGCGCGATTGCCATTGCTCGTGCGTTTCGGCGACATCCTGCGCGATCGTCTCGCGCGATTGCAGGGCGCATTCGCGAAAGCGATGACAGATTGGGAATACGACGGCGGTTACACCGCTGCGTATCCGATCAAGGTCAATCAGCAGAAAGCCGTGGTCGGCGAACTGGTCGGTGCCGGTGCGGAAGGATTCGGTCTCGAAGCCGGATCGAAACCCGAATTGATGGCGGTGCTTGGTGTGGCGCGACCGGGCAGTATCGTCATCTGCAACGGTTACAAGGATCGCGAATACCTTCGCCTCGCGCTGATCGGCCGCAAACTCGGCTTGCGCGTTTTCATCGTGATCGAAAAACCGTCCGAACTCAAACCGGCGCTCGAAGAAGCGCGCGCGCTGGACGTCGAACCGCTGTTCGGCGTGCGCATGCGGCTGACCAGTCTCGGCGCCGGCAAATGGCAGAACACCGGCGGCGAGAAATCCAAATTCGGATTGACGCCGCGCCAGCTCATCACGCTGATCGACGAATTGAAAGCGGCCAATCTCACGCAATCGCTGAAACTGCTGCACGTGTTCATGGGTTCGCAAATCTCGAACGTGCGCGACATCGCCGCTGGTATGCGTGAGGCCACGCGCTACTTTGTGGAATTGTGTAAATTGGGAATTCCGATCGAATACGTGGATGTCGGCGGCGGGCTCGGCGTGGATTACGAAGGCACACGCTCGCGCTCGGCCTGTTCGATCAATTACGGATTGGATCAGTACGCCGCGACCGTCGTGCAGCCACTGGCCGAGGCGTGTGCGGAGAACGGATTGGCGCGTCCGCATGTAATCAGTGAAACCGGGCGCGCGATGGTGGCGCATCATGCCGTACTCATCGCCAACGTGAGTGATATCGAACGCGCGCCGGTCGGCCGTGTGCCGCAAGCCGATGCGAACGAGCCATCCGTCTTGCATCGATTGCGCGAGATCCATGGAGAAATCGATACGCGATCGGTTATCGAGCTGTATCACGAAGCGCAACACCACTGGACCGAAGGCCATTCGCTGTTTGCGCTCGGACAATTGACGTTGCGCCAACGCGCGCGGCTCGACGATTTGTATTACGCCATCGTCACGGCGCTGCACACGCGGCTGAAACCGGAGGAGCGCTCGCATCGTCAGGCGCTCGATGAACTGAACGAAAAACTGGTCGACAAATATTTCGTGAATTTCTCGATCTTCGAATCGATTCCCGATACCTGGGCGATCGATCAGATTTTCCCGATCATGCCGATCGACGGTCTGGATCGCGCGCCGGATCGACGCGGCGTCATCGCCGATCTGACCTGCGATTCGGATGGACGTATAGACGCTTATGTGGATGCCGATGGCGTGGACGTCAGTCTGCCGCTGCATTCGCCGCGGCTGGGCGAATCGTATCGGCTCGGTATTTTTCTGGTAGGCGCGTATCAGGAAGCGCTGGGCGACATCCACAACCTGTTCGGCGACACCGATGCCGTCAACGTTCGCCTCACCGACGACGGCGGTTTCGAGTTCTCGAATGTCCGTCGCGGCGACACGACGGACGTGATGCTCGATTACGTCGGCTACGATCTGGCGACATTGCGTGCCGCGTATCGCGAGAAAATCGCCGCGGCGAAGCTGAGCGAGGCGGCGTCCCGCTCGATCGCGCAGTCGCTGGAAAACGGGTTGACCGGTTACACCTATCTCGCCGAACGCGACGAAACATGAATTGCGTCCTTTGACGTGGAACGGAAAACGACATGAGCGATCTGAAAACGGGTTTCATCGGTCTGGGCGCGATGGGATATGCGATGGCGGGTCATCTGCACCGCATCGGTGTGCTGACGGCGGTGTCGAATCGTTCGATGGAAAAAGCCGTCGCGTTCGCGAAGGACAACGCGGGCGTCACCGCCGCGTCGCCGCGCGAACTTGCGGCGCAGTGCAACGTGATTGTCCTATGCGTCAGCGCGGATGCGGACGTTCTGGCGGTGACAAAAGACATCGCTGCCGCGGCGAAACCCGGCACGGTGGTGATCGATCATTCCACCGTATCGTCGGCGACGGCCAAGCAGGCCAGCGAACTGTTGAAAGCCGCGAAATGCGAATTCCTCGACGCGCCCGTTTCCGGCGGTGTAGAGGGCGCGAAGAACGGAAAACTCTCCGTGATGGTCGGCGGAGATGCGCAAACGCTCGCGCGCGTGCGGCCGGCGCTCGATGCGTACGCTGCGCGCGTCAGCCACATGGGACCGGTCGGCGCGGGGCAAAATACGAAGGCGGTGAATCAGGTTCTCGTCGCCGGCATCGCGCAAGGCGTGTGCGAAGGGCTGGCACTCGGCGAGGCGCTCGGACTGGACGCGGAGACCTTGTTGCCCACGCTGATGGGCGGCGCGGCGAATTGCTGGTTTCTGGAAAAGCGCGGCGCGACGATGCTCAAGAATCAATTCTCGATCGGTTTCAAACTGGCGTTGCTGCACAAGGATCTCGGCATCGTCAACGAACTGGCCAAAACCGTCGGTACGGATCGCAGCGTGATCGAAAAATCGCTGTCGGATTACGCAAGCCTGATGCAGCAGAGTCACGGCGATGACGATATTTCCGCTCTGATCAGGCTCAAGCGCGCACGCTGATCCGGATTCGGCGGAGTCCGATTCGCGGAAAACGGACGTTTATACGTCTGCGATGCCGGTGCCGAGCGATCAACGCGATTGCAGTCACCTGTCTCACTTCATATTGGTGCCGCCCTTCACACAAATCATTTAATTGCGGTGTTAGGCTGCGGTGCGCAGAGTTCGCGCCGTCATGTCTCCACGGAGTTGCAAAATGCGTAGAAGGCCGCTCGTTCGATACATCGCCGCCGCCGTTGTTTTGAGCGGTTTTTCCTTCACCGCATATGCCGCTGATTGGTTGCAATTTGGGTATGATCAAGCGCACAGCGGCTTCAACTCGGCAGAGAGCAGCTACCCCGTCGCCTCCCAGACGACAGGTCAGAAATTCGCATTGCACGCCGTCGGCAGCGCGACAGGCCTGACATCCGATGCGGCACCGATTTATCTGAGCGGGGTAGTTACGCCGAGCGGTACAAAGAACGTCCTCTACGTCGTCACGACAAACGGAACGCTTCTCGCGCTGGACGCGGGCGCGGCCGCCGACAATCAGGGCAATATCGATGCGGTGCTCTGGTCGCATCAGCCATCCACGCAACAGACCAATGAAGGCACGAGCGGATCGCCCGCCATCGATCCGAATCGTCAATTCGTTTATGCGTATGCTCTGGACGGAAAAGTTCACAAGTATAAAGTCGGGGACGGTACCGAGACGGTTGCCGGTGGTTGGCCGCAAGTCGCAACAGCTAAACCGAGTGCCGAGAAAGGCGCGTCGGCGTTGGCGTTTTCTACGCCGCCAGGCGGTACCAACTATCTCTACCATGTGACCAACGGTTACGACGGCGACGGCGGTGACTATCAGGGTCACGTCACAACGATTAACCTGAGTAGCGGCGCGCAAACCGTGTTCAATGTGATGTGTAGCAATCTGATGAATACGCATTTCGTCAATAACGGAACGCCGAAAGTCGATGACTGCAATATTCTTGGGGGCCCGGGCCCCGGCCGGGCGGGCCAGATGGGTGGAATCTGGGGACGTCCGGGCACCATTTACGATGCGCAGACTAACCGCATCCTCATCGCAACCGGCAATGGAATTTTCGACGCCAACGTAGCCGGCAACTTCGAGTGGGGTGACAGCGTCCTGGCGTTGAATCCGGACGGAAGCGGCTCCGGCATGGGATTTCCCGTCGACAGTTACACGCCCTCTGAATACGCGACGTTGTACGGCAATGACACCGATCTGGGCTCGACGGCACCCGCCATCCTGCCGTCGACAAGCGCGCAGTTTCCGCATCTGGCGATTCAAAGCGGGAAGGACCATTGCGTTCGCCTGATCAATCTCGACGATATGAGCGGGGCTGGGGGCCCTGCGCATACGGGTGGTGAGTTGAATGCGGCCACCAGTTGCAGCACGGACGCCATAAGCAGTCACGTGGTGTTTCCGCAGCCGGCGGTTTGGGTGAATCCGGTGGACCACTCGACATGGGCATACGTCGTAAGCCACAGCGGCGCCATTCAGGCGTATCAACTCAACGTCACCGGCACGCCTTCGCTAACCAAGAAATGGGTCGGCGCAGCGGGACGGTCGCCGGTCATCGCTGGCCGCACGCTTTATTACGTTTCGGGAAACGCGGTCCTGGCACTCGACACGCTGACCGGGACGCAACTGTGGTCGGGGCCGATCGGGTCCACCCACTGGCAGAGTCCGATCATCGTCAACCATCACGTTTACGTCGCCGACAGCAGCGCGAAGCTGTGGTCGTTCGATATCGACGGCATATTCCAAGGAAAATTCGACTAGTGCCGAATTTCGAGTAGCAGCGAAATTCGAATAACGCCTAAGGCGCCGCCTGCTTCATCGGAATCGCCTTCACACCCGCATCGGCGAGCGTTTTCTGCGCGGTTTCCGTATCGCTCGCGTTGGCATACGGTCCGACCATGACGCGGTTCCACGTCTTGCCGTTCACCGACACACTTTGCACCTTGGCGATGATGCCGAGCATCGCGAGCTTGGCTTTCGCTTCGTCGGCCGCTTTGGAATCCGCGTACGATCCGGCGAGAAGAACGTAGCGCGCGTTCGCATCGGCGGGCGCTGCTGGCGTAGTCGCCGGCGGCGTTGCCGCGGGATTCTGCGTCTGTGCCATCGCCGCCTGTTGCCGCTGCTGTTCAGCGCGCGCCTTGGCCGATAGTTCGGCGTCGGGAATCACCACTTCCATTTCGGGCAGGACGGAATAGAAATCGTAGGATTTTTTCGGCGGCGTGGGTTTTTTGCCGGCTTCGTCGGCGACGGTCTGTTCGGATTCTTTCGGTGCGGTCGCTTCGGCGTTGGGTTGCGGCAGGTTCTTCTTGCGCAACATCGGCGCCCAGTCCTTGATCAGGACCGTCGCGGAAATCGCCAGTCCCAGCAATACGCCCAGGCCCAGCCATACCCACGCCGGCCACGATGTGCGCTCGCGTTCGCGAAATGCCTGCTTGCTTTGTTTCGCCGCCATTACATGCTCTCCGGCGCGGATACGCCGAGTAAATCCAGTCCATTGGCCAGCACGCGTCGTACCGCAACGATCAACGTCAGCCGTGCATCGCGCAAATTCACGTCGTCGACCAGGAACGCATGCGCGTGATAGTACGTGTGTAGAGCGTACGCCAAGTCGCGCAGGTAGTGCGCGACGAGATGCGGCTCGAGCGTCGCCGCGGCCGCTTCGACGATTTCAGGATAACGCGACAATTCGGTCATCAGCGTGCTTTCGTGCTCGTTGTCGAGCAACGCCAGATGCTTCGCGCCGTTATCCTGATTCCACACCAGTCCACGTTCGCCGGCCTGACGCAGCACGCTGCACACGCGAGCGTGCGCGTATTGAATGTAGTACACCGGATTGTCGTTGCTCTTCGAGCGCGCCAGATCGATATCGAAAATCAGTTGCGAATCGGATTTGCGTGCGATCAGGAAATATCGGGTTGCGTCGAGTCCGGCTTCTTCGATCAGATCGCGAAGCGTGACGTAGCTGCCGGCACGCTTGGAGAGTTTCACCTCTTCGCCGCCGCGCATCACGGTGACCATCTGATACAGCAGATAGTCCGGATAACCCGGCGGAATGCCCGCGTCGAGCGCCTGCAGACCGGCTTTCACGCGCTGCAGGCTGCCGTGGTGATCCGAACCGAGCACGGTGATCGCGCGCTGATAACCGCGCTGCCATTTGCTGCGGTGATACGCGATATCCGGCACGAAGTAAGTGAACGTGCCGTCGGATTTGCGCATCACGCGATCTTTGTCGTCGCCGTAATCCGTCGTGCGCAGCCATAACGCGCCGCCGTCTTCGTAGGTGTGTCCGTGCGAGACCAGTTCGCGCACGGTGTCGTCGACTTTGTGATCGGTATACAGCGACGATTCGAGGAAATAGACATCGAACCCGACGCCGAAGGCTTTCAGATCCAGGTCCTGCTCGTGACGCAGATACGCGACGGCGAATTCGCGAATTGCATCGAGATTGTCGGGATCTTTTGCGCCGACGACACGATGACCGTCCGCGATGACGGTTTCGCCCGCCAGATACGCGATGGCGACGTCGCCGATATAGTCGCCGCGATAACCGTCCGCCGGCCATTCGGGCGAATCCGGCGTGATTCCGCGCGCGCGCGCCTGCACGGAAACGGCAAGGTTGTGAATCTGCGCGCCGGCATCGTTGTAGTAGAACTCGCGTCGAACATCCCAGCCATTGGCGGCGAGCAGGCGCGCGATGCAATCGCCCAGCGCGGCGTTGCGGCCGTGGCCGACATGCAGCGGGCCGGTGGGATTGGCCGACACGAATTCCACGCCGGCCATTTTTCCTTCGCCGTTGCGGTTGCGTCCGTAGTCGGCGCCTTGGCTCAGAACGCGTTGCACTTCCGAATGATAGGCGTCGGCACTCAGGAAGAAGTTGATGAAACCCGGGCCGGCGATTTCCACTTTGCTCACTTGTGTACTTTGCGGCAGTTCTGCGATCAGCGCTTCGGCGACCGCGCGCGGACTCTTGCGCGCAGGCTTGGCGAACAGCATGGCCGCGTTGCTGGCGAAATCGCCGTGTTCTTTGGCGCGCGTGCGTTCGACGACAAACGCCGCATTCGCGTCGGCCGGTAAAACGCCTTTTTCCCGCAGGCGGCCAAGTGCCTGCAAAATGAGCTGGTGGAGGGTTTCTTTCACGAAGACATCCAGGAATGGACGCGTATTGTAGTCAGCGCGTCTGTCGATCAGAAGGCGCGTCGCCGAAACGTATCTGCATCGCGCCACTCCGCAACTCGCGGTCGCCGGAAACGCCGAAATTCGCGCGATTTATAGCCAATTCCGGCCGCTTTGGGGTTGTGGATAACTTTGTGGGTAGACGGTGCTTGCCCGCTCCGCCACGGCTATGCTAGATGCGTGAAAAATGCTCGCGAATCGCAACATTTGAGTCGCAACTTGTTGATTATAATGCTAAATCCAGCTGACACATGACGGAAATGAAATTTTCCGCGGATAAAAACATACAAATGCCACATTGTGTATAAAGTTGCACTGTGTACGCGAATTCGGTGGCGGTCAAAATTCCGCAATACAGTGCGGGTATGGTGGCTTGCAACGGTCATCGGAACCGGGATTTCAGCGGACACGTGGCGTGCGGGATGCGCACGGCGCGCCGGGTGCAGGGACGCGCCAACCTCTCCGTAACGATCAGCCGATCTCGGCCACCACGTTTCGAAACGATTCGAGCACTTCGGTTCCGCTCTGCGGATCGCGCACGCGCTCGCGCATCATCCGCGTCATGCGGCGCATGCGATCCACATTGGCGTTTTTCGCCTCCGCAAACGCGGCGCGGCCGCGTGCCGAACTGAAGCGGTGCAGATCGAAGAAATAGTGTTCCTGTCCGGTCGTCAAAAAACCGAAGATCGGTTGCGCCGATGCCGCATCCTCGGGGTTGCGCCGGCTGCGCATCTCGCGTTCCAGGCACAAGCGTTCGGTGCTCGCCATGAATACCGGAAACGCTTCGGCGACGTTGGCGGTATCCAGATCGGCCGCGATGAGCGCCAGTTCCAGCGCGTGCACGATGCGCGCATCGTCGCGCCAGCCCTCGACATGTTTGTCGAGTTTTTCGTCGAGCTTCTGCGCGAGCGCACCGCCGGAATGCATGACCATTTCGGCGGAGTTGTATTCCTTCGCCGGCGGCGCGGGCCGCGCGTCGAACGTGCTGCCGGCGATCATCAGTTCGATGCTGACGTAAACGCCCGAATGTTCGCTGCGTGAAAAACCGGCGATGTCGAGAATGCGGAACGTCTCCTCGATGCTAGCCCGCTCGTTGCTGCCGATGCCGGCGGCGAACTCCGGGATTTCGCGCTGACGCAAGTCGTGCGCGGCGGCGAAGAGAGCGAGCAGAAACCAGTCGAGCACGTCGAGCGACTGCAAGCCGATGGCGTCGAGCAGACGCTCCAGACGCGCGCCGAGAATTTCGACGATGTGGTTTTCGTTGTGATAATGATGGAAGTCGCGGCCCCAGCTTCCGTGTCGAAAAGCCAGGCGGCAGAACGCGATGAGGATGGCGTCTTCGGCCGCGTCTAGCGTTTTTGCGGCGATCGCACTGGTCAATGGCGCGAAGCGCGCGCGACGTTGCGTGATCAGCGCGATCAGTTCCGGACGCCGTTCGCTCACGAGCCGTCGCGCCGTCGCCGTGTCGGGCACCAGACGTTCGCAATCGTCGGCAGGAAATTGTGTCGGATATTGAAAAATCACAGCCGCGCTGGCCCTCCCGGCGGCGAGTATAGCCCGGACGCGACGATTCGATATGTGCGAACGCGCCATAGCGGAAAAACACGAAACCGCGCGATCAGAGATAGCCGCGCTGCGCGAACGAGAGCGCTTTGCCGTCGCCGACGATGAAGTGATCGAGCACCTCGACTTCGATCGATTCCAGTGCGTTTTTCAACTGCAGCGTAATGTCGCGATCGGCCGGGCTCGCTTCCACGTCGCCGGACGGATGATTGTGCGCAAAAATCACCGAGCCCGCATTGTGCGCCAGGCAGCGGCGCACGACTTCGCGCGAATGGACTTCCGCACCTTTCAGCGAGCCGCGAAACAATTCCTCGAAAGCGATGACGCGATGATGCGAGTCCAGGAAAACACACGCGAACACTTCGTAGGGATAGGCGTTCAGTCGCGATCGAACGTAGGTGAGGCAGGCCAGCGGATCGCGCAGCGCGTCGGCGCGAACCATCTGGCTTTCGAGATAGCGCCGACCGAGTTCCAGCGCCGCACTTAAACGGCTGGCTTTGGCGATACCCAAACCTGCGTGCGTGGCCAGTTCGCGCACGTCCAGATCGAGCAGGGCGCGCAGGCTGCCGCGCTGGGCGAGTATGTCCCGGCCCACATCCACCGCTGTGCGTCCGCGCTGCCCGGTGCCTATGAAGATGGCGAGCAGTTCGGCATCGGACAACGCCACCGCGCCGCGTGCGATGAGCTTTTCGCGGGGTCTTTCCTGTTCCGGCCAATCGCGTATCGTCATGCCGAAATATTGGTTCACGATGACGCTGCCGCGCTGCGGTCGTTTGCGCAAATTCCGGTAAGCTATCGACGCATCGTCGCGTGATCGAATTCCTACATGACCGCACAGCCACTGGCCAACCTTCGCATACTGCTCGGCGTTTCCGGCGGCATCGCCGCGTACAAGGCGGCGGAGTTCACGCGAAGGCTCAAAGACGCCGGTGCCGACGTGCGCGTGGTGCTGACCGAGAACGCGGCACGTTTCGTCACACCGTTGACGTTCCAGGCGTTATCGGGAAATCCGGTGCGTCACGGATTGTGGGACGAGGCTGCCGAAGCGGCGATGGGTCACATCGAACTGGCGCGCTGGGCCGATCGCATCGTGATCGCACCGGCCAGCGCGGATTTCATCGCGCGGCTGGCGCATGGTCTGGCCGATGATTTGTTGACGACATTGTGTCTGGCCAGCAGCGCACCGGTGGCGGTCGCGCCGGCGATGAATCAGCTCATGTGGGCGAAAACGGTCACGCAGGACAATGTCGCCGCGCTGAAAACGCGCGGCATCGCCGTGCTCGGTCCGGCTTCGGGCAGTCAGGCCTGCGGTGAATTCGGGGCGGGACGTTTGCTGGAAGCCGATCAACTCGTCGCAGCAGTCGACGCGCTGCACGGCCCGCGGCCATTGACGGGGCTGCGCGTGCTGGTCAGCGCCGGACCGACGTACGAAGATATCGATCCGGTCCGTTTCGTCGGCAATCGCAGTTCGGGCCGGATGGGTTTTGCGGTGGCGCAGGCGGCAGCCGAGATGGGCGCGAACGTTCAACTGATCGCAGGACCCGTGCATCTGCCCACGCCGCACGGCATTGCGCGCGAGGATGTGCGCAGCGCACGCGACATGCGCGCGGCCGTTTTGCGGCACGTGCCGCACAGCGACATCTTCATTTCGGCGGCGGCCGTCGGCGACTATCGTCCGAAGGAAATATCGGCGCACAAGCTCAAAAAATCCGGCGCGGCAATGACGCTCGAACTCGAACAGAATCCCGACATTCTGGCCGAAGTCGGTGCGATGCCGACGCATCCATTCCTGGTCGGATTCGCGGCGGAGACGAAAGACCTCGCGTTCTACGCACGCGGCAAACTCACCAGCAAAAAGGCCGATCTGATCGCCGCCAATCACGTCGGCGCAGGCCAAGGATTCGACGCCTGCGAGAACGTGCTGACCTTGTTCTGGGCTGACGGCGAAGAAACACTGCCGCGCGCCGACAAACTCGAATTGGCACGTGCATTGCTCGATCGCGTTATCGCGTTGCGGTCGTCCCGCACCGAAACCGTGAAACGGAAAAAATCGTGATCGACGTCGAAGTGAAAGTGCTGGATGCGCGCCTCGGTGCGGAATTTCCCATGCCGACGGCGGCAACGGCCGGTTCGGCGGGCATGGATTTGCGCGCCATCATCGATGCACCGTTGACGCTCGCACCCGGCGACAGTGCGCTGATTCCGACCGGTCTGGCCATTCACATCGGCGATCCGGATTATTGCGCCGTGATCCTGCCGCGCTCCGGACTCGGCCACAAACACGGCATCGTGCTCGGAAATCTGGTCGGACTGATCGATGCGGACTATCAAGGCCCGCTGATGATTTCGTGCTGGAACCGCGGACAGGCGGCCTATACCATGGTGCCGGGGGAGCGCATCGCGCAATTGGTGTTCCTGCCGGTGGTCCATGCTCAGTTTCGTATCGTGGACGAATTTGCGTCGAGCCTTCGCGGCGTCGGCGGATTCGGACATACCGGCGCGGCTTGACCGCACTTCCGAAGGTCGATTCGATCGATGAAAGAAATCGCCAAAAAGAAGTCGGCACTCGAGCTATCGCAAGGTGGCGCGCCGGTGCTTTCCGGATTCGGGAAATTGCGTCAGCCGCATACCGCGCTGTTCGTCGTCGCCTGCGTATTGCTGATCGCCGGAATATTTTGTTTGTGGCAGAGCTGGTTGAAGTTTCGCATCTACAGCGGCACCGGCCAGATCGAAACCGTAAGCCAATGGGAAGTTCAGGCTCTCGGCACGTTCGTCGCGGAAACGCGCAAGCGGATTTCCACGGCCGTCAACGACGACACGGTCACCGCGCCGCTGCAACAGGGTGGCGAGGGCGCCATCGACGCGGCGACCAATGCGCTGCAGAAATTGTTGCCGGATCTGGTCAGCGCGGATTTTTACAAAGCGGATCTGAGTGACGTGCTCAAGGTCGACTTTGCGGAATTCGGCTATGCGAAAGCCGCCATGCTGGTGCGCGCTCACGAACTAAATCTGGGTGCACCGCTGCAATCACATCGCAAGGCCAACAAGCAGCGCGTGCTGGCCTTTGCGTTACCCGCCGTTCGCGCCAAGGACGCCGTCGCGTTTGCATACGTTGAACTTCCGTTCGAGCCGATGTTGAAGATTTTTCGACAGCCGCAGGTCAGTAACGTGCGGCTCGATCTGCGCCAAGGCGATGGTCGCGGCGATCTTGTTCTGGACAGTATCGGAGCGGTCGATTCACCCAATTCGCTCAATGATGCCGGCTTGCCGATAGGCTCGAGCGTTTTTCGTATCGGCGCCGAGGCGCAACCGTTTCCGATCTTCATTCCAGGCAACGTGTGGGTGACATTCCCGGCGGCGATCGTCCTGCTCCTGGCCGGTGTTTTCTTCTTGCATGCGCGGCGCGTCGGCCTCAAATCCGCGCTCGTCACTTTCTCACGCCGCCCCGCGCCGACGGGCATGTCGGACACCACGCTCGCCGAATCCATGGCGCAAGCGCCGAAAACGGCCATGCCTGTCGCGGCCAAGACGAAGCCCGCGTTGATTGCGCCGATCGAAGTCGATCTCGATGCGAGCATTTTCCGCGCGTACGACATTCGCGGCGTGCTCGGCAAAACGCTCACGCAGGGCGTGGCGCGTCAGATCGGCCGCGCCATCGGCAGCGAAGCGCGCGATCGCGGGCTCAACGAAATCGCCGTTGCGCGCGATGGACGCCTGTCCGGACCGGACCTGTCCGCCGCGCTGATCGAAGGGCTGCAGAGTACCGGTTGCACGGTCATCGACATTGGCGCGGCGCCGACGCCGGTGCTGTATTTCGCGACGTATCATCTCAACATCGGCTCCGGCGTGATGGTCACCGGCAGTCACAATCCGCCCGACTACAACGGATTCAAGATCGTGCTCGGCGGCGAAACGTTGGCCGAAGCGGCGATCAAGAATCTGTACACGCGCATCAAGGAAAACCGCTTCACCGAAGGCAGCGGTGCATTGCAGAAAATGGATGTGACGCGCGACTACATCGAGCGCATCACCGGCGATGTGATGATCGAGCACAAGCTCAAGGTCGTCGTCGATTGCGGCAACGGGATTGCTGGCGCCGTGGCGCCGAGCGTGCTCGAGGGGATCGGTTGCGAAGTGCTGCCGATGTACTGCGACGTGGACGGCAATTTCCCGAATCATCATCCCGATCCATCGGACCCGCGCAATCTGCAGGACCTGATTCTCTCGGTGAAACAGATGAACGCGGATCTGGGACTGGCGTTCGATGGCGACGGCGATCGTCTCGGTGTCGTCACCGCCTCGGGCGAAGTGATTTACGCGGATCGGCTATTGATGCTGTTCGCGCGCGACGTGCTTACGCGCAATCCGGGTGCCACGATCATCTATGACGTCAAATGCACCGGCAAACTGCAGCCGCTGATCCTGCAGGCGGGCGGCAGTCCGATCATGTGGAAAACTGGCCATTCGCTGATCAAGGCCAAGATGCGAGAAACCGATGCCGAACTCGCTGGCGAAATGAGCGGGCATTTCTTTTTCCGCGAGCGCTGGTACGGTTTCGACGACGGCATTTACGCCGCCGCGCGGCTCACGGAAATATTGGCCGCCGATCCGGAAGGGCGCACGCCGCAGCAGATTTTCGACACGCTGCCCAACGGCGTGAGCACGCCGGAGCTGAAAATTCCAATGGCCGAGGGCGCGAATTACGCGTTCATCGAAAAATTCCAGAAGAGCGCGGCTTTCGATGGCGCGCGCGTGACGACGATCGATGGCGTTCGCGCCGATTGGTCGGATGGTTGGGGACTGGTGCGGGCGTCGAACACGACGCCGGTTTTGGTCTTGCGCTTCGACGCGGACAACGACGCGGCGTTGATGCGTATCCAGGATGCTTTCCGCCAACAACTCAAGGCACTCGGCCCGGAACTCACGTTGCCGTTCTGACCCGTTACGGATGCGCGCGCTGAGCCTGAACTTCGCGATAGTGCGCAAGTTCGGTTTCGAACCGTTGTGCGTCAGCTGTTTTCTGCGCGGCCTTGTTCGCGATATACGCCTTCTGTTTTTCGACCGTCACGCGCAAGGTATCGATTTGCTGCTGCAGTGAGGGCGGGATCGGTTTGCCGGTTCGGTCCAGATCGGCCGCGTGATCGAGCATTTCGGACAGACTTTTTTCCTGATTCTGCAGGCTCACTTCGGTGGCATGGACGCTTTGATCGATCATGTCGATCTGCGATTGTTGCGCCATGGCCAGATCGTGTTCGGTCGGATACGCCGACAACATCTGTTGATCGGACTTAGCTTGCGCGTCGGCGACGCGCTTGGTGGCCGCGTTTTTCTCCGCCGTCTCTTTGTCGGCCTTGAGTTCTTCCGCCGTATGCGCACGTTCGACGTGCTTGACGGTCAGGCCCTGGCTGTTGACGACGTCGTACCCGAACTGCAAGGCCTCCATGGGCAGCGCGTCGTCGTAATGCAGATGACCTTGCCCGTCGACCCATTTGTACCGGTTGCGCTTTTCGTTGGTCGGGCTGGCCGCCGAAGCGAGGGCGCCGATGGTGAGCGCAGCGACGGCAATCAATGCAGCAAAAGAACGCATGGGCGATACCTCCACGATCAGTATAACGGCTTCAAGCCGCGCTCCCATACGTCTGGCGATAAGCATTCAGCTTGTCGCGATAATCGGCCAATTCCGGGCGTTCGGCGGCGAACGCGAGCAACTCGCCGAGCCGCGCGATGGCGATAACCGGTATCGAGAATTCTTCGGATATTTCCTGCGCGGCGGAAAGCCGGCCCGCGCCGCGTTCCTGTCGATCGAGCGCGATCAGCACGCCGACGGGTTGCGCACCATTCGATCGGATCAGGGCAATCGATTCGCGCGTCGCCGTTCCGGCGCTGATCACGTCGTCAACGATCAAAATACGACCACGCAGCGGCGCGCCGATCAATACGCCGCCCTCACCGTGATCCTTGGCTTCCTTGCGGTTGAAGGCGACGGGCACGTCGCGGCCATGCTCGCGATCGAGCGCCATCGCCGTGGTCGCGGCCAGCGCGATGCCTTTGTAGGCCGGTCCGAACAACACGTCGAAATCGACACCGGAGTCGATCGCCGCTTGCGCGTACGCGCGACCGAGCACGGACAGGGATTGACCTGAATCGAAAAGACCAGCGTTGAAGAAATACGGACTGATCCGGCCGGATTTCAGCGTGAACTCGCCGAAACGCAGCGCATTTTTGCGCAGGGCCAGTTCGAGAAATTCGCGTTGATGCGTTTGCATGGCGTGGGCGCTCGAAAAGAGCATGCAAGCTTACTCGTTCGGCGCGACGTCGGGCATGTGGTTTTCCTCGCCGCAGCGATCCGACGCAGGCTAGACTTCGCGCTCGACTTTCCTGCGTGCGCGTCCGATGAGAATTATCAGCTTCAATGCCAACGGCATCCGTTCCGCCGCCAACAAAGGTTTTCTGGAATGGCTGAAAACCCAAAATGCCGATGTCGTCTGTCTGCAGGAAACCAAGGCGCAGGAAGATCAACTGACCGATCCGATGTTTCGGCCCGACGGACATCATTGTTTTTATCGCGATGCCACGACGAAGAAAGGGTATAGCGGCGTGGCGATCTACGCCAAGCGCGAACCCGACAAGGTTCTGACCGAACTCGGCTGGTCGGCGTTCGATGAGGAAGGACGTTACATCGAGGCGCGTTTCGGCAAATTGAGTGTGGTGTCGATGTACGTGCCGTCCGGTTCGTCGGGCGACGTGCGGCAACAGTTCAAGTTCAAAACGATGGAATGGCTGAAACCCATTTTCGACCAATGGCTCAAAAGCGGCCGCGATTATGTGTTGTGCGGCGACTGGAACATCGTGCGCTCGCGCAACGACATCAAGAACTGGACGTCGAACCAGAAAAATTCCGGCTGCCTGCCATCGGAACGCGCGTGGCTCAACGGGCAGATCGCCGATGCGTGCGGCGACGAAACCGTCGCGCCGAAAAAAGGGTGGGCGGATAGTTTTCGCGTCGCCAAACCCGATGCGGTCGAATACACGTGGTGGTCCAATCGCGGAGCGGCGCGCGCCAACAACGTGGGATGGCGGATCGATTATCAGATCATCACGCCATCCCTGCGCGATCGCGTGAAGGGCTGTTTCGTTACGCCGACGCCGCGTTTCTCCGATCACGCGCCGTACACCGTGGACTACGAGTGAATCAAGCGGGCACGACACCACGGCCGTCGGTCTGGCGCGCGTTTGCGCAGCCAGCGGCGTGGACGATGTTGTTCTTCGGCTTCTCGTCGGGGTTGCCGTTTTTGCTCGTGGCCGGAACATTGGCGTTCTGGCTGCGGAAATCCGGCATCGCGCTTGCGGAAATCACCGTTATCGCGAGCGCGGGAATGATGTACGTGCTCAAGTTTTTATGGGCGCCTCTGCTGGATCACTGGAAATTGCCCGGTTTCGATCGACTGGGGCGGCGTCGGGGCTGGCTGTTGTTCGCGCAGTTCGGTGTCGTTGCAGCGCTGCTCATGATGGCGACGGCGACACCGGAAAATCTGCCCGTTTTTATCGCAGCGACGCTCGCGGCGGCTTTTTTCGGCGCGACACAAGACACCGCAGTCGACGCGTATCGCATCGAAATCGCTCCGCTGGAAACGCAGGGCGCACTCGTCGCCACGTATTCGCTGGGCTACCGCTGCGGTTTGCTCGCCGCCGGCGCGTTGGCCTTGATTATGGCCGATCATATGTCGTGGCCGAATGTGTACTTCGTGATGTCGGCGGCGATGCTCATTCCGATCGTGGCCAATCTGTTTGCGCGCGAACCTGATGTCGCATTACGCGCGCCGACAACGTGGGCCGACGCGATGCGTGTCAGCATCGTCGATCCCTTCGCTGATTTCTTTCGTCGTTACGGCATAGCTCTCGCGCTGGTGACGCTTGCGTTCATTTTGATTTTCAAGATTCCCGAACAAGCCACCATCGGCGGGATCATGAGTCCGTTTTATCTGGACATGGGTTTTACTCAGACGCAAATTGGCGCCGTGACCAAAATCTACGGCGTTGCCGTCGGCATCCTCGGCACGTTTCTCGGCGGTGCGGCGGTGGCGCGATGGGGTATCTGGAAACCGCTGCTGGTTGCCATCATCGTATGCGGAGGCAGCAATCTCGCTTATCTGATTTTGCCCAGCCATCAGGGCAACGTGATCGCACTCACGGCGGTGATTTCCGCCGAGAACCTCACGCTGGGATTTCTCGGGCCGCCGACCGTCGTGTTTCTTTCATCGCTCGTGAATCGCGAGCACACCGCCACGCAGTATTCGTTACTGACGTCACTGGTCAACGTGACGGGCAAGATCCTCGGCGTTTTCGCAGGAACCATCGTGACGGCGACGGGATATTCGACGTACTTCATCATCACGACGCTGGCGATCCCGCCCGCGGTCGTCCTGTATTTCATCGTCCACGCGCAAATGAAACGCCGCGCGGCCACGACGTGACGGGCGAGCGTGAAATCGTCGACGATTGCTGACAGAATCGCGCCAAGGGGGTCCGACTAACGTGGATGTTTGCCGTGCCCGATATACTCGTTCGCAACATCGAAGAATCCGTCGCCGAGCGCATCAAGGCGATCGCGCGCGAACGCAACTGGTCGATCAACGACGTCATTCTGCATGTGCTTCGCCACAGCCTGGGCATGGGCGGCGAAGACATGACGCGACGTGAAGTGCACGACGTCGCCGTGCTCGGCGGAACGTGGGATCCGGGTGAAAGTGCGGCGTTCCGGACTGCGCTCGAAGCGTTCGAGCGCATCGACGGCAAACCTCTATTCGTCGAATCGAAACCCGATCAAGCGCCGAAATAGATGCCGCCGAGTACGCGCGGGCCACGCGCGCCGGTGACGGTGTATACATTTTGCACTGCGCGATTGGCCAGCCGCTCGCGCGCGAGCGATGCGAACGTCATCGCTTCGACGAAATCCGGATCGATGCCCAACTCGGCGATGCTGCGCACCTGAATCGGACGCAATTCGTCTGCGATCGCCGTCATCAAGATCGGATTGTGCACCCCGCCGCCGCACACCAATACCTCGTGCGTCGCCGGTGCGTAGGCGCGGATCGCGTCGGCGATCGTGCGTGCGGAGAACGCGAGCAGCGTGGCCTGCACGTCGTCGGGCGCGACGCGGAAATCGCGCAACCGCTCCTGTAGCCAGGTCAGATGAAATTCTTCACGGCCCGTGCTCTTCGGCGGCGGCGCGGAAAAGTACGGATAGTCGAGCAGTCGTGCGAGAAGCGGCGCATGGACGTTGCCGCGCGCGGCGAATGCGCCGCCGGCATCGTAACGCTCGCCGAGCGTTTGTTGCGCCCATGCGTCGAGCAGACAACTCGCCGTACCGGTGTCGAACCCGCTCAGCGGTGTCGTCGGATCGCCGGATAGGACGGTGATGTTGGCGATGCCGCCCAGATTCAATACGACGCGCGGCACACCCGTTTGGCCGAGCATTGCCGCATGGAACGCAGGCGCGAGCGGCGCGCCCTGGCCGCCGGCGGACATGTCGCGCCGGCGGAAATCGGCAATCGTGAGAATGCCTGTTTGCTCGGCGATTTCATTCGGATCGCCCAATTGAATGGTGTACGGCGGATCGAGCGAGGGTCGATGCCGAATGGTTTGACCGTGCGAGCCCAATGCCGCGATTGCGGCGCGCTCGATACCGTGGTCGTCGAGCAGCGCAATCGCCGCTTCGGCAAAGCATCGCGCTATTTCAATATCGAGCGCGGCGAATTCGTCGAGTGCGATACGTCCGTCGCCCTGCGCCAGCGCGAGAATGCGGGAACGCAGATCGTCCGGGTACGGAAACGTTTTGCCGGCGTGCAATCGTGGCGACGGCTCGAAAGACGTCAGCGCGACATCGATCCCGTCCGCACTGGTGCCGGATATCAAACCAAGATAGAGCGAGCTCACGCGCGACTATTTTCTCGCGACGGCAATCTGAGTGGCTTCCAGCGTCTTGAGTTTCGCGAACATCGGCGCCGTCGCACTCTGGAATTTTGCGAGTTCCATGGCGGGCAGCGGTTCGGGTTTGGGCAAGGTGACCGTCAGCGGATCGCGATGCATCCCGTCGACCCGGAATTCGTAGTGCAGGTGCGGGCCGGTAGCAAGCCCGGTCATGCCAACGAAGCCGATCGTCTGCCCCTGCGAGACATGTTGACCCACTTTGAGCATCGCGATCTTGGACATGTGGCCGTACACGGTGCTGTAGTGGCCGCCGTGTTGAAGGATGACGACGTTGCCGTAGCCGCCCTGCCAGCCGCGGAAAGCGATTTTGCCTTCGCCGGCAGCGTGAATCGGCGTGCCACTAGGTGCGGCGTAGTCGACACCGCGATGCGCACGCATCGTGCCGAGAATCGGATGCATGCGGCCCGCCGTAAACAGCGACGAGATGCGCGTGAATTCGACCGGCGTGCGCAGGAATTCTTTGCGCAGCGGGCGGCCGTCGCCGCTGTAGTACATCGTGCCGCCGGTGGCATCGGTATAGCGGAACGCGCTGTAGCGCTTGCCGCGATTGATGAAGGTTGCGGCGATGATGTCGCCGTCATGCATGCGTTCGCCTTCGCAATACACGTCGTCGTAAATGACGGTAAAGCTGTCGCCCTGGCGAAGGTCCTGCGCGAAGTCGATGTCGTACCCGAACGCGGTCGCCAGTTTCAGGACCATCGCGTCGCTCAATCCGGCCTGATTGCCCGTCTCGAAGAGCGAGCGATCGACGACGCCGTGCGCGACATGCGTGCGCCGCTCGATGCCGCGATCCTGCACCGTCTCGCGAAAACCCGACGGCGTGAAGGTTTCGGTGACGCGTGTGTGTTCGTCGCGATCGAAACGCACGGCGCGCAAGCTTCCATCCGAGCCGCGCGCGAACGCGAATTCCTGGCCGGGACGGATATTGCGCAATGCCGAGGCGTTGCCGCGATTTTCGGAGAATTTCTGCAGATCGGCCGCGCTGACGCCTTGCTGGCGAAAGATGTCGCCCACGGTCTGACCCGAACGCACAGTGACGAGTTTCCAGTCGAGATCGTCTGCGTAGTCGACGTTGGACGGCGTCGTCGGCGACGTGTCGATCGAATCCGGCAACGGTGGCACCGCCAACTCGATGCTCATGAGGTCGGTGACATCCGGATCGTGCGTCGCGTTGGCAAATCGTGGCGTGACGATCCCGCCCGTCGCTGTCAGTGCGACGGCGATTCCGGCTGCCAGCCAATGCCTACGACGCCAGGTGCGCAGCCAGTCGGCGGCGCGCGGAACGGAACCACGCACATCTGGAAATTTATACATGTGGAAAAGTCACCATGACACTACCGGCGCGCCACGCACGCACGAGCAGAAATTTGAATACAATGAGAAAGGCGAGCGCGAATTGAGCACGGACTATTTCCCCGACGACCGCCGTAAAGTAACGAGGGAATACGCCTACGTCAAACATGACGTAAGGCCTTAAATTTGCAGCAAACTTTTGGTTAACGAATAATTAACTGCATAGTCCGATTTGAGTATCCAGATCGTCGACAGGATTCTAGTTCTGAGGTGTGGAATGCGTGACGTAGATGTAGCGCTAGAGCTCATTGGCCGAGGCGCTGAAGAGATCATCAAGCGAGAAGATCTCGAAGCAAGGCTGAAGCTCGGTCGTCCATTGCGTGTCAAGGCGGGCTTCGATCCGACAGCGCCCGATCTACACCTTGGTCACACCGTGTTGCTGAACAAGATGCGCCAGTTTCAGGATCTCGGCCATCAGGTCATCTTTCTCATCGGCGACTTCACCGGAATGATCGGTGATCCGAGCGGCAAGAACATCACGCGAAAACCGCTGACGCGCGAAGACGTCGTGTCGAACGCGGAAACCTACGCCGCGCAGGTCTACAAGGTGCTCGATCGGGATCGCACCGAATTGCGTTTCAACTCCGAATGGTTCGGCAAGATGGATGCCGCCGGCATGATCAAACTGGCGGCCAAACACACCGTCGCGCGCATGCTCGAGCGCGACGATTTCGACAAAAGGTATAAAAGTGGACAGCCGATCGCTATCCATGAATTCCTCTATCCGCTGGTGCAGGGCTACGATTCGGTCGCTTTGAAGGCGGACGTCGAGCTTGGCGGCACCGATCAGAAATTCAATCTTCTGGTGGGCCGTCAACTTCAGGAACAAGAAGGACAGTCACCGCAGATCGTGCTGACGATGCCGCTGCTCGAAGGGACGGACGGCGTCAATAAGATGTCGAAATCGCTCGGCAACTACATCGGCATCAACGAGCCGGCCAACGAGATCTTCGGCAAAGTGATGCGAGTCTCCGACGATTTGATGTGGCGGTATTACGAGTTGCTATCGTTCGAGAAATCGCTCGACGACATCAAAAAGATGCGTGAGAACGTGGCTGGTGGCGTCAATCCGCGCGACTACAAGATGGCGCTGGCATCGGAATTGACCGCGCGTTTCCACGACAAATCCGCGGCCGATGGCGCCATCAAGCATTGGAACGACGTCGTGCAAGGCGGCGGCGTGCCACAGGATGTGAAAACGACGGAAATCGCGATTGCATCGAACGGCATACGTTTGCCGGCATTGCTGAAAGCGGCGGGGCTGGCGCCGAGCACGTCGGAAGCCATGCGAAAGGTCAGTGAGCGCGCCGTGCGTGTCGACGGTGCGGTCGTCGAAGATCGCGAATTGACGCTGCATGCAGGCAGCGAACATCTGCTGCAACTCGGCAAGCGCGGCTTCGCGCGCGTGAAACTCGTCGCGGGTGGCTGAAATAAGTCTGGAAAGGTGTTGACCGTCTCCAGATCACTTGTATAATACGCGGCTCACCGAACGAAACGTTTGGTCGCTGGTTTCTTA
>JBDUEI010000107.1:0-6011 GCA_040002515.1 Rudaea sp. | reverse complement strand
CGCTCGAACCGACGTTCGGCGGCATCAATCTCGAGGACATCAAGGCGCCGGAATGTTTCGAGGTTGAGCGCAAGCTGCGCCAGCGCGTCAAGATTCCGGTCTTTCACGACGATCAGCACGGCACGGCGATCATCGTCGGCGCGGCGGTGCTCAATGCGCTCGCCGTGGTCGGCAAGAAAATCGAAGAGGTCAAACTCGTTTCGACCGGTGCGGGCGCCGCCGGCATCGCGTGCCTGGACATGCTCGTCGCACTCGGCATGAAGCGCGACAACATCTGGGTCGCCGATCGCATCGGCGTCATTTACAAAGGCCGCACCGAAGATGTCGATCTGGCGAAAGCGCGTTACGCGCGGGACACGGATGCGCGCGAGCTGAAAGACGTCATGGCGAACGCCGATGTGTTTCTCGGATTGTCGGCGGGCGGCGTGCTGTCGCAGGACATGGTGAAGACCATGGCGCCGAGCCCGATCATTCTGGCGCTCGCGAATCCGACACCGGAAATTCTGCCGGAACTCGTGAAGGAAGTGCGTCCGGACGCGATCATCGCGACGGGCCGATCGGATTATCCGAATCAGGTCAACAATGCGTTGTGCTTCCCGTATATTTTTCGCGGCGCGCTGGATGTCGGCGCGACGACGATCAACGAAGACATGAAAGTCGCGTGCGTGCGCGCGATCGCCGATCTGGCGCGGCGCGAATTGTCCGATGTCGCCGCGCGCGCGTATGGCGATCAGCTGTTTTCGTTCGGTCCGGAATATCTGATTCCGCAACCCTTCGATCCGCGCCTGCTCGCCTCGCTTGCGCCCGCCGTCGCGAAAGCGGCGATGGATTCCGGCGTGGCCACGCGCCCGATCGAGGATCTGCCGGCTTACACCGAAAAGCTGAATCAGTTCGTATTTCGCACAGGTTTGCTGATGAAGCCCGTGTTCGATCGCGCCAAGTCCGATGTGAAACGCATCGTCTATGCCGAAGGCGAAGAAGATACGATTTTGCGCGCGGTGCAACATCTCGTCGACGATCGTCTGGCGCGCCCGATTCTGATCGGACGACCCGCCATCATCGAACGCCGCATCGAACGGTTGAGCCTACGCATTCGCGCCGGCGAGCATTTCGAACTGTGCAATGTCGACGACGATCCGCGCTACAACGAATACTGGTCGTTGTATCTCAAGCTCGCCGAGCGCCGCGGCATCACGCCGTCGCTGGCGAAATCGCTGGTGCGTTCGCGACCGACGTTGATCGCGGCGCTGATGGTCGCGCGCGGTGAAGCCGACGCGATGATTTGTGGAATGGTCGGGCGTTATCAGCGTCAGCTCAAACATATCCTCGATGTGTTGCCGCTCGATCCCGGTGTGAGCGCGCCGGCCGCGATGACGGCCGTACAGAACGATCGCGGCACCTGGTTTTTCGTCGACACGCACGTGCAGTACGATCCGAGCGCCGAACAGATTGCGGAGGCGACGTGCCAGGCGGTTCTGCGCCTGAAATTGTTCGGCATCACACCGAAAGTCGCGTTGTTGTCGCACTCGAATTTCGGCAGTCACAACGACGAAAGCTCGAAGAAGATGCGGCGCGTTCTGGAACTCGTGCGCGAAAAAGATCCGCGTCTGGAAATCGACGGTGAGATGCAAGCCGACACCGCGCTCAACGAAGAAATCCGCACGCGTATTTTTCCGAACTCGCTGTTGCTCGGCCGCGCCAACGTATTCGTTTTTCCGAATCTGGACGCCGCGAACATCGCGTACAACATGGTCCGTCAGTTTACTGATGGCGTAGCGATCGGCCCGATCCTGATGGGTGTTTCGAAACCCGCGCATGTGCTGACCACTGCATCGACGGTACGGCGTGTGGTCAATATCAGCGCGTTGGCGTGCGTCGAGGCGCAGATACGGCAACAGGCCGAACAGCGCGGTTGACGCCTGTTATGCAATCCGTAGGGGCGCGATTCATCGCGCCCGCAGCGCCGTGCGCAGCCGTGCAGGGCTGTTACGGAATCACTTGGAACGCGTTGCCCGCTCCGGAGATGTTTTTGTTGAGCGTGATCCACAGTTCTTTATGCGTTGCATCGGAACGGATGGACGGGAAATAGTCGACGTCCATCGTCAATGTCGTGCCACCTAGTTTCACGGTGGCCGGATAACTCGTGGCCGTGTAGTTGCTGACGATGATCAACGGACTCTTCAGCGTTCCGGAGCCGACACCGATCGTACCGGTCACCGCGTTGCCCGAGGCGTTGAAGACCAGCGCGCTGTAGACGGGATCGTAACCGGCGGGCGAATAGGTGACGGTGTCGGTGCGATTGACGCCGCCCGGGCCGGTCGTCGCCACGGTGCCGACACTCGCC
Organism: Rudaea sp.; assembly: GCA_040002515.1. Classification (GTDB taxonomy): domain Bacteria; phylum Pseudomonadota; class Gammaproteobacteria; order Xanthomonadales; family Rhodanobacteraceae; genus Rudaea. The sequence goes on along the minus strand of JBDUEI010000107.1, from coordinate 3,667 downwards.
GACAGCGTCGTATTCGCCAACGCGGTGGATCGCGCGATTTCCGCATCGACGGGTGCGCTGCTGTGCGTGCCGAAGACGACGAATACCGAGTAGCTCTTGCGCGGATAACCCGACGCGGTAGTGCCCGCGGGCAATGTTTTGTCGTACAGCTGGTAAGCGCTTTGACCAAGGAAGCCGTATTGCGTGCCCCACGTCATCTTCGCGTCGTTGACGGAGTCGGTGATGGTGGGGCCGTACGAAAAGCCGTTCATCTGATACGGGAAATATTGAACGCACGGCAGTCTATGAGCCACACCGGTCTGGCCGCCGTCTTGGCTGCCATTTGGACAAGCAAAGCCTGCAACGCTTGTCGTCGTCCAATAGGCGCTAACGTCGTAGGTGCCGGGGCCGTAAGGAAGGCGTCCGCCGCCTGCGTCCTGTCGAGTCATGGTTTGCGACTGAACCAGCCCCATCGTCGCGTCGACGTTCGACATCCATTCTTCGGTAAAGGGAATCGTGTTCGCCGTCGTGTACGTCCAGGAACTGCTTAATGTCGCTGGAGCGCTGGTCGTTACGAACTGGTAGCGGTCGCCCCAACGAATTCCGGCGACGTCGTTGTCCATGTATTGGCCTGAACTGCCGTCGATGTTCATCGTGCCGTAAGGAGCGCGCGAATCGTCTCGGATTACATCTGCGCCGATAGCTGACATGTCGTAAGTGACGGACCACAACGGATTGTCGCGGCCGGTGCTGAACGTCCAGTCGATGGTAACCGGAATGTTTCGTATAGCGGTTGGCTCCACGCTCGAGCAATAGCGAGGGTAGTTCTGCTGGAAACGGAAGATTGCGTGGTGACGGCCGACGAATACGCGTGTCCAGGTTCCAGCGATCCCATGGCCTAGGGTCGATGAGTCACCGCCGACGCAAAACGATTCGTCACCCGGATGCGACACGATGTAGCCGAACCCACCGTCGCCGCGCGCGGGAGCGGCGATCTCGCGTGCCGCCGCGCCGACTTGATAGATGAAGTCACGCAATTCGCCGCCGTGACTGCCGGCAAATGACTGCGCGTCGTTATGCGCAAGCACGGCGATACGCGGTTTGTTGGCCGAGTCGTACCACGTGAATCTATCGCTTGTGAATGTGTCGTATGTGATGTTCTGGTCGTCGACGATGCCATTGGTCGGCGGCGGCGTAACGGTTCCGCTTTCGAATCCGTCCGCGAAAATCGGATCGACGACGGACGATTGGAGCGACACATCGTCGATGTACACCGTCGGCTGCGCGGAGTTGGATTCCGACTGAATATCGACGCGATTGAACGTACCGCTGTAAGCAGGCGTCAATTGCGTCAGGTCCACCGTAACTTCGCGCCACACGTTGGCGCCAACCGCGCCCCCGCTGACGAAGCTATTCAGCGACGCTCCGGAGGTGGAGCCGCCCATCTGGTTCTTGTCAGCATAAATCTGCACATCGAGCGACTGCCCGCCCGGCGCCATTCCGTAGATCCAGAAATGCAAAACGGGTGTCGTGGCCGTGGAAAGCGAAGTCGCGCTGGTGAAAGACAATGCTCCGAAGTTTGTGGCGGCGAACGAAACGGATTTTGATCCGCTGTAAGCGTGCGTCGAATCGTTCGTGTTGACGGTCGCGTTATAGGAGTAGCCCGTCGAAAAACCGTTCTCCAATGCGTCGTCGTAAATCACAACATCCTGCGCAAGCGCGGCGCCGCAGTAAAGAAACGCGACAAGCGCAGCCGCGCCGAGGCGACGAAAACGTGAACGATCTTTCACCGATTGCTGCGATGCACCCACGTTGGAATCTCCCCGAATTCAACCTGACTTGAGCATATCATTGGTTCTTTGCGGCACCGCGACGTGCGGTCGCGTCATGCCTACTTAACAGCATTCAAGTAAACTTCCGGCCATCGGTTCGCGCCGTCGTGCGGCCCCGCGCCTGGCGTTCTGCCGGCGAAATCGGAGATTTCACATGAACATCCTGCAAGACATCCTCGATCAAGACGTCGATCCGGGCGAAACCAAAGAGTGGTCCGACGCGCTCGATGCCGTCATCACGGCCGATGGTCCGCAGCGCGCGCATTTCCTGCTCGAACGGATGGTCGATGCGACGCGCCGCTCCGGCGGCTATCTGCCGTTTTCGCCGACGACGGAATACGTCAACACGATTCCGACGAATCTCGAAGCCAAGATGCCCGGCGATCCCAACATGGAATGGCGCATCCGCTGTCTCATTCGCTGGAATTCGATGGCGATGGTCGTGCGTGCGAATCGCAAACCGGGCGAACTCGGCGGACACATCGCCAGCTTCGCATCGAGCGCAACGTTATACGACGTCGGCTTCAATCATTTTTGGCGTGCGCCGAGCGAGAATCATCCGGGCGATCTGATTTTCCATCAAGGCCATTCGTCGCCCGGTGTTTACGCGCGTTCGTTCCTTGAAGGACGCATCGGCGAAGATCAGCTCGATCTGTTCCGCATGGAAGTGGCGGGCAAAGGTCGCGGTCTTTCGTCGTACCCGCATCCGTGGCTGATGCCGGATTACTGGCAAGTGCCGACCGTCTCGATGGGCCTCGGTCCGTTGCAGGCGATCTATCAAGCGCACTTTATGAAGTATCTCGAGCATCGCGGACTGATTCCTAAATCCGATCGCAAAGTGTGGTGCTTCATCGGCGACGGCGAATCCGACGAACCCGAATCCCTCGGCGCGATTTCGCTCGCGGGCCGCGAGAAACTCGACAATCTTATTTTCGTCGTCAACTGCAATCTGCAGCGTCTCGATGGCCCGGTGCGCGGCAACGGCAAAATCATTCAGGAACTCGAAGGCGTATTCCGCGGCGCGGACTGGAACGTCATCAAAGTGGTGTGGGGAAGTTATTGGGATCCGCTGCTCGCGCGCGATACCGACGGCAAACTGCGCAAACTGATGATGGAAACTGTCGACGGCGAATATCAAGCATGCAAAGCGTTCGGCGGCGCGTACACGCGCGAACATTTCTTCGGAAAATATCCGGAGACCGCGGCGATGGTGCGCAATCTTTCCGACGACGACATCTGGCGCCTGAATCGCGGCGGACACGATCCGCACAAAGTATACGCAGCGTATGACGCCGCCGTGAAAACCGAAGGCATGCCGACCGTGATTCTCGCCAAGACCGTGAAAGGTTACGGCATGGGCCGTTCCGGCGAATCGCAGAATCCGACCCATCAGCAGAAGAAACTCGACAACGCGGCCGTGCGCGAATTCCGCGATCGTTTCCGCATTCCGGTGCCGGACGATAAAGTCGACGACGTACCGTATTTCCATCCGGGCAAGGATTCGCCGGAAGTGAAATACATGCTCGAGCGTCGCCAAGCGCTCGGCGGGTTTTTACCGCAGCGCCGTCGCAAGAGCCAATCGTTCACGGCGCCGGCATTGTCCGCATTCGAACAAATCATCAAAGGCACGGGCGATCGCGAAATCTCGACAACGATGGCGTTCGTGCGCGGTATCAATCTGTTGTTGCGCGACAAGCAGCTCGGCCAGCGCATCGTGCCGATCGTCGCCGACGAAGCGCGCACATTCGGCATGGAAGGCATGTTCCGCCAGATCGGCATCTACGCGCCGGAGGGACAGAAGTATCGTCCACAAGACGCGGATCAATTGATGTATTACCGCGAAGACCAGAAAGGCC
>JBDUEI010000106.1:0-37387 GCA_040002515.1 Rudaea sp. | reverse complement strand
TGCCGGTGTGGCGGAATTGGTAGACGCGCCAGACTCAAAATCTGGTTACTGAAAGGTAGTGTGGGTTCGATTCCCTCCACCGGCACCATGTCCTAGAACCGTACGAACGCAGCCATACAACGAGTGTCCGTCTGCGTTCGAGACGGTAATCAGTTGCTCCGGCAATATTTCGGGTTCGCGCAAACATTGCCGATCAGCGAAGCCTGATTCATCGAGTCGCGGGTGGCGCGGCGAGTGTGCTCGATTTCACCCAGGGTATCGCATGTGGTTCGCGGGATCGTGGAGCCGACGACGGTGTGGTGCTCGCAAATCAGCCGATTGCTATCGGTGTGCGTGAGAATGCCGTTGACGTGTTCCTGTTTATTGAACAACTGCACTTTCTCTTGCTGCGACATAGCGGAGACCGAACCGCTCTTCTGAAGCATCGCCGCCATGGCGTCGAGATCGGCATTGACGTTGGCTTTTTCGTCTGGCCTGGCATATTCGTAGCGTCCGCCGGATTGCATGTCGTGGCGAATCTGCTCGATCGTCGAGGCGAACTTGTCGGGGGTATCCGAAGCGACCGGTTTTTCCACGACTTGGTCGGCCGATGCAGACGCCGTGAACAGCAACGCCGAAAGACATACGAGGCGATAAAGATGTGAGCGCATTGACGATCTCCGGTTAAGTACGTAAAGAATCGTACGTTGGAATTCCGGAAGTGTCAACGAATGTTTTCGTAGTTACTCGCTCCGATCACGTTGGCGCGAATGGTTTCACGCGGTACGTACGAAAAGTCAGCTACGGTTCGGCGCGCTTTCGAGTGCGGCGATGACGTCGAAGATCAATTCGATCTTGACCGGCTGATCCAGATCGACGGCATAGTATTTGAGCAATTTGACGACACGCGGCGCGCTGGCACCAGTTTCGACCATCATCGCGCGGAGCACGGTGACCATCACTTCCTTGGCCGTCCGCCGGAAGATAGTTTCGTCGTGATCGGGCAGCGGATGGTCGACTGCCGCCAACGTACGTATGAGCTGGGGTTTCATTTGCACTGATCTCTCCTGTTGCGCAGAAGAGAGCAAATCGTGTGCCTCCCCGCGAACGCGAATTGAGGCGACTGCGCCGTGTCAACGCGATCACAGGTGACCCACTGCGTCAGTCCTCCGACGTCGAGCGGGATATCGCCCGGCGCGTGGTAGTGTGCATCGCATTCACACCGCTGCACGCGTCGCCACTGGAGAAAACCATGACACTCGGAACCATCCTGCTTATCGTCCTCGTCCTGATGCTCGTGGGTGCCTTGCCGAGTTGGGGTTACAGCCGCTCGTGGGGCTATCGGCCCACCGGCGCGTTGGGCATCGTCCTGATCATCGTGCTTATCCTGCTGTTGATGGGCCGCATCTGAGTCGACCGAAAACGGCGTTCGCATGATCGTGCGTTTCGCCCACGGCTCGCCGCCGCGTCGGTTTCATCGCAACGTCCGATTGCCGTGAAGCGGCTCAATTCGCGATAAAAGATCGGCATGGCTGTTGCTCTGATCAAGCTGCTGCGCGGATTCAACCCCCGCGCAGTTGTGTGATTTTGCGGCTGCTTCCAAGCGGCCGCTTTTTTAGGGCAGCGAGAGTCCGACACTATGCGAGAAATCGTTATTCATAATGCGCGACGAGCAGCCACGACGTTGGCGACGCTCTCGCGAAGCGAAACAGCCGAGCGCGAACCGAAGACCGACGGCAAGATGAAGATCGTGACGCTGGCCCGACGAGTGGCGATGGTTCGGACAGAGTTGGAACGGCGTGCGTCGAAGGAAGTAGACGACTGAAGGTTCGCCGTCATCGTTAAACGTGTGAGTCGGCGTCAGACCTTCTGCGATGGGTCAATGCGTCGCGTCGAGCGAAAGCTGCCGCTGGTCGCGCGTGTACCACTGATCGGCGGCCGGCCGGAACACGGCGCATTCGGTCATCCGGCCGCGATAGACATGCAGCGTAACGGCGATGGCGTCTTCGCTAGGATTGCGAATGGTGTGGAATTCGTGAGGCGGAATCAGACTGCCTGCCGAGCCGGGGCCGACATTCATCGTGCCACGTGATTCGAAGCGATAGCGATCATCGCGCTGATCGACCAGTTCATACGGCGTCACTTCCAGCGAACCGTACCAAACCCCTTCGACGCACCACATGCCGGAGTGATCGTGGATCAGCGTGCCCTGGCCGGGCCCCCACGTCATGGCGATTACGCTGTAGCCGTGTTCTTCGCTGCGGTACAACTCGCGGCGCGCGTAATGATCGTCGGCGCCCTGATAGCAGCAGTCGGGCAGTTTCACATCGGGGTCGCGAATCAGTCGACACAGCGAATTGCGCAGCTCGTCGGTGATCTGCGACGCGCAATCGTGACTGACCGCGCGATCGATCGCACTGACGAGGTGGCGTGAACCCGGAAACTCGATGGTAAGCATGGCGGCGCTGTCCGTTACCTGGGCATCTTATAACGAGGCGAGAAAACGCGCGATGGCGGCGCCGAAACGCGGGATGTCGACCAGAAAACTGTCGTGCCCCTGCGGACTGTCCAGCGCGACGAATTCGACGTTAGCGCCGGCCGCGGTAAGCCCGTGGGCGATTTCCTGCTGCTGCGACAGCGGAAACAGGATGTCGGTGGAAACCCCGATGACCAGCGCACGCTCGACGTCTATTTTTTTCAACCCTGCCGCCACGGTCGCGGGCTGCGTATCAGCATGCTCGGCGATATCGAACCAGTCGCTCGCACGCGACAGATATAGGTAAGAATTCGGATCGAAATTCCGCACGAACTTGCGCGCGTGGCGGCCGAGATACGATTCCACCGCGAACTCGGCGGCAAACGGATCGTCCTCGCGCCGGTCGTGATCCAGACGAATGCGCGCGAAACGGCCGACCCATTCCATCGACGAACGATACGTGATCACGCCGAGTTTGCGCGCGATCGACATGCCGGCTTCGGGGTAGTGATCGTCGTCGTAATCGCCTTCTTTCCAGTTTGGATCGAGCCGGATCGCTTCACGTTGCAGCGAACGAATCGCGATGGCGAACGGTTGCGCCTGCGGAGCCGTCGAAATACTGATGTGCGTTCGCGCACTGCCGGCATGTTGCACGAGATAACCCAACGCACTCATGCCGCCCATCGAATTGCCGATGAGACAGGCCAGCTTTTCGATAGTCAGATGCCGCACCAATTCGAACGCGGAGTTGGCTACGTCTTCCAGCGATAAATCTGGAAAAGTCAATTTATATACTTTGCCGGTCAATGGATCGATCGACGCCGGGCCCGTCGAACCCTTGCAGCTACCGAGCGAATTCACGCAGATGACGAACCAGCGATTCGTGTCGATGAATTTGTTGGGGCCGAGCATGTCTTGCCACCAGCCATCGGCCGGATCGTCGGCGCTGGAAGCCGCGTGCGCGTCGGGAGACAGTCCGGTAAGAATCAGAATCGCGTTGTCGCGTGCCGCGTTGAGCGTACCCCACGTTTCATAAGCCAGACGCGCGCCAGTCAGCGACCCGCCGCCACGCATGGCGAAAGGCGAGGGCAATTCGAAATAGCGCGTGGCGCTGGCCATGCAGGACGTCGTCGGAAGTCGGAATCGCGATTATACGGGTTGCGATTCGTTCTCACGCAACCGCCGTTCGCGCCAACACCAGTGCCAAGGCTCGTAGGCGATGCCGTGCGGATTGCCGCGCGGATAGCTCATAGTGAATCCGTATACATGTGCATTTGTGGATAGCCATGCAAAAGCGGCGGAACGCTCGAATTCTTCCTCGAGCGGTGCGAACCCCGGCGTCGTCAAATCGAACGCGCGCCCGGAGTGATGTTCGCTGTAGCCGGGCGCGGCGCTGACACGGAGAATCTCCTGCAAACTCTGACCGCGCGCGAGCTTGCGCTCCAGTATGCCGAGTTGATATTCGACGCTCCGAAACGCCGACACGATGTGCAATTCGATTCCGTCGCGCAGCGCAGCCTCGCGCATGCGCGTCCACGCGCGCGCGGCGCGCGGCGTCATCCATTGCGGACGGCCCTGCGTATCGAGGCCGACGAATGTCAGGATCCTGGCTTCGGCAACCCGCCGCAGTCGACGCGACATCCCATGATTGCGCGGCACGCCTAGCGCGTGCGCGGCCTCGATCAAGTCGGCGATGTCGCGCGTGGAGCGCGGCGGTTCAAGCTCGGAGGGGCGGGGCGTGGTGTCAGTCACCGGCCCAGTTTAACGCGCGGTGTGCGTATGTTCGATCCATGCGGCGATGTCGCCGATCACCTTGGGATCGACGTGTCCGCTCTTGCTGTATTCGGCAAGGTCTGAACGTCCGGTGCCGGCGATGAAAAGATGATTGAGCGCCGGATACGCCGTGCAGGTCACGCGCGGCTGTTTTGCGCAGAGTGTTTTCCAGCGTGCGTAATCGGGAGCAGTCACCTGAAAATCACGCTCGCCCTGCAGAACGAGGATCGGCAGCGCGAGTTTTTGCGCGACGGCCACCGCATCGTAGTCGCGCAAGTCGAGCCAGTAGCTGGCCGGAAGATCGAGAAACAGCGCCTGCTTTGGACGCTTAGCCGTCGTGAGATTTTTGATCTCGTCGCGTTTGCGTATCACGTCGGCGAGCGAATCGGATTTTGCCTTTTCCAATTTTCCGGATTCGCCACCGAGCATATATTTCTGTTGATCGACCACGATATCTTCGAGCGGACGACTCGGCGGCGCCAACAAAATCAATCCGCGCAATTTGTTGTCTCGCGTGGCGATGCGCGGCGCCATCATCGCGCCGAGACTATGGCCGGCGATGAATATGCTCGATGCATCGATCTCCTTTGACGTGCGCAACATCGCAGCTGCTGCCAGCGCATCATTGACGGTTTCGTCGTCGACGGTGAAATCGCCCGAGAATGATTCCGGAAGCGCCTTCGTGCGTTTTTCGTAGCGCAATACGGCGATGCCGCGCGATGCCAGTCCCCACGCGATATCGCGAAATACGCGATTGGGTCCGATGGTTTCGTCACGATCCTGCGGCCCGGATCCGTGCACGAGCACGACACCCGCGACGGGCGTCGTGCTGTTCGGCAACGTCAGTGTGGCGGCAAGTGCGCCGACGCCCATGCCGACCTTCGTCTCGCGTTCGGTGAAGGCCGATTCCTTGACGTATTCCGGCGACACGTACGCGGTTGGTTCGCGCGGCTTGAAGAAAAGTCCGGCGACTTTATCGTCCGCATCGTAGACGACCTGCGCGCGCAACGGCGCTTTGGCGAATTCGCAATCGATCAGCACGATCAGATATCCATCGTGTTCGGAAACCTGGGCATCGCCGACGCGGGTGAACTCGCCGGCTTGCGCGATGATGCTTTCCGATGTCGAGCGCAGTTTTTCGAGTGGAAGCGCCTCGCTCATCTTGGCATCGAACCGCGCTTCCACCGGCTCGAATTTGCCGTGCCCGATGTTTTCCACGAGCAGTTTCGCATCAGCGATAAGCCGGGTTTGCCGATCCGTTGCGCCGGTACACAGCCCGTCGGTGCAAACCGACAGCGCCAGAAGTGTCGCAAAAAGTATTTTTCCAATGGTATACATGTTCACCTTCTCGACGATTCGTTCCGCACCGATCCGTAGGCTTCCATATAACGCGTCAACAACGTTTTGAGGTCGCCATTGGCGATCTGCAACGATCCTGCCGCGAGCACGATTCGCTTGTCGCCGGATTTGCGAAAAAGCCGCTTGAAAAACGTCGTTTCATCGAGGAAACGTTCTTCATGCCGAATCGCCAATGCAACGCCCACGCGGCCCTGAAATCTCCCGTCGCCGACCGACTCGATTTCCGTCCACGGCACGCGACCGGAAAATCGGCGGCTGGCTTCGGAATAAACAGTCAATCCCGATGGTGAAAGAATCACCCCGGTTTCCGTTGCTTGCAATCGCTTCATTTCCCGAAACACCGTGAACATTCCGCTAAGCAGCGCGACGACCGTGACGAACATCCGCCACTCGCGGCCGTAGCTCGTGACGTAGCGCACACCGTAGATGGCGTCCCGCACCTCTTGCCGAATGTCACGTTCTTCTCGAGGCGAGAAAGTAGCGACGACGGCCGCACGAGGTTCATAGTCCAGCGCCTGATGGATCAGTGCGTAAACGCTGAACACCACCACCGCAACGCCGCATAGCAAACGCCACACGATCGTCCCGCGACGCGGCGGAATGCGGACGGTCGAGTCGATCGGCGCGTCGATCCGCACATCCGTTGCGGTCTTGCCGTCAAACAACGAAATGAGGTTCATTTTTTTGTTTTCGTCCCATTCGTAGCGGACGGCGATGCGCCGTCCTTCGTCAATCGTCCGCATTTGCGCAACGCCTCGCGCAGCACGTATTCGATCTGCGCGTTCACACTGCGCAACTCATCTTCGGACCACCGTTGCACCGCGTCGAGCACGTCGGCGCTGATGCGCAATGGATAGGCTTTTTTGTCGGCAGCCATCTCAACCCGTATAAAGCGTGCCGGTGTTGACGATCGGCTGGGTGCCGCGTTCGCCACAGAGCACGACGAGCAGATTGCTGACCATCGCCGCCTTGCGTTCTTCATCGAGATTGACGACGTTGCGCGCCGCCAATTGCTCGAGCGCCATCTCCACCATCGTCACCGCGCCTTCGACGATGCGCGTACGCGCTGCGATGATCGCGCTGGCTTGCTGACGCTGCAACATCGCCTGCGCGATTTCCGGCGCGAACGCCAGATGCGTGATGCGCCCTTCCATGACTTTCACGCCCGCGCTGACCAGCCGATCCTGGATTTCCTTCTGCAGATGATCGGCGATTTCCTTGTTATGGCTGCGCAGTGAAACACCGCCAGTGTCGTGCGAATCGTACGGATAACTTTGCGCCATCTGACGCAACGCCGATTCGGTCTGGATGTGCACGAAGTCTTCGTAATCGTTGACTTGGAACAGTGCTTCGGCCGTATCGAACACCTGCCAAACGACGACGGCGGCGATTTCAATCGGATTGCCGTCGAGATCGTTGACCTTGAGCTTGCTCGATTCGAAATTACGCGTGCGCAGTGAAACGCCACGCTTGCTGTAGAACGGATTCGTCCAGCGTGGTCCTGCATCACGCACGGTGCCGACATAACGTCCGAAGAACTGCAGCACTTTGCCTTCGTTCGGAGCGACGGTGAAAAAACCGCCGAGCGCGATCAGCAAGATCACGAAGACGAGCACATTGACGATGATCGCCCACGCCATATGGTTTTGAAGGGAATAGACGAACCACGCCGCATCGCCGAGCAACAAAACGACGATGGCGATGAGGGCGGGAATACCGGACGGGGCGGAATAGATACGTTCGTTCATGGACAGCTCCACGAGGGGTTTTGTGAATGCGATATATTGATATCATATCGATATCACTTATGTAAAGTGGATTTTTTCCTTTGTACCGGTGTCCTCGCGTCGCCTTGCACAAAACGCCTTGGCTTTTGCTCTAAACAAATTGCGAAGGGTTGCTGTCGCGGGAAGTTGTTGAGCAAAAGCCAGAGCAACAGCTAACGAAGAAGACTGGCTGAGGCGCTGAACTTTATGGTGATTTCGCCGATTCAATCGTCAGCGGCCTAACCGCATCCACCTTCATGTGCCCGAGCGTATCGAGCCCGGCGAAGAACCGCCAAGGATCACCGTCGCCGACAGAGAGCGCGATATGCCCCGCGTCGAATCCCATCAGTGCCGCGTCGAAACTCTGCCAGCGGCCGTTGACCCATGCTTGCGCCCAGGCGTGCGGGACGAAAACGTGATCCATGCCGGCGTAACGTTGTGTGTAAGCGAGGCCGTCGACAACGCGCGTCGGAATACCCACCGAGCGGCCGAGGGCGGCGAGCAGCACGGCGTGTTCGGTGCAATCGCCTTCCGGGTTTTTCGCGACTTCGAGCGCCGACGCGTAACCCACGTTGAGGTTTTTGTTGCGGATGAAACCTCGCACGAATGTTTCAAGGTTCTGCATTTCCGCAAGCGGTTCTTTCGCGTCGCCGATGCCTTTTTGCGCGAGCTTGCGCACTTCCGGCGCATCGCTTTGCAGCCAGTCGTTGGGTTTCGAATCGGCCGGTTGCGGCGGCGTCTCGGATTTCGCGGTGGAATCCAACGCGATCGGTTCGACGCGCAGATCGAAACCCGTCGCGGTTTTAATGACGCGCTGCTCATCCGTCGACGCAAAACTCAAACTCGTGTTGGCTTGCGTGGAACTCATGCTGATCACCACGCCGCGATGCAGATCGTCGGTCGTCAACGCGACAGGTGCCGCTGCGAGGGCGTGGGTCAGAATGTCCGTGGATTGATTCGGTCCCTTCGCGCACGTTTTTGAGCAGGCGAGCATGGTCAGTTCGTAACCCATCACGGACATCGTCATTTTCTCGATGTCCTGATCGTCGTTGATCCACGCGACACTCGAGGTAGGCGCGCCGGGCAGTTCGATCAACTGCTCGATGCGCACGAGTTTGCGCGTGCCGATCGGCAGGTCCACGTTTTCCTTATCGCCGACCGTCGTGGTGACTTCGACGGCGTCGGCGCTCTCGGCCTGGAACGCCAGTTCGGTGAATTTTTCGCCGGGCTTGAGTTCGGTTCTGCTCTCGGCGATGCGCAAACCCTCGGCGAGCAATGCGCCTTTCGGCCATGCGATCGTACGACTCTTCCTGTTGCCGCCGACTTCCGTCGTCAGCTCGCACGTCGCGCCGTGGATGGTGCCGCGGATCACGCTTTCTATGCCGGAAATCGAGCTGCGCGATTCGAACGTGAGCGGCTTCCCGTCACGCGTTTCGGTGTCCGTCTCGCTGCTGGTCAGCCCGACCTTGGTGCCGGCGCGCGCGAACTCGACCGTCAGCGCCTGCGATGTGATGACGCGATCGCGTTCGACGCGCCGCGTCATGTGCATGTTTCCGATCTTGCGGCCGTCGAGCAGCACGGTCATCCAGGAATCGTCGGCCGGCGATGCAATCGCGACGGCGCTCGCAACCAACAGGGCGAGCATCAGAAAAATTCGCATACGTTTCCAACTCGAAAGGATCATTCTCAGAGTGCAAGAATAGCCGATGAGTTCCGCGCCCGCTCACGTACAATGCCGCCCGCAAACCTGGGGAATCCACGCGATGAAACCGTTCGGCACGCCGCACACCGATACCGCGATCCGTCTGATGTTGCTGGGCTCTGGCGAGCTTGGCAAAGAAGTCGCCATCGAGGCGCAGCGTTTCGCCGTCGAAGTGATCGCGGTGGATCGCTACGCCAACGCGCCGGCGATGCAGGTGGCGCATCGCAGCCACGTCATCGATATGCTCGACGGCGCTGCATTGCGTCGTCTGATCGAAATGGAAAAACCCGATCTCGTCGTGCCGGAAATCGAGGCGATCCACACGCCGACGCTGATAGAACTCGAACGCGAAGGCGTGCGCATCGTCCCGACCGCGCGCGCGACGTGGCTGACGATGGATCGCGAAGGCATTCGGCGGCTCGCCGCGGAGGAATTGAAATTGCCGACATCGCCGTACCAGTTTTGCGATACGCGCGAGGAATTCGACGCGGCGATCGAATCGATCGGCATTCCGTGCGTGGTGAAGCCGGTGATGAGTTCGTCGGGCAAAGGTCAGAGTACGATCAAATCGCATGCCGATATCGGCCCGGCATGGGATTACGCGCAGAAGGGTGGGCGCGCCGGCAAAGGCCGCGTCATCGTCGAAGGCTTCATCACGTTCGATTATGAAATCACCTTGCTCACGGTTCGGCATCGCGACGGCACGAGTTTTTGCGCGCCGATCGGTCATCTGCAGATCGATGGCGACTATCGCGAATCATGGCAGCCGCAGCCGATGTCTGAGGTTGCGCTGCAACGTGCGCAGGACATCGCGAAATCGATTACCGATGCACTCGGCGGAACGGGATTGTTCGGCGTCGAACTCTTCGTGCGCGGCGAAGACGTGATTTTTTCGGAAGTCAGTCCGCGCCCGCACGACACGGGATTGGTGACATTGATCTCGCAGGATCTCTCCGAATTCGCGCTGCACGTTCGTGCCATTCTCGATTTGCCGATTCCGACGATTCGCGCACTCGGACCGAGCGCATCGTGCGCCGTGCTGGCCGAAGGATCGGGACATCGGCCGCGCTATCACGGTGTCGCCGACGCGCTCGCCGAACCGGACACGATGGTTCGCCTGTTCGGAAAACCCGAAGTGAACGGCAAGCGCCGCATGGCCGTCGCGCTCGCACGAGCGGACACGATCGATGCCGCGCGCGAAAAAGCACGCAACGCTGCAGCGAAATTAAGCGTCGAACTCTAGGAAGTGACGGCAGCTTTCCAACCGTCGGCGCCGAGCAATTCGAGCGGGCGGAAGCGCGTTTTGTAATTCATCTTCGGATGCGCATCGATCCAGAATCCGAGATAGACGTGCGGGACGTTGCGAGCACGCGCAATGTCGATTTGCTGCAGAATTGCGTACGTGCCGAGCCCGCGATCGTTTTCGTCCGGATCGAAAAAAGTATACACAGCCGATAAACCGGCTTGCGCCACATCGGTGACGGCCACGCCGAGCAGGCGATCGCCGAGTCGGAATTCGATGAAATAGGTCGGACTCCACGACGTATAGAGAAACCGTCCGAAATCCTCGATAGCCGGGTTGTCCATGCCGCCGTCGTGATGGCGCACATCGAGATAACGCCGATACAGCTGGAAATATTCGTCGCGGAATTCGGCACGGACGATTCGTGTTTCCAGATCGGCGTTTCGTTTCGTGCAGCGGCGCTGGCTGCGGTCGGGGTCGAAGTCCGCGACCGGCACGCGTGCGGCGACGCAGGCGCGGCACGCGCCGCAATTCGGTCGATAGACGTGTCCGCCGGCACGGCGGAAGCCTTTGACCAGTGCGGCTTCGTAGATTTGCGGCAAATGCTCGCACGCCGGATCGATCACCAGGTTCTGCGCGGTGCGATCGGCGAAGTAGCCGCACGGGTGCGGCAACGTCTGAAACAGCCGGACGAGCTCGGACCTCATGGCGACAGTGTAACGCTCCGCGCGCGCAATCCGAAACCTCAGAAAACCTTGAAAGCGTGCAGCAGGATCAGCAGGGCGATGATGCCGAGCAGGCCGAGCCGAACGTACATGCCGATCGACGTGCCGACGCCGGCAGCGGCGGTTTTACGCGATCGTTCCAGTTCGTCTGAAAACCGCACCGCCGGCGCGATGCCGGCCTCGCGCAATAAGGCACGCGCTTTGGGCTGGTCTTCGGCTTTGACGATCCAGACCTGCGGCCATTCGCTCGAATCGGTGCGCGCGCTGTAGCTGGAACGTTTGTAATCGCGCCCGGCCCAGCTTCGATGATTGGTCACGCGGGTTTCGATACCCGATTCGCCGAGCAGCGCGACGATGCGCTCGACATTTTCCACACGTGGAGAAGTATAAATTTGTCTCATGATGCAGATTGCGGCACGTCCGGCAGTATCCGAATCATACCCTCCTGCGCCGTCGAGGCGACAAGCGTGCCGTCGCGGCTGAAGATCATGCCGCGCGTAAGCCCTCGCGCACCTTGCGCGCTCGGGCTGTCGCAGGAATACAGCAGCCATTCGTCGACGCGGAATGGGCGATGAAACCACAGCGCGTGATCGAGGCTGGCCATCTGCACGTTGTGCTGCAGGTAGGAGATGCCGTGCGGCAATGTCGCCGTGCCGATCAAATGGAAATCCGATGCGTAGGCGAGCATGGCGCGGTGCAATGTCGCGTCGTCGGGCGCTTTGTCGATGAGCCGAAACCAGATTTGCTGGAACGGCGGACGTTTCACCGGATTGAGTTCGTTGCGCGGCGTCACGTAGCGGAACTCGAACGCACCGCGCCGCGCCAGCCAGCGCTGCAGTTTGACCGGCAGCTTGGCCAGTTCGTCCGGCGCGATATCGGGCGATGGCGAAAGCTCGTCCGGACCCGGCACTTCAGGCATGTCCATCTGATGTTCGACACCATTTTCCGCAATCTGGAACGACGCCGAAAAATTGAAAATCGGCTGACCGTGCTGGATCGCCACGACGCGTCGCACCGAAAAACTTTTTCCGTCGCGCGCGCGATCGACGTCGTAGACGATCGGCGCTTCGATGTCGCCGGCGCGCAGGAAATACGCGTGGAGCGAATGCACGGCACGCTCCGCATCGACCGTGCGCTGTGCCGCCGACAATGCCTGCCCGAGCACCTGCCCGCCGAACACGAAGCGCGTGCCGATGTCGCGGCTCTGGCCGCGAAAAAGATTTTCCTCGATGCGCTCGAGCGATAGCAGATCGATCAATTCGCCGACGATGGGGCTGGACACGTTTTGTTCTCCACTTTTCTGAAATTATACGGCGCGCCTACGAACGCCGATACTTCACCTCCGTCAATCCCGCGAAGGCGGGAATCCAGCGACTTTGATGGTCCGCGGGCCGAAAGAGAAAAGGCACTAGATTCCCGCCTTCGCGGGAATGACGGGCTGCGCGATGTGGTCCGTTTATGGAACGAGGCGTTGCAAGCCCGATGCGGGAACTACATCGCCCCACGGAAACAGCGGCCCCGGATCCTGGCGACGCCGCAACATCACCGTCACATCGTCGCTCGCCGGTTCGAGCCGTTTGTCGAGATCGTCGTGACCGGCGATATATTTCAGCGTCGGGATGTCATTGCGCAATTGGCGCAGCAGCGCGAGCAGCGAATCGATCTGCGCTTTCGTATACGGCACGGTGAACTGTTGATGTTGGCTATCGCCCCAGTATGGATAGCGTCCGACGTTCGATATCTCGATTCCGACCGAGCGCGAATTCCATCCATACGTATGATTGGCGACACGCTCGGCGCTCACGAACTTGTATGTCGTGCCGTCGGTATCGATGTAGTAGTGACCGCTATTGCCGGTTTGCTTGGCCGGATAATGAATGCGCTCGCCGAATTCGCGCGTCATCTTCATGTCCGGCAATTCGGTGCAATGGATGACCACGAGATCGATCGTCGATACAGCGCGATGATCCAGCCGTGCTTCGTACGGCAGCGGCCAATCGTGGATGGCGAGGTCAACGGGCACGCGCCGAGTTTCGCATGCGCATTCGTGGCCTGCCAACGCCATGCGATAATTTCGCGATGAAACCCTTCCTGATACTTTCGCACGGCATGGACAGCGGGCCGGATGCGACCAAGGTGAGCGCGCTCGCCGCGATGGCGTCATCGCTGGGTTTCGAAAGCGTGCGTCCGGATTTCCGCGATCTGGATGCAACGCGCGACGTGCGCCGGATCCACGACCGCATCGCGCGCATCACCGAACAGGTTGCGCCGGATCAGACGGTGGTTCTGGCCGGATCGAGCATGGGCGCGTTCTCGTCGGTCATGGCATCGCAGCAGATGAATTGTGTCGGACTGTTTTTGATTGCATTGCCCGTTGCTATTCCGGGCTACACACGTGCGTTCGATGCGCGCCGAGTGCCGACCGCACTCGTGCACGGCTGGGACGACGAATTGTGTCCGGTCGACGCCGCGATCGATTTCGCGCGTGGCCGCGGCGATGCGATCACACTCGTGCGCGACGATCATCGGCTATCGCAGCACGTCGAATTCATCGCGGGAATATTCGGCCAGTTCCTCGGCCAGTTCGCCTGACGTGCGCAACTTTTTCGCCAGTTGTCCGAAAGGCCTCGAATATCTGCTCGTCGACGAACTGAAATCGCTCGGCGCGAGCGACGTCCACGAAGGTCTGGCCGGCGTATATTTTCTCGGCGATCTGGAAACCGGCTATCGCGCGTGCATGTGGTCGCGATTGGCGAGCCGCGTTCTCATGCCGATTGCCGAATATCCGGCAAACGATGGTGATCAACTTTACGAAGGCGCCAAGGCGATCGATTGGAGCGCGCATCTAGGCGTGGGCCGAACGTTCGCTGTCGCTGCGGTCGGCAGCACGACCGGTGTCACGCACACGCAATACGCGGCGCTGCGAATCAAGGACGCCATCGTCGATCAATTCCGCGACAAGAGCGGCGAACGTCCGAACGTCGATACGGAGAATCCGGATTTGTCAGTGCATCTGGCGCTGCGCAAAGGTCAGGCGATCGTCAGTATCGATTTCGCCGGCGCACCGTTGCATCAGCGCGGTTATCGACAAGGTACGGGGCGCGCGCCGCTCAAGGAAAATCTCGCCGTCGCGATGTTGATGCGCGCGGGTTGGCCGGCGGTCTACGCGGCGGGCGGCGGCATCGTCGATCCGTTATGCGGTTCGGGCACGTTGCTCATCGAAGCGGCGTTCATGGTTGCCGACGTCGCGCCGGGATTGGGTCGCGAACGTTTCGGCTTCGAGGGTTGGCTCGGGCACGATGCCGACGTTTGGCAGCGCGTGGACGACGATGCGCAATCGCGTGCGAATGCCGGATTGCAGAATCTGCGTTCGGTGTTCTTCGGATTCGATCAGGATCCGTCCGTACTCAATGAAGCCAAACACAACGCGCAATATGCGGAGTTGTCCGGCTTCATGCAGTTCGGGCGGCAATCGCTGGATCATCTGCATCGTCCGCACGAACTCGATCAGCCAGGTTTGGTCATCACCAATCCGCCGTATGGCGAAAGATTGAACGACGACGAAAACATCGTCGGGCTGTACCGGTTGCTCGGCGAAAAATTGGCCGCGGAATTTCCGGGTTGGCGCGCGAGCGTGATCACATCCGACGAATCGCTCGGCCGCGCAATCGGTTTGCACGCGGAGAAAAAATACCGTCTCTACAACGGCGCGCTCGAATGTGTGTTGTTGAATTTCGATCTGACGCCGCGCGCGACGGCGCCGCGCGAAGTCAAACCGCTGTCCGAAGGCGGGCAGATGGTGAAAAACCGCATCGAGAAAAACTACAAGCATCTGCGCAAACGGGCCGATCGCGAAGGCATCGAGTGTTGGCGCGTCTACGACGCGGATTTGCCGGAATACGCGGCAGCCATCGATATCTATCTCGATTCGCTGCACATCCAGGAATATCAGGCGCCATCGAGCATCGACGAGAATGTCGCGCGTACGCGTTTGCGCGAATTGGCGCGCGCGGCGGGCGAAGCACTGGAAATTCCGCGCGAGCGCGTGTCGGTGAAAACGCGCCGGCGCGGCAAGGGCGGTGAAAAATACGGCCGCCTCGACGAACGCCATCAATTCCTCGAAGTGCAGGAAGGCGGTCTGACCTTCGAGGTGAATCTGTGGGATTACCTCGATACCGGATTGTTTCTCGATCATCGTCCGCTGCGCGCACGCATTCGTCAGATGAGCGAAGGCAAACGGTTTCTCAATCTGTTTTGTTACACGGCGAGCGTCAGTGTGTATGCGGCCGCGGGCGGCGCGCGTGAAACGACGAGCGTGGATTTGTCGCAGACGTACCTCGAATGGGCGTCACGGAATTTGGCGTTGAACGGATTCATGGATGAAAACCAACACCGCATCGTGCGTCACGACGCGACGGAATTCCTGCAAAAACATTCCGCGATGTACGATTTGATTTTCGTCGATCCGCCGACATTTTCCAATTCCAAGCGCGCCGAGGATTTCGATGTGCAACGCGATCACGTGCACCTTCTCAATCTGTGCGGCGATCGACTGATGCCTGGCGGTGTCATTGTGTTCTCGAACAACTTCCGCCGTTTCAAACTCGATGAAGCGGCGCTGTCGAGATTCGCGATCAAGAACATCACGGCATCGACAATTCCGTTCGATTTCGAGCGCAATCCGCGCATTCACCAAGCTTGGGAACTGCGTCAGGCCTGAAGCATCGATTGCTTCACAAATCGCCCTGAACACGCGGCAACGACGCTAAGAATTTCAGTGGGTGTTCAGTCCTGAAATCGCAACATGATCGTGCGATCAATGGGTCGCCAACTGGTGGAGTAAGACATGAAATCCCGTATGCGTGGTTTTCGCTCAATGGTTCTCGGTCTGGGTGTCGCAGCCGGTCTGTTGCTGGCGCCTGCCGCGTTCGCACGTTCCCACGTAAGCGTCGGTATTGGACTGCCGGGCGTCAACGTCGGATACAACAGCGGCTGGCATGGCCACGGATACGGCTACGTCGGCATAGGCGGTTATGGCTATCGTCCATACGGCTATTACGGCGGTTACTCGGGCGGGTATTATCCGGGCTATTACGCGCCGGCGCCGGTCTATTACAGCCGTCCGGTGTACCGCGGTAGCTGCTATTCCCGTTCGTTCCGCGACGCTCGTGGCTACTATCATTCCGGCTATTACCACTCCTGCTAAGTAACGGTTCGTCTGCATAGCATCGACCCCGCCGCGTCTCCGACCGGCGGGGTTTTTATTGTCAGTGGTGACGGCCGGCACTATGATGGGGAGTGCTTTCTACGGATTCCTGCATGACAGCGCCGCACCGGCCCGACGATCGAAAATCGGGCGAATCGGACTCCTGGACCTTCTTCCGCCAATGGCTGAAAAACCCGCTGGCGATGGCCGCGCTGTCGCCGTCCGGTCAACAGCTCACACGGCAGATGATCGCCGAATTGCCGAATGGTGCGCAGCGGGTCGTTGAACTCGGCGGCGGCACCGGCGTTTTCACGCGCGCGCTGCTCGCGCACGGCATCGATCCCAACGATCTGCTCGTCCTGGAACTCAACGACGAGCTCTACCTACATCTCAAGAAGCGTTTTCCCGATGCGCACGTCGTTCGCGGCGATGCGCGCGAACTGAAATCCCTCGCGTCGGCCGATGGATTCCTGCACAACGGAACGGCCGATGCCGTGATCAGCGGACTGGGCCTGCTCTCGATGCCGCGTCCCATGCAGTGCGATATTCTGCGCGCGGGTTTCGACATGCTGAAGCCCGAAGGCCGCTTCATTCAATTCACGTACGGACCCAAGTCGCCCGTCGCGCGGGATTTGCTGGGCGAGATGGATCTTTCCGTGCGCCGCGCCGGATTCGCATGGTGGAACGTTCCGCCAGCCACGGTATACGTGTATACACGCAACCGGTCGCGCAGTATCCAGGCCGTGCGCGCCCACGCCAAATCCGCATCCTGAAACACACGCGTTGTGAAGAACGTGTCTTCTGTCGGCCAGATGAACAAGTAGTGCGTTTCGCATCAAATCGACCCGTCGAACTCTTGACTCCGCCGTTGCCCGAGAGGGACCATTGCCACTGCGGATTAGTCGTCAGCCATTCCCTCGAGCCTGCACAGGTATACTTATGAAAAATGGAAATAATTCATCGCAAGCGTTGAACGATAGCCGCCGTCGCTTTTTCGGCGTCGCCGGCGGAGCGCTCGGCGCGATGGTTCTCGCCGGACCCTTGGCGCGCTCGGCGTACGCCGCCGATCTGCCGCATCTGGAAACGACCGACCCCACCGCTCAGGCATTGAAATATACCGAAGATGCAACCAAGGCTGGCCCTCCACATCAGGAAGGGCAGACGTGCGCGAGCTGCAACTTCTTCGGCGGCGGCACCGGTTACGCTCCATGCCAGATTTTCCCGGGCAAAGCCGTCAACGCGAAAGGCTGGTGTCAGGGTTACGCCAAAAAGGCGTAATCGTCGGACTTCGAGCCAGGCAGCAGTTCAGCGCCTGGCTCGCACCGTTTTCTTCACTGCACTTTTCTTCACCGAAACCTTTTTGCGGGACGCCGCTTTTTTCGTCGCCGGTATTTTCTTCGCGACAGACAACGTCACCCAGGTCGGCGCGTGATCGCTCGCACCCTCCTGATCGCGAACCCAGCGGTCCACATCCGAATCCTGCAAATGCGGCGCGAGCACTTTGTTCAGCAGCAAATGGTCGATACGCAAGCCTGAGTTGCGCTTCCAGTGGTTGCGAAAGTAATCCCAGAACGTGAAGATTTTTTCGTCCGGATGTTGGTGGCGAAGCGAATCGAGCCAGCCTTGCTTCAATAAACGTTCGTAGCATTCGCGACTTTCGGGTTGCAGCAGCGCATCTTTGCGCCAGTGTGTCGGATCGTAGATATCGAAATCCGTTGGCACCACGTTGAAATCGCCGGCGAGAATGACCGGCTGCGCGCTCTTGTAGAGTTTCTTCGCGTGCGCGATCAGCCGTTCGAACCAGGCCAGTTTGTAGTCGAACTTCGGACCGGGCTGCGGATTTCCGTTCGGAAGATACAGGCACGCGACGATGATTCCACCCACTTCCACTTCGAGGTAGCGGCTTTGCGCATCACTGTCGTCGCCGGGCAATTTTCGCATCCGTTCGACTGGTTCTGCGCCTTTCGCGAGCACCGCCACACCGTTCCAGGACAGCTGCCCGACCCATTTCACACCATAGCCCAGCGCACGAATATCGGCGGCGGGGAAGGCCGCGTCGAGTGCTTTAAGTTCTTGAAGGCAAACGATATCCGGCGATTCCCGCGCCAGCCATTCGAGCAATTTCGGCAGGCGGGCGCGAATCCCATTGATGTTATACGTGGCAACCTTTACTGTCGTCATGTCGGTACTACCATTAGAGTCCACCTCGTCCACTAAGGAGCATGTTATGACGAAATTGGAAAAGGCGATTCGACGCGAGCTGGTGATCAAGGACATTACCTACACCGTGGTGATCGATCCCACGGGACTTAAGCTCACCGAGAAAGGTCGCCGCAAGGGTATCGAATTGAAGTGGACGGAGATCGTCAGCGGCGACGCCGGCATCGCAGCCGCGCTGCAAGGTTCGGCGCAATAAGATGAGTTAGGCGTGTGCTCGGCGCGTGTCGCACGCGCTGAGACGCGCACCCCGTAGAAGACATCGTTCGGAGGATTTCGATGAACGATGTCGCCATACGCGCGGCGCAACGCGCCGACCTTGATACGCGCTCGGCCGATGGTCTGGCGCAACGGCTGGTCGCCAAATACGGCGATCGCGTCGCCGGTTATTTCCATCTGCCGGCGACCGTCGCGCGCTACGCCGAATTTCCGGATGACCTGTCCGACGCCACGCGCATCGCGCTCGGTTCGCGCGGTATCGCCCAACTCTATTCGCATCAGCGCGAAGCGTGGGATGCGATTGGCGCGGGCAAGCACGTCGTCATCGTCACGCCGACCGCATCGGGAAAATCGCTGTGCTATCACCTGCCCGTGATCGAAGCGGCGCGCGCGACACATGCCAAATCGCTGTATCTGTTTCCGACCAAAGCGCTCGCGCAGGATCAGGTCGCCGACCTTCTCGAATTGAACAAAGCCGGCCAGCTCGGCGTTCGCTGTTTTACGTTCGATGGCGATACGCCCGCGGACGCGCGCGCGGCGATTCGCGTGCATGGCGATATCGTGGTCAGCAACCCGGACATGTTGCATCAGGCGATTCTTCCACATCACACGAAATGGGCGCAGTTTTTCGAGAACTTGCGGTACATCGTCATCGACGAATTACATACTTATCGCGGTGTATTCGGTTCGCATCTGGCCAATGTGCTGAGACGTCTGAAACGCATCTGTGCGTTTTATGGCGTCTCGCCGCAATTCATATTGTGTTCGGCGACGATCGGCAATCCGCAGGAACATGCCGAAGCGATCGTCGGCGAATCCGTGCATGCGATCACCGAATCCGGCGCGCCGCGCGGCGAACGGTACATGATGTTGTGGAATCCGCCGGTGATTAATCCAGATCTCGGCATGCGCGCATCGGCGCGTTCGCAGACCAGCCGCATCGCGCGGCATTCGATTCGCGCCAAGCTCAAGACGATCGTGTTCGCGCAGTCTCGATTGATGGTCGAAGTGCTCACGAAATATCTGAAAGACGTGTTCGATAACGATCCGCGCAACGTCGAACGAATTCGCGCGTATCGCGGCGGCTATTTGCCGACCGAACGGCGCCAGACAGAGCGCGCGTTGCGTGCGGGCGAGATCGACGGCGTGGTCACGACATCGGCGCTCGAACTCGGCGTCGATGTCGGCAGTCTGGACGTGGCGATCCTCAACGGTTATCCGGGATCGATCGCGGCGACCTGGCAACGTCTCGGCCGCGCCGGCCGTCGGCAGCGACCGTCGTTGGGAATTTTAGTCGCGTCGAGTCAGCCGCTCGATCAGTACATCGTGCGTCATCCGGAATTTTTCGAAAGCGCTTCGCCGGAAACCGCGCGCATCGCGCCGGATCAATTGCTGATTCTGCTCGATCACATTCGCTGCGCGGCGTTCGAGTTGCCGTTTTTGTCGGGCGAATTTTTCGGTGGCAATCGCGTCGACGATTTTCTCGATGTGCTGGCCGAATCCGGCGTGGTGCATCGCGAAGAAAATCGCTGGGACTGGATCGCCGACAGTTATCCAGCGCAGGCGGTGAATCTGCGTTCGGTGGCGGATGGGAATTTCGTCGTCGTCGATCGTACCGACGGACGGCAGAGCATCATCGCGGAAGTCGATTATTCGTCGGCCGCATTGACGTTGTACGAAGGCGCGATTTACATGGTGCAGTCGCAGCCGTTCCAGGTCGAAACGCTGGATTGGGAAGGGCGCAAAGCGTACGTGACGAAAGCGAGCGTGGATTATTTCACCGACTCGATCGATTTCACGAATCTGAAAGTGCTCGAAAAATTCGATGGTGCGAAAGCGGGCAAAGGCATCTGCCATCACGGCGAAGTGCACGTCGTTCGACGCGTTGCGGGCTACAAGAAAATACGGTTTTACAGTCACGAAAATATTGGCTACGGACCTGTCAAATTGCCGGATCAGGAGTTGCAGACGACAGCGGTGTGGTGGCAACTCGATCAGGCGACCTTGGCGCAACACTTCGCGAGCAGGCAAGACGCACTCGATGGATTTCTCGGCGCGGCGTATGCGCTGCACACCACGGCAGCGGTGAACGTGATGGCTGAATCGCGCGATTTGCGCAAAGCCGTCGGTTCAGGCGACGCGGCGCATTTCGCGAGCCAGGATCAGAACGGGCGCGGTCAATGGCGCGATGGAGATGGCAAGGTCTCAGATCCGCGCGATGAACGTACGTTCGCGCCGACGGTGTATTTGTACGACAACTATCCGGGCGGGATCGGACAGAGCGAACCGCTGTTTTCGCGCGCGCCGCGCTTGATCGAAAATGCACTCGCATTGATCGAATCGTGCGATTGCCGATTCGGTTGTCCGGGCTGCGTCGGTCCTGTTCTCGCGTTCGACGAATCCGAAGAACGTTCTGCGAAAGCCAAAGCGCACACGGTGTTAAGTCTTCTCGCATGAACGCGTTGAAAGATCGCCTCGCGTCGTTGCGCCGGCAAGCCGGCATCTCGCCGCCGCCGTTGATTCCGACAGACGATGTGCGCGCACGGCTCGGCCGTTTGCTCGGCACGCGCGATCGTTCGGTGCGGCGCGTGTTGCCGGCGCCGGTCGGCGAACAGACGGCGATGGGCGTCTTCGCGGTCGAGCACGCGTGGCCTGCGGAATCGACAGTGTCGATTCAATTGCCATGGCTCGAAGCGTCGATCGATCGCGAACGTCTGGTCTGTTTCGATACGGAAACGACGGGCCTCGCCGGTGGCGTCGGCACCAAAGCGTTCATGATCGGCTGGGCGATGTGGTGCAGCGATCACATCGTTACGCGTCAACTCTATCTCACCACGATGGGCGGCGAAGATGCGATGTTGCGGCAATTTTCCGCGGCGCTGCCGCGCGATCCGGTGTTCGTGAGCTACAACGGAAAATCCTACGATGCGCCGTTATTGAAAGGGCGTTATCGCATCAATCGGCAAACGCATCCGTTCGACGACAATCTGCACATCGATCTTCTGCATCCGACGCGTCGGCGCTATCGCGGCGTGTGGGAAAACTGCAAACTGAAAACCATCGAGCGCGAACTGCTCGGCATCCTGCGTGAAGACGATTTGCCGGGATCGGAAGCGCCCGCGGCGTGGCGCGATTTTCTACAAGGACGCTGCGGCAAAAATCTTGCGCGCGTGGTCGAGCACAACCGTCAGGACGTTCTTACTTTGACGCGGCTGCTCGATCACCTTCGGGTTGAGCAATAGCACCCGACGAGGATTTTTCTTCGGCCTCGTCGAACTTGGCTTCGCCGATCAATACATATATCGGACGCAGCGCCGCGGTGTGCTGGCAGATGATGCGGAAACACGCGAGCAGCGGACCGGCCAGAAGAATGCCGATGACGCCCCACAGCCAGCCCCAGATCAGCAACCACACGAACACCACGACCGGATTGACCGCCAACCGTTTGCCGATGATCGTCGGCGTGACGAGCTGACCTTCGATGAACGCGAGCACCAGAAACACGCCCGGCACCGCTAGCGCGTGGCCGAGGCTCGGGAACGTCGAAAATCCGATAATGGTCAGGATCATCGCGCTGATGCTCGCGCCGATGTAGGGCGCGAAGTTGAACAGGAACACCATCGCGCCCCACAACACGGCATTGGGAACTTGCAGACAAGCCATCGCGATCGCGGTGGCGCAGCCGAGTCCGAAATTGATCAGCGTGATCGTATACAAATAGCGCGACATTTCGCGCTGGATATCGCGCGCGATGCTGACGACGATGCGTTTTTCGGTCATGCCCGGCGCGACTTCGACGAGCCTTCGCAGGAAGTTGTCGCCGGATGATAGGAAAAAATACAGCATCAGAATCGTCGCGGCGATCAGCTCGAGTACGTGCGGCGTTCCGGCCGCCAATGTCGACAACGGATTCGATCCATCCTTGACCACGACTTGCTGCGACGGATCGCTATTGGGTGTCGCCAGATTGGACAGGCTTTCGGATGCTTTCTGCGCTTCCTGCACTGGCGCGCGCAGATCCTTGAAGCGTTGTGACACCGAATGAATGGCCGCGGGCGCTTTCGAAATCCAGTCTTTGGCCGGCTGCGCCAGCGCATACAGCGCACCCACGGAAATGGCGACGATGCCGAGCACGATTAGTCCGCTGACCAGCGCGCGCGGCAATCGCAGGCGCTGAAACCAGCTCACCATCGGCGAGAACAGCAGCGAGAAAAGCAGCGCCAATAAAATTGTGCCGATGATCTCGCGCGCCAGATAACAGGCGGCGATGACGGCGAGTATCGACAACAAGACAAGGCATCGCGCAATCGTGGCCATGCGCACGGGAAGCGGGCGCAGTGGTCGCGACACGGTCGGCAGAATGGTTTTATTATGATCGGACACGCGACGCTTCTCCTTTGCGTACCGTAATGCCTTTAGTCCACTCCGGCTTTACGCCGAATGACCAGGGCAACACCGATTATCTTCGGTAGACGTTCCTTCGCTACACGATAGCGCATTACGGCCGTGCGCGCCGAGCCGGCGCGGGGCTTAGTTTCCGGAGATGATCAGGTTGTCCGGAATGAAGGCGTTGCGCTTCAGGTAGCGCTCGACTTTGACGGGGTCTTCGCCCGCGGATTCCACCGCGCGCAAAAACTGCGCGGGGGTGCAGCCGTTGCGCAGCGCGGCCTCTTTGAGCTGGGCGAGTGTCACGCCACTTTTCGCGACCGTTTTCGGCTCGATCTTGCGCGCCCGGTCGGCGGCGGAGTGGCGGATGAATCGTGCCATGTAAAAATCCTCGTCGACTAGCGACGGCGTTGTTTCTTGGGATCGTGCAGCGCGACGCGGATATACGTCTCGCCCTGTTGGCTGCCGTCGAGTGCTGCGATCGCCGCACGCGCCTGATGACCTTCCATTTTCAGCTCCGCGAAACCTTTGCATTGGCCGCTGAAAAGGTCTTTCGCGATTTTCATGTCGAACACGCGGCCGTGCACGGCAAACAATTGCTCGAGCGAGGCTTCGGTCATCGACGATGGCAGCCCGCGAACATTCAACATCAACATGGGTATTCTCCGAAATGGCGGCGCGAAGCACGGTGCTTCGCACATGGCACGATGATCGGCACTCGGACAGCGTCGACGCGTATTCGGCGTGGCTGGATGGATGTTCCCGGATCAGGAACGTCGCGAATGCTGCGGAAACCGCCATCGACAGGCGATTCAGCCCATTCAGTATATCACGCAAGCCGCCGCCGCCGGCCGTGCGGGTGACGCGACGATCTACTGCGGACAGTTCGTGCCGTCTATCTGGCTCAGGCGCGAAATCGGGAAGGTGCCGCTGGCGTACCCCGGCAGCGTCGAGTTCCATGCCACTGTGCCGTGATCACAATCGTCGAAGGTGAAGGTGATGTCGCCCCATGGCGTGCGCGTCACATCCTGTGTATCGAACGACGGCGGGAATTTCGCGCCGGTCAGAATATACGCCGTCATCGTGATGGAATTTTTGGCGTGGTCGTAAGGACCTTCGGCGAAGATCCAATTTTGCGTTCCGCCGGCCGGAGCGAACACGAACCATATCGCGATGAACACATTGTTCTTTGCCGCCTCTATCTGAAAACCGCTGCCGCTTTGCGAGGGGTTGTACCAGTTCCCACTCATATAGCCGCCGATCGGCATGCCGGGTGCGGCCGTCGCGGCGCTGACCGTGAACGTCTTCGCATACGACTGCGATTGGAAATCCGCTGTGATCGTCCATGTTCCCGCCGGCGCATCGGCAGGCAACTGGAATTGCCAGTCGACCGCCGTTCCGGAATAAAACGGTTTCGGATTGTTCTGACTGGCCAGATCGAAATTCCATTGCGCGAATTGGCTGCCGTCGGGTCGGGTGATGCGGTAATTGGTCACTTCGCCGTTGCGTTGATCGCGGTACGACGTGAACAGCCATAGCGCATCGCCCGGTTTGAACGTCTCTGCGAAATGCGGATTTTCATCGACCGGATTTCCGCTGGCATCGACACCACAGCCGACGAATTCCGGTTCGGCCGAATGCGTGCTCAAGGTATCGATATGGGGGTCTTCGTACGTCTGCATCACACGCCAGAGATCAGGGCTGGCGTTGCATTGTCCGGCTCTCGGATCGACGACCTGATTGTTCGCGTCGCGCAGCTCGAAATGCAGATGCGGTCCGGTACTGTTTCCGGAGCTGCCGACCGTGCCTAAGTATTCGCCGCTCTCGATGCGATCTCCAATCTCTTTCGTCGTCACCGAACCGTTGCGCATGTGCAAGTAGATTGCCGTCAAGCCATCGTCTTGCCGGATGTAGACATCGTTCGGATCGGTGTTGCTGACCAGCGCGCAACTGCGGTCGAAATTTCCGTCGTCCTTGCGTACAAGAATTCCGGGCGCGGCGGCGACGATGCGCACTTGCGATTGGTCCATCATCAGCCACGGATAGGGCCACACGAAATAATCGGTGCCGCCATGGTTGTAACCACTGGCGAGATCGTATGAACGCGCTCCGCACGCGTAATCCTGGACGAAGTTGGGGAAGCGCGCATCGTGATCGACGTAATTGCTGACGCCGTGATAGTCGAACTGATCGAAACCGGTAACCGGTTGCAGAGGCCACGATAGATCGGCGCCAAGGGCCGTTTGGCGAGCGCGTGACGCGGAGTCATGCGCGCCATCGAACATGGGTATCGCGGAGAGTTCTGACGCGTCCGCTGCATCGGAAAATTTATCCGACGACGCCGTGAAAACATGGACCGGCGCTTGGGCACTGGCAACGGCGCAGGCGAACCCGAAGGCAAGCGAAAGTCGCGAAGTCATGCGGGGCGATAGCGGCATCATTACTCACGACGTTACCGCCGAAGGCATCGTGCCGCAACAGCGGACAAATTCTGGGGTATCCTCGACCATCGCACTTGCCACCGGTACCGATCCATGCGCAGCTTATGTTTCGTTCTCAGTTTCGGACTCGTCGCTGTTTCGTCCTCGCCACTTTTTGCAACCGAGGCAAGCGATGGACTGACCAACGCACTGAAACGTCAGGCCGACGCGTGGGATGTCGCGATCGTGAAAAAAGATCGCGCTGCGATCAGCAAAAATATGGCCGAATCGTTCTTCCAGATCGACAGCGACGGCGATACGGCAAACAAGGCGCAATTCGTCGACGATCTGACTTCGCCGGATTTGACCATCGAGCCGTATACCGTCGACGAGTTCAAAATCCGTGTTTATGGAAACACCGCGCTGATCAATGGCGCCACCGACATGCATGGAACGTTCAAAGGCAAACCGTTCAACAGCCACTATCGTTTTACGGATACCTATGTGAAGGAAGGCGGCGTGTGGCGAATCGTGAACGTACAGACGTCGCGCATTAAGAAAAATTAGTCCGAAAGTACTACAGGAATGCGAACGCGTTCGCGAAGTTTCGGACCGCGTTAGTCTGCGATTGGCGGCGTTAGAAATACGGGCGATCCGGCTTTCCGTCACGTTTTCAACGTTCGCATGGCGTTACAGTAAACGGGTTGATCGGGGAGGTCGGCTATGTTTCGAACGATGCCGAACGCCATTGCGTTGCTGCTGCGCGGTACATGTCTTTGGACGTTCAGTACCGTGGCTGCAGCGCAGTCGCTCAGTCACTTTCCTGATCCGTTGTTTCACGATGGCTATCAAGGTGTCGCCGCCGGTCCATTTTCCGATAGCGACGCGGCACGCTTCCTCGCGCAGGCGACGTTCGGACCCACTACGGCTGATATCGCGCACCTTCGCGGCATCGGCTATCAAGCGTGGTTGAACGAACAGTTCGCAGCAACCGTTTCGCTCGAAGTGCCTTACATCGATTGGGTGGAAGCCGGCGGTCAGTCGTACATCAACGATGACGCGCGCATGGAAATCTGGGGCGCGAATGCGGCGGGCACCGGCGATCCGAGTCGCGCAGGTTTTCCCAACAATGCGCGCAACGATCAATTGCGACAGCGCGTTGCGTTTGCGCTGAGCGAAATCTTCGTGGTCTCCAACAGCAACGGCACGCTCGCCTACGAACCCTGGACATTAGCGAGCTTTAACGACTTGCTCGCGCAAGACGCATTCGCCAACTATCGCTTGCTCCTCGAAGACGTCACCAAACATCCGGCGATGGGCATTTTTCTGAGCATGATCCAAAACGTGAAGGCCGATCCCATCGCCAACACACATCCGGATCAGAATTACGCGCGCGAAATCATGCAGCTGTTTTCGGTCGGACTGACTCAACTCAATCTCGACGGAAGTGCGGTTCTCTCGGGCGGCAAACCGGTACCGAGTTATTCGCAAGCGACGGTTGAAGGTTTCGCGGCCGTGTTCACCGGCTGGGATTGGAACGATCCGGATTGTCAGGACAGTTATTTCAACTGCGGCCCCGGCGGCTCCGACGATCTGATCTGGCAGCAACCGATGAAGCCGGTCGATGCGTATCACGACAACACGCACGACAAACAACTACTCAGCTATAGCGGCGTGACGCTCGGCGGTGGTGTCCTCGTGCATGGCGGCAACGCTCAGGCCGAACTGACTGCGGCACTCGACAACGTTTTCCATCATCCCAACGTCGGACCGTTCGTCGCCACTCGTTTGATCCAGCGGTTGGTGACGAGCAATCCGAGTCCAGCCTATGTTCAGCGCGTCGCCACTGTGTTCAACGACGACGGCACCGCACTACATGTGCGGGGCAATCTGAAAGCGGTCGTGCAAGCGATTCTGCTCGATAGCGAGGCGCGCTACGGCCAGTGGAGCAATCCGACGCAGTTCGGAAGATTGCGCGAGCCGTTGGTGAGGCTGATCCATCTATGGCGATCGATGAAAGCAACGGCTGTAGATGGACGTATAAACGGCTTATCGCCGTACCCGCCCATCGAAGAATTGATCGGCGAGGCACCCTTGCGCTCGCCGACCGTATTCAATTTTTTCGCACCTAATTATCAGGCGGGCGGGGAAGTGCTGTCGCTCGGATTGGTCAGTCCGGAATTCCAGATTCTTACCGACACCATTGCCGTGTCGACGCCCAATCTCCTGTATCACCAGATTTTCTGCAATTACTCCGGCAGCCAGGATTGTTATGGCAGCGACGACGACGGAACGATGCAGATCCAGGCACCAGCCGACGCGGCATTAGCCGTCAGCAATCCGTCCGCATTGATCGACAAATACAACACGCTGTTCATGTCGGGGCAGATGTCGCCCTTCATGCGCAGCATCTTGCTGGCGCGGATCAATGCGATCGACGACGGCAATCGCGGTGCCAGCCAGGGCACGTTTCGCGTGCAACACCTTCTTTATCTGATAACGAACTCGCCGGAATATTCGATTCAGAAATGAGAGACCAGCCATGAATCGTCGCGATTTTCTTCGGAACAGCCTTTGCAGCGCCTTGGGCGGGGCGGGTTTGTACTCTGCATTGGGCAATCTGCAACTGGTCAGCGCCGCGGCGCGGCTCAACGCGTACGCGTTCGACGATTACAAAGCGCTGGTTTGTATATTTCTATACGGCGGCAACGATAGCCTCAATACGATTTTGCCGACCAGCGGTCAGCCGCACACCGACTATCTCGCCCTGCGCGGCAATCTGGCGCAGACAACGGGCCTGCATGCGCTGACGCCGAGCTCGGGCGGCGGTGCGAGCGACGGCGCAAATTACGCGCTGCATCCGGCGTTGCCAGAAATCGCAACATTGTTCAACGCCGGCCACGCAGCCATCGTCGCCAATGTAGGAACGCTGCTGTATCCGACTTCGCAACTTCAATTCCAGAATGGAAGCATCGGCGTTCCACCGCAATTGTTGTCGCACAACGATCAGCAGGCGCAGTGGCAGACGGCGCATTCGGACGACGCCAACTCGAACGGCTGGGGCGGCCGCATCGCCGATCTTTTGCACGCCGCGAATTCGGGACAAGTGCCGATGAGTGTGACGGTATCCGGCACGAATCTCATGCAGCGCGGTGCTATCGTCAACCAATATGCGATCGATCCAGCCGGCGTGTCAGCGGTGAACTACCTGGGCGGAGGCGACGAAACCTGGATCATCGGCGACGGTCCGATCGCCGACGATAAAACGGCCTATAACGCACTGATTGCCGGTGGTACTCAGGCGCATGTGTTGGAGCGCGCCTTCGCGAATGCGTCGTCGCGCGCGATCACGAATTATCAATTCGTCAGTGCCGCGTTGAATAGCGCGCCGACACTGACCACGACGTTTCCCGACACCGATCTCGGCAACCAGCTGGCGATGGTGGCAAAGCTGATCAGCGTGCGCAGCGCTCTGGGTATGTCGCGTCAGGTGTTTTTCGTTTCCGCAGGCAACTACGACACGCACAGCGATCAGATCGCCAATCAACAAGACAACCTGTCGGAATTGTCGCAGGCGGTATCGGCATTCTATGCGGCGACCGCGGAACCGGCTTTGAACGTCGCTAATTCCGTGACCGCGTTTACGGCCTCGGATTTCGGCCGTACGTTGCAAGGCAATAGCACCGGTACCGATCACGGTTGGGGCGGTCACCATTTCGTCATCGGCGGTGCCGTGCAAGGCAAACGGTTTTACGGCACGATGCCGAGTCTTAAGGCGGACAACAATCCTGACGATACCGGCTATGGTCAGATCATTCCCACGCTTGCGGTCGACCAATATGCCGCGACGCTCGCGAGCTGGTTCGGTGTCGCTTCGGGCGATTTATCGACGGTTTTCCCGAATCTCGGCCGATTCGCCGCGCCGAATCTCGGTTTCGTTTAGACGGCTGAACGCCGTCGCGCGATTTGCTCTGTGTGTCGCGATCGCCGGCGACGGTTGCTCTGCGTGGGCAGCAACCTATACGGTCACCGCCGATTCCGCGATGACGTTCACACCGGCCACAATCACCATTTACCAATACGACAAAATCCTGTTCGAGAATGCCGGCGGCCTACATAACGTCCGTGCCGACAACAACAGTTTCTGGTGCGCTGATGATTGCAGCTTGCATCGATCGCCGAGCAGCAGTGCTTGGCAGGACACGGTTACGTTCAACGCGCTGGGCACCGTCGGCTATTACTGCGAACAGCACGGCGACACGACTAGCGGGATGCGTGGAGCGATTATCGTCATCGACCGCATATTCGTCGACGGATTCGATTCGCCGCCATCCTGATCGCGCGGACGCCGCACAATAAACGGCGTCCGGGCTTCGTCACCTCTTATTCCACGATCGGCAATATCATGCTGCTCGCGTTTTCTGCACCGCGATAAATGCTCTGCGTCGCCGCGCGATAGTCGGATGGTTTGGCGAAGAAAATATTGTCGACATAGCTTTGCGGATTCCGGTCGTACAGCGGGAATAGCGTCGACTGGATCTGCACCATGATGCGATGCCGCGGCAGGAACACGTGGTTGACGTTCGGCAGTCCGAATTTGTATTCCTCGATTTTCCCAGGCGTCAACGCCTGCGGTTTGTCCAGCGCGTGCACATAGCGGCCACGGAAAATCTCGATGCCGATCGGCAATTCCAGCCCGGCCGTTCTGGATTTGGAACCCTGATCGGCCGGCTCCGGCGATTCGTTCGGGTAGACGTCGATCAGTTTCACGACCCAGTCGCTGTCAGATCCCGACGTGGCGGCGAACACGTCGGCTTGCGGCGCGCCCATGATGTGCACGGGTTTGTCGAGCGCCGCCGTTTGATATACGAGGACATCGGGACGATCGGATACGAAACGCTGATCTTGCACCAGCCACGGTTTCCATTGCAGCGGATCGTCCATGTTGATCGGACGCGGAATGAACGGAACAGGTTTCGACGGATCGGAAACGTAATCGTCATGACCGCTCTCGGCCGGACGTTGAAAACTCGCCGTGAAATGCTCGCCGAGATACAGCGCAGTCGGCGTGCCCATCGGCCAGCGCGGCGAGGTTTGCCAGGCATTGGCGCCCGTGGCGTAGGTCAGGACGTGCGGCGTGTGAGGATCGGGCGATCCCTTCAGGTAGTGATCGAAAAACGGTTTCAAATAGTGGACGCGAAACTCGTCCGACGTATCGCCGGTGAAGGTGAGCGGTCCCAGATCGTATCCATAATGGTTCACGCCGGAATGACGCCACGGGCCGATAACGAGCGAGACTTTGTCGTCGTTCGTATCCTTTGCTTTCATCGCTTTGTAGACGGCCGGTGCGCCGTAGGAATCCTCCTGATCCCATTGCCCGACGATGAGCATCGTCGGCACCGTGACCGGTTCGGCCGCCATCCATTTATCCACCGCCTGCAGCGACCAGAACGACGTGTACGCGGGATTCTGCAGAATTTTCCGCATAAACGGATAGACGTCCATTCCCCACGCGTGCGCGTAGTCGCCGCTGGAACCTGCGTCGAGATAGCGCGTGTAATCGTCGCCGGCACCGGTACCGACCAGCGCGCCGCCTTCGGCCTTCGCGGTACTCTGCTCGACGATGAAGTTCATCATCGGATTGCGAAACGCGCCGTTGTGGAACGTGTCGTCGCCAATCCACGTGTCGACCATCGGACTTTGCGGCGCGGCGGCCTTGAGCGCAGGATGCGGATGAATTTCCGCCATCAGCGACAGGAATCCGAGGTAGCTGCTGCCGACGATGCCGACGTTTCCGTTGGTCTCCGGAACGTGTTTGACCAGCCAATCGATCGTGTCGTACGCATCCGTCGATTCGTCGATCCCGGTGTGATTGAGCGGGCCCACCATCGGGCGCGTCATCACGAATTCGCCTTCCGAACGATGCAGTCCGCGAATGTCCTGATAGACACGGATGTAATTGTCGCGCGCGAAATCCGCATCCATCGCAGGCAGGATTTCCGTGATGCTTTGACTCTTGGTACGCTCCGTCGAATCCTTCGCATCGTACGGCGTGCGCGACAGCAGGATCGGCGCGTGCGACGTGCCTTTCTTCATCACGATGACGGTATACAATTTTACTTTGTCGCGCATCGGGATCATCACGACGCGTTTGACGTAGTCGGCGTCGGGCCGGATCGTGTCGTAGCTCGCCACCACGTCGGGCGTCATCGGGGTGACGGGCTGCGCCGTGTCCGCAAACGCGCCGTTGCCTGCGCCAGCGATCGTCAACGTCATCAAAACGAACAGGTATTTGCTGCGTACGGATGAATGCACGGCACTTCCTCTCGACGGGAAAATAAGGCGGGCATCTTGACGCGACGCGATGCGTCTGTCGACTTGTCGAAAGTCACGATTCGTAAGCGACGCCGTGCAAACGCGAAGCCTGCCGAAACAGTCCGCGACAGCGCTGTTGCTCATACCAACCCCGTTGTCTGGCGACAATCGCTTGGTGTTATGATCGGTCAACGATCCGTCTTTTCTGTAGGGGAGAAGTGCAATGGATTTGATCCAACGGTTTCGAACGCTGTGTGCCGTGCTTGGCATACTCGCGTGTGCCGCAGCCTCGGCCGGCACGCCGATCGCGGTTCAAATACTCGGTGGAAGCACCGCGAATTTCTCATCGACGGGCGTGGGTGTGCCCATCACGCAGACGCTCACGTTGAATTTCAATGCGAACGGAACGACGGCCGAAGGTGCCTCGCTGAGCGCGCTGACGTTCGGCGGCGCGAACGCGGCGGATTTTGCCATCGTCGGCGGCACCTGCGCGGCGGGCACTACCGTATTGAGTTCGACGGCCACGAGCTGCACCGTGATCGTCCGCTTTACACCCTCGACGGCGGCGACGGAGTCGGGACAACTGGACGGTTCATGCACGACAATCGGCCTCATCGGCGGCTTCACCTTGTCGTGCAACGGCGTGAGTGGCGAATTGTTTTCGCTGGCCGGCGCTGTGATCGCGGCAGTCGTTTCCCTTCCGATGCTCGATCCGAAAATTCTTACCTTGCTGTGTGCACTGCTGCTCGGTATCGGCGTTTATTTCGCCAGTCGCAAAAAAGCCTAATTAGAGTTGGCGTAACACGCGTGCTCGCCACGGCGTGGCGAGCATTCCCCACGCGCTATGCCATCGATCGTCGGTGAGTGCGGCGAGTCCGAATGTCGGCTCGCCGGCGGCCGGCGTTGTGATGGTGCCGAACCATCGATCCCAAATCGAAAGAATCACGCCGTAATTTGAATTCGTATTCGCCATCGCCGGCGAATGATGATTCCAGTGCATGCGCGGCGTCACCACGATCCATCCGAATGCGCGGTCCATCCATCGCGGCCAGCGGATCGCCGCATGATGAATATGCGCAAACCCGAGGCTTACGATCTGGTGGATCAGGAACACCCACGCCGGCGCGCCGACCGCCGCACACACGAGCAGATTCCACAACTCCGTCGGCACGATATGCAACGGATGCTGACGCAGATTCGTTGTCACGTCGACCTGCGTATCGGAATGGTGAACGGCGTGCAGTAACCATAGCCAGCGCACGTTGTGGCTGAGGCGATGGAACATGTAATCGCCCGCATCCAGCAACAAGAAGGCCGCTAGCGCATGCAGCCACGCCGGCAGTGGCAGGAAATACAGAAACCCGATATGGCGGAACTGTAACCATTGCAGGATCAGCCAGATCGTTCCGCCGAACACCAGCGACATCACCACGATGCCCACCATCCACAGCAACAGGTTGTGACAGCCATGCCGCAGCCGGCGCAGACCGCCTGTCGCGCTCATCGTCGGCAGCAGCATTTCCGCCATCAACGCGACGACGAACCCGCCGAACAGCACGCCGATGGCGAGTCTCTTGAGAAACCACAGCAACTCGAAATTATTTTCCATGTCGATTCAACTATCTCGCGCCGCCGTTCGCTGAGCATACAGCGCATATAACACACTGCGTGGTGTCTTTTATCGGCCCATTTTATGTGCTAGTTTCAAACCGACGCAGAACGATACTTTTGCATCTCCAAGGGGAAAATGAGATGACACGTGCACTGAAACTGGTGGGGCTTTTCGTGCTGGGCTTTTTCGGTTTCCACGCGCATGCAGCGCTTGCCGATACGCTCGTATTGTGCGATTCGATGTCGTCGGAACTCAAAGGAGAGAGCCAGGCGGCCGGTGCGATCGGTTGCATCGACGTTCTGTCCTGGAGCTGGAGCGGTACCACTGTCGTCATCGTCGGAGGTGGTGGTGGCGGTGCGGGCAAACCCACGCTCGCGGAATTCTCTTTGCAAAAACCCTTGGACTCGTCTTCGACCAGTCTCTTCAGATTCCTTGTCTCCGGTGCCCCGCTGAAAGGTACGTTGCAGTTCCGCCAATACGGGCAGTGCGCGGCTACGTGCAGCAACCCGATCCCCTATCTGACCATCGATATGACGAAGGCCAGGGTCACCTCGCAATCGCTCGGCGGCTCAGAAGAACAGCCTTCGGAGAGTATCAAGTTCCTCTATGACGCATACAAATTGTGCTACCGCCCGACCGACTCCAACGGCGTGTTAGGCACCCAGACGTGCCAGATGTTCACCATTTCAACCAACACGATCACGCCGTAGGCGTACAAGGCCTCTTTGTCCATGCGCACGAATGGCCGTATCGCGACCCGTTGCGCCGCGATGTTCGTTTGCGGCGTGTTGAATGTGTTGATGCATTCGAGCTACGCGGCATCCGATCCGCAATTGAAGCCGGATCGGCAGACCGTCGTGGTTTCGATAGGCCGCACCGTGCTCGATCACAAATTGCCTGACGTGATGCAAATCGAGCCGGGGCGATTTGTCACGGCTCACGATGTCCAGTTCGCTTGCGCAACATCCACGTTAACCGCCGACAGCATCGTGTTGTTTTTCCCGAACACCCGACGATGCGAACAGGTCGATCCCCGGCTTCAGATTTCGCTGCGCAATCGGCTGCATAAGTTGACCGGGCAATGGCAAATGGACGACCCGGTCGAGCGCGTGAAGAACGAACCCTTCATCGCGATAGCGCCGCCGCCGCGCGCCCGCCGACAAACCCTCGTGCAATGTGGATGTGCCGTCGACCAGCCGCCGGACGGCGTTTCGATGTGCTCGGCGCAGACGCGCACCGAAGGCACGCCGATCGGACCGGTCGAGTTTCTCGCGACCGACGCGGACACGCCTGCGTTGACGGGTAATTTCAGCTATCAACGCGATTCGAATCCCGCCACGGTCGGGTTGCCGCCTGAAGTGACATCGTCGTGCAGCGCCGGATCAGGCACGTTGCAGTGCACGCTGTCGGGAACCGCGCCGTCGCCGGCGGGTGTGCTGCAATTCACCTTCGACGTATCCGACGGAACGTTCACGCTCCCGCTCGAGTCGCGCCTGGAAGTACTCGCCGCCGGCGATCGTGTGTTCTCGGACAACTTCGAATCGCCGGGTTGCCCCTGAGCGACGCCGACGCGGCGCGCTCAACCACCGACCATGTGTTATTCGGCCATGATCAAACGCGACTACGGTCGCTACGTTCGCGTCATAGGTCCGGAAAACGCAATGAGCGTCCAGGACTTCGTGGACAAATACTACGAGCGTCAGACAAAGGGATCGATCAAGATTCCAAAAGCGATCGACGCCTGGTTCGCGCATCCTAAGACGGACGACGAACGAAAGATCGCGCAGATGATTCGCGATTTCGATGCACGGCAAATCACACAACTCGAGCAGGAAATCTTCAAGCAGCGCAAGCGGCTTGCCGATGCCGAACGCACGCTGAAAACCAAGACAACGAAGAAGGCGCTCGACGATCAGCGCATCGCGACGGACAAGGTCAGCAAGGCGCTCGCCAAGATCGCCGACATCAAGCGCATCGACATCAAAGATCGTGATGCGCGTATTTTCCCCGGCGTCTACGCTCCGGTCATCGTCGTGGAAAACGGCAAGCGCACCGTCAAGCTCATGCGCTATCAATGCCGGCCGGAAGGCAAACCGAAGTTCTACGATCGGAAATTCAACGGCTCGTACAACGCGCGCAGGGACAATTTAAGTTCGACATTCTGGCGAGATCTGTTCGGCTACAAGCACGGCATCATGCTCGCCACGACGTTCTTCGAGAACGTGAGCAAACACCGCGTCGAAGGTCGTGAATTGGGCGAAGGCGAGAAGGAAGAAAACGTCGTACTGGAATTCAGCCCGCGCGGACTCGATACGATGTACGTCGCGTGCCTGTGGTCGCATTGGCAGGAAGGTGACGAGGTGCTCGATTCGTTTGCGGCGATCACCGATGAGCCGCCGGCGGAAGTCGCCTCAACGGGACACGATCGCTGCATCATTCCGATCAAGGAAGAAAATATCGAGGCATGGCTTAATCCCGATCCGAAGAATCTCGCCGCGTCGTATGCGATTCTGGAAGATCGCGCGCGGCCTTACTATGAATATCGGATGGCGGCGTAGCGCGACAACGTACAAAGTGTGGCGACCACTTGCTGGTTTCGCCGTCGATGCCGATCGATGCCGTTAGACCATTCGCTTAGGCTCGAAATCTTCGACGATGCTGGTTGCCAGCGCGCGATAAATCGGCACAGGGCAGACGACCGACGATGCCGCGCGAGACAAAAGACACACGGCCATGATCGGAATCACCATGCTGTTGTTCGCGGTGAGTTCCAGCGAAATGACCGCAGACGTAAGCGGTGCCTGCGTGACTCCGGAAAGAAACGCCGCCATGCCGAGCAGGACCACGGCGGACGTGTCGACGTTCGGTAGCAATCCCGCCAAGGTATTTCCCATACCGGCTCCTACCGCGAGTGCCGGGGAAAATATTCCGCCGGGGATGCCGGCCCAATACGAAAGGATGTTGGCGGCGAGTTTGAGCAATCCGAATGATGCGCCCGCGCCGTGCGTCGCCTGCACCAGCGCATACGCCTCGGCATATCCCGTACCGAACACGGCGCTGCCAGAAAAAACGCCGAGCATAGCCAGCGCGAGTCCGCACGCCCCGGCAAACAACACGGGCGAATGCCTTCGCAACCGCGTGACGTAGCCAAGCACACCGGATTTCGACGGCAGGATCATGCGTGCGAAAATGCCTCCGCCGATTCCGCCGCAAATACCGCACATCAACGCCGCGAGCAACGACTGACCGAGCGGCAACACCGCGTCGACGCGTCCGAAATACGCATAGTCCCCCATCACGCCCAGTGACACGATGCCCGCGAAAATCACTGCCGTCAGGATGATGCCGCTGACGCGATGCTCGAAGGTTCCGGCCAGCTCCTCGATGGCGAACACAACGCCGGCCAACGGTGTATTGAATGCCGCAGCGATGCCCGCGCCGCCGCCGGCGAGAATAAATCGCGAAATCGCCTTGGGATCGGAAAACCCGAAGCGGCGCCCGAGCCAATACATC
Source organism: Rudaea sp. (assembly GCA_040002515.1). Taxonomy (GTDB): domain Bacteria; phylum Pseudomonadota; class Gammaproteobacteria; order Xanthomonadales; family Rhodanobacteraceae; genus Rudaea. The sequence continues at coordinate 476 of JBDUEI010000106.1, read as the reverse complement.
AGACCTGCGCCGACGTGCACGGTCGGTCCTTCGCGACCAACCGATGCACCCCCGAGCAACGCCATCAACGTAAGCGCCATCTTGCCAAGCGCGACCGGCAGCGAGAGCAGCCGTCGCCGCAAACCCGCATCTTCGATCTGCAGCGATGCAATGACTTGCGGAATACCGCTGCCGCGCGTCGGTTTCAGCACGCCCTGCGTCAACCACGCAAGCAGGATAAACATGGCGGGCGTCAGCACCAGCGGAATCAACGGCGACACCGATTCGATGCGCTGGAACATGCGGAACGCATAGTCACTGCCGCGCGCGAAAGCAATGGCGGCCAGTCCGACCAGTACGCCACCCGTCCACAACGCCACACGGCGCTGCCATTGCGCAGGCGCGAAAAATTCGTGACCGAGCAAGGTCTTGAGGCGGCCTTGATCGGAATCGTGTTGCGGTTCGGACATACCGCATTATCGCAGAGACGGGTATCC
>JBDUEI010000105.1:0-3361 GCA_040002515.1 Rudaea sp. | reverse complement strand
GCAGCGCTCCGAACTGGATGCCGGTTTTTGCCAGCGCTTTCGGCTATGGCGACCTGATCGAAGACCTCGGCGCACGGGTGAATGCCTGCGATCCCTTGAATATGATCAACTTCAATACGCGGTCCTGGGCGGCGCGCGCGACCGGAAATCCTGAGCGCGCACTGACTGTCAAGGCGGCGGCAGTGCAGGCACGCGGCGGTGGCGTGGTCGCCACCGCCAATCAGGCGATCGCACTGGCAATGCTCGGACGGATCGAGGAAGCCAGGAAACTGCTCGCGTCCATGGAAGCGAGCGGAGAAAGCTACTACATGGCGCAAGTGATCGTCAGCAGTGCCGCAGGCGAAGACGCAGCGAGCATCCATGCCCGCCTGCACAACGTGGATCGTAAAAACGCGAAATTGAAAATGTGGGCCGTCGCCGACGCAGTCGAAGCCGCGCTGTCGGGCAACCGCACCGAGATCAATCGGCAAGCCGCTGCGCTGGATGCGCGGCCGGCTGGCGGCCTGCTGCTCGCCATACTGGTCAGCGAATGCCAGTGCGGCGCGCCATTCGACCTTGATGCCACGCCCAACTTCAAAGGCAGGCTCGCCGAATCCGGCCTGCATTGGCCGCCGGTGGAGACGATCAAGTATCCCGTGCGCCCGCATGGCCTTAGCCCATGACGCTTCTGCGCGAACTGAAAGCTTCGCCGCTCGTTTCGTTTGAATGAGCGCACGCTTCACGGCGCGACTGGCCGTTGCTCGCACGAATACTGTTCCGATGACTGGCAATGTCCGGTTGAGACAATTTCCAATTGTGGAGGATCGCCGGAATCTTGCGAACGGGTTAACGCCGTCGCAATTTGCTTAGAGCTGGTTTTCAGCTTCAGGCAACGCGTGTCGGCGAAACCTACATCCGAAACACGCCGAACCTTTGTTTTTCGATCGGCGCATTGAACGACGCCGAAAGCGCGAGTCCGAGCACGCGGCGTGTATCCGCCGGATCGATCACGCCGTCATCCCACAAGCGCGCTGTTGCGTAGTACGGATGCCCCTGACGTTCGTACTGATCGCGGATCGGGGTTTTGAATGCGTCTTCCTCGTCCTTGCTCCAGGATTTTCCGGACGATTCCAATCCGTCGCGCCGCACCGTCGCCAATACCGATGCGGCCTGTTCGCCGCCCATCACGGAGATGCGCGCGTTCGGCCACATCCACAAGAATCGCGGCTGATAACCGCGTCCGCACATCGCATAATTTCCGGCGCCGAAACTGCCGCCGATGATCACGGTGAATTTCGGTACGTGCGAACACGCGACAGCAGTCACCATTTTCGCGCCGTCTTTGGCGATGCCGGCGTTCTCGTATTTTTTGCCGACCATGAAACCGGTGATGTTCTGCAGGAACACCAGCGGGATATTGCGTTGATTGCATAGCTCGATGAAATGCGCGCCTTTCAGTGCGGATTCGGCGAACAGAATTCCGTTGTTGGCGACGATGCCGATCGGATAGCCGTATAGATGGCTAAATCCGCAGATCAGGGTTTTGCCGTAGCGTGCCTTGAACTCGTGGAATTCCGATCCGTCGACGATGCGCGCGATGATCTCTCGGATATCGAACGGACGCCGCGCTTCGTGCGGGATGATTCCGTAGATGTCGCTGATCGGATAGCGCGGTTCGGCCGGTTCGCGAATCGTGACGGGCAATTGTTTGCGTCGATTCAGATTCGCAACGATGTCGCGTGCGATTGCCAGCGCGTGCTGATCGTTTTCGGCGAAGTGATCGGCGACACCGGAGATCGATGTGTGCACATCGGCACCGCCGAGCGATTCGGCATCGACCACTTCGCCGGTCGCGGCTTTCACCAGCGGCGGACCGCCGAGAAAGATCGTGCCTTGTTCTTTGACGATAACGGTTTCGTCGCTCATCGCGGGCACGTACGCGCCGCCGGCCGTGCACGATCCCATCACGACGGCGATCTGCGGAATGTTGAGCGCACTCATTCGCGCCTGGTTGTAGAAGATGCGCCCGAAGTGGTCGCGATCGGGAAAAACTTCATCCTGCAGCGGCAGGAAAGCGCCACCGGAATCGACTAGATAGATGCACGGCAGATGATTCTCGAGCGCGATTTCCTGCGCGCGCAAATGTTTTTTGACGGTGATCGGAAAATAAGTGCCGCCTTTCACGGTCGCGTCGTTGGCAACGACGACGACTTCGATGCCGTTGACGCGTCCGATGCCGGTGACGATACCTGCGCACGGCGCCTGTCCGTCGTAGAGCCCGTGCGCGGCGAGCGGGGAAAATTCGAGGAAGGGCGATCCCGAATCGAGTAGCGCACGAATGCGTTCGCGCGGCAACAGTTTGCCGCGCTCGGTATGTTTGGTTCGGGCTTTTTCACCGCCGCCAAGGGAAAAGATGTCGAGTTGCTGTTTCAGATCATCGACGGCTTCGCGCATGTGCGCGACGTTGGCCTGAAATTCGGCGGACTTCGATTCGACGTGCGTTTCGATGACGGGCATCTTCGTGATCGGATGGGACGATGTCGCAAGTTTAGCGGAGTTGCGCGTCTACAAAAGAAAACGGCCGCAGTGAGCGGCCGTCTCGGCGATCGTTTTGTTTCGATCAATGCCCGCCAGTGTCCTGCTTGGCGGCGTCGGCGGCTTTATTGGTCGCTTCCTTGACGTCCTGAATGCCTTGCTTGGCGGTGTCGACGGTTTGTTTGGCCGTGTCTTGCGCGTTCTTTGCCGCGTCGGCGGCTTGCGTCGCCGAGGCGGCAGCTCCGGTCACGTCGCCGGCTTTCGCTTGAGCGGCTGCCTGACGTGCCGCGTCGGCAGCCTGTTGCGCGGCTTGTGCGGTTTGTTGCGCCTGAAGTTTGGTCGCCTCGGCCGCGGCCTTGGCTTTGTTCGCGGCATCTTCGGCCGCTTGCTGCGCGTTGTTGTTGCACGCAGTCAATGCGAGCGCCAACGAGGCGCCCATTACGAGTGTCTTGATTTGCATGGTGTCTCCCTTGTGTGAACGTCGGTGTGGAATGTGACGCTACAGCCACCGTGATGCGCGCCTGATTTGGCGACGCTGAAGCGAGCTTACACCAGCTGGCGCTCTCGCTTTCATGCAACGAGCACCGCGACCGGCGGCGAAGTATGATCGGCTCGGGCAGAAGGCCGTTCGACGCTTCGATTTTTGAAGTGGAGTTTGGGTCCACGTTTCTCATCAGGAGACAGCTATGTCCACTCGCGGCTTGCGATTGAATCGAACCGTCCTGTCCGGCGCACTCGCGCTCGGCTTATCGATCGTGGCGGCTCCAGCGGCCGCCTTCACGGTGACCAACACGAATGACGCCGGCACCGGTTCGCTGCGCCAGGCGATACTCGACGCCAACGCGGT
>JBDUEI010000104.1:0-17423 GCA_040002515.1 Rudaea sp. | reverse complement strand
AGAAATCGTAGACCGTCACGTCATTCTCCTTGCCCGCGCCACACGTGCAGGACGGCGTACGCGCGCCACGGTTGCCACGCTTGCGCCATCGCGTGCAGTTCGCGCAGCGCGATGAGTTTGCCGTCGCTCGCGAAAGCCTGACGCAAAATCAGATCCGCCGCGGGAAAGGCATTCGGATGGCTGAGCGCGCGCATCGCGATGTATTGCGCGGTCCAGTCGCCGATGCCTGGGAGTTGCGTCCACGAGTCGACGAAATCCTCGAGCGATTGATCGCGGCGGACGCTGACGCGCCCGTCGCAAATCGCGCGTGCGATGGTGTTCAGCGTGGTCGCGCGCGTGCGCGGCAAACCGATTCGGGCGACGTCGGCCTCGGCAAGAATGTCGGGCGTCGGGAACAGCGCGATCGTTTCGCCGTCGACGGCGGTGATGGTCTGGCCGAACTGTTCGACCAGCCGACGCGCCAACGTGCGCGCCGCAGCCACGCTGATTTGTTGGCCGAGCACCGCGCGGATGGCGACCTCGAACACATCCCATCCGCCAGGCAAGCGCTGGCCGGGGTGGCGGCGAACGAATTTTTTCAGGCGCGGATCGGCGCGCAGACAACGGTTGACGGCGGCGATATCGGTATCGACATCGAACATGCGGCGCACGTGCGCGGCGATGTCGGCGTGACGGGATTTATCCGGAAATTCGATGGTGAGACGCAACGCATCGTTGGTCGATTGAATCAGGCGAAGTCGTCCCGCCGCGCCGTCCACATCGAAATTTCGGCGATAATTTTTATCGTCGACCGTTTCGACGCCGGCAATGGCACGCTTCGCAAAGAACGCGAGCAACGCGGCGAAATCGTACGGCGCGCGATAGCGAAGCCGGTACGTGGCGACGCCAGGATTTTTTCGTTTGACGATCGGCATGCGCGAATCGTAACAGCGGCGGTTTTGTCGACCTATCCGTTTATTGTCGTCGCGTTCGTCAGAATCCGTAACGCATAAAACCGCCATCGACGGCGATGCATTCGCCGGTGACGTACGACGACGCCGGCAGACAGAGAAACGCGACGGCGGCGGCGACTTCTTCGGGTTCGCCGATGCGGTCGAGCGGCGTGCGCTCGAGCACGTCGTCGAGATAATCCGGATTGGCGAGCGCGTTCTCGGTGCGCTGGGTGCGGATGTACCACGGCGCCACGGCATTGACGCGAATGCCGTCGGCGGCCCATTCGCAGGCCAGATTGCGCGTCAGTTGCGTTAGCGCGGCCTTCGACATTCCGTACGGCGCGCCGGTGCGGACGTGGGTGAGGCCGGATACCGAGCCGACATTCACGATCGCGGCGTTGGCGTGTTCGGTCAGATGCGGATAGGCGAGCCTGCACATCTCGAATGCGGAAACGACGTTCGTTTCGAAAATCGCGCGCACGTCCTCTTCTTCGTATTCCAGCGTGCTCTTGCGGATGTTGGTGCCGACGTTGTTGACGAGCAGCGACAGCGGCAGGCCGACATCGGCGATCCAGTCGAATACTTCGAGGCGCTGTTCGCGCTGCGCGACATCGGCGCCGAACGCGAGAATTTCGCGCTCGGGAAATTCTTCGCTCAATTCCGCGCGCACCAGTTCCAGATGCGCATCGTCGCGCGCGACCATCATGACGTCCGCGCCGAGTGCGGCGAATTCGCGCGCGCAGGCCAGGCCGATGCCGCGGCTGGCGCCCGTGATCAGACAGGCTTGACCATCCATCCTCCAGCGCGACGGATTCGATGTCATGCGAATTCCACCTTTGTCATCGCCGCCCCTTGTGATGACGGCGGCTTAAGGCGCAGACTTTAAGCGTTCCCGCCGGAGATGACCATGACATCCGCTTCGCTGATCACGCTGACGCTAGTGTGCGCACTCACGGCGTGCAGCTCCGACGCGCCGCCGCCGCCGAAGAGCGCCGATCGGCCGCCGCAAAAAACCGTGATCGACACGCAACTCAAGGCGCTGCAGAAAGCGAAAGACGTACAGAACGTGGTCGACGACCAGAAAAAGAAGGCCGATAAACAGCTCGAAGATCAGGGCGGCTGAATCGACGTGCGTAAACGACCGGTGGCTGAACTTGCCGGACGATCCGCGGTATAAATCACGATGAAACGTCTGCTTGCGAAATACGCCGTGCCGGTCGCGCGGCATCTGCCAGTTTTTCTGCGCGCGCCGCTACAGCGCGCATGGCATTCCTATGCGTTGACGGCGCGAAACCCGCGCCTGAGCGCGGCCGAATATGCCGAACGCGTGTCGAAGGAAACGGAGATTTTCGATGAACAGGAAATCGTCCACGATCTTCCGGAAATTTATCACTACTGGTCGAACAAATATCTCCGGCCGAAACTCGAAGAATTCGGAATTTCCAACCCCGATGAATTCTTCGCGAAATTCCTGATCCGGAGTATCGAGGAACATCCCGGACGCAGCGTCCGATTCGTCAGTCTGGGCTGCGGCAATTGCGATACGGAAGTGCGCATCGCCGGCATTCTGCGCGATCGCGGCTTCACCGATTTCACGCTCGAATGCGTGGATATCAACGCAACGATGCTCGAACGCGGCGCGGTGCACGCCGCCAATGCGGGATTGTCGAAGCACGTCGTGATGACGCGCGGCGACTTCAATCGCTGGCGGCCGGACGCGAGATACGACGCGATCATCGCCAACCAGAGTTTGCATCATGTCGTCGAACTCGAAGATTTGTTCACCTCGATTTCGCGTGCGTTGAACGACGACGGGCGTTTCATCACATCCGACATGATCGGCCGCAACGGCCACATGCTATGGCCGGAGGCGCTGTCGATCCTGCGCGAATATTGGCAAGAACTGCCGAAAGAAAAAACCTTCAATGTGTTGCTGCGCCGCTATGAAGCGGAATTCGGCAACTGGGACTGTTCGGGCAGTGGCTTCGAAGGGATTCGCGCGCAGGATATCCTGCCGTTGCTGATCGAGCGTTTCGATTTCGAATTCTTCGTCGGATTCGCCAACATCATCGATCCGTTCATCGGGCGTTGTCACGGTCCGCATCTGGACGCGGCGTCGGAGAAAGATCGGACGTTTGTCGATCGCATCCACGCCCGCGACGAAGCGGAAATGCTCGCCGGCAACATCAAACCGACGCACATGATGGCGGTGATGCGAAAACCGCCGTTCGCCGATCTCGCGTGTTGGAAGCATATGACGCCGGCATTCTGCGTCAGAAAACCGGACTGACGCGCGACATTCGCGCTACTTCATATCGCAGAAACAATACGCGAACACGCCGATGTGATTGCTGCGCATCGATTGCAGTAGTTTGATCTGATCGCGCACTTGCGGTTCCTGCAAGAGGCCCAGCGGCATCTCGGGCAGTAACGCTTTGGTGAACTTCGCCATCGTGTCGTTGCTGAAACTCAGCGCGAAACGTTCCCATGCCGACAGCGGTTTTTCGATGTAGCGCAATCGATAGTCGTTGCCGAGATTCGCGCGCTGCGCAGCCGCCGCCGCGGCCTCGTCCAGCCCGCCGAGTTTGTCGACCAGCCCGCGTTCGAGCGCCTGCTGTCCGCTCCATACGCGTCCGCGCGCGATCGCATCGATTTCTTCCTTGGTCTTGTGACGCGCGGCGGCGACGCGGCCGATGAAATCCTGATAACCCTTGTCGATGAGTGCCTGCACGGTTTCGCCGACTTTCGGATCGAGCGTGCGGCGCGGATCGAGCGCACCTGCCAGCGGCGTGGTGCCGACGCCATCGGTGTGCACGCCGATTTTCGCCAACGTGTTCGGAAAATTCATGAACAATCCGAAGATGCCGATCGATCCCGTGATCGTGGTCGGTTCGGCATAAATCTGATCGCCGTCCATCGATATCCAGTAGCCGCCGGACGCCGCGACATCGCCCATCGAGACGATCACCGGTTTGTTCGCCGCTTTGGTCAGTTCGACTTCGCGGCGAATCAGTTCGGACGCGAACGCATCGCCGCCCGGCGAATTCACGCGCAACACGATGGCCCGAACGGAATTGTCCTCGCGCGCCTGGCGAACCAGTTTCGCCGTCGATTCGCCACCGACGGTTCCGGGCGGTTGGTCGCCGCCGAGAATCTCACCTTCGGCCACGATGACGGCGACTTGCGGACGCGTATCGAGCGTCATCTGACGTTCGAGAATATTCGCGTATTCCTGAAATCCGACCTGACGGAACGTGTGGTTTTCCGCGACACCCTTCGCCGTGATCGCCGCGATAGCTTGATCGCGCGTGGCCAGTTCATCGACGAGTTTGGTGTCGAGCGCGACTTTCGCCATGTCGCCATTCGCGGATTTGACGATGTTCGCGTAATCGTTGATGTCGGCCGTCAATTGCGCCGCGTCGAGATGCCGTTGCGTGGCGATGTCCTTGAGGAAATCGCCCCACACACCGTTCATCCAGTACAGATCGGCCTCGCGCGCTTCCGGCGATTGATCATTGCGGATGTACGGTTCGGCGAACGATTTGTATTCACCGACGCGGAACAGATGCACGTCGACGCCGAGCCAGTCGAGCGCCTGTTTGAAATACATGCGATACGCGCCGAAACCAGTCAGCAAAACGCCTTCTTCCGAACCCGGATGCAACAAAATCCGGTTGGCATGCGCGGCCAGATAGTACTGACTTTGCGTCATGCCGTTCGAAACGGCGATCACTTCTTTGCCGGAAGCTTTGAAGCGGTCGAGCGCGATGCCGATTTCGCGCAGCGAGGAAATTCCCGCACTCTGGATTTCATCGGGCTCCACGACGATGCGTTCGATGTGCGCGTCGCCGGTCGCCGCCTGGATCGCGCGCAGGATGTCGCGCAACTGCACTTCGCGCGTCTTGTCACCGAACGCGCTGGAGAACGCGCGCTGCGCGGCGTCGGAAGTATACTGTTCCACAATGTTGCCTTTTGGATTCAGCACCAGCGCAGTGTGATCGTCGACTTTCGGCGCATTGCTACGCATTGAAATGACGATGGCGACGATGATGATCACGAAAATGATGTTGATCACCAGCCGCCGCGCGAAATTGATCAGCGCCCACAGGCCCACGAAAAAGCCGATGAACCAGCCGCGCTTGTTGTCTGCCATAACTTTCGATCTCCGAATTTCTGGGCTGAGCGTACTAGATGCCGGTGTCGGCGGCACGTGACGGAAGATTGGCCGGATGAAAGCGCCGCGAGCGGATCGCGAAACGCGCCAGCAGCAGCACGGCGGCGACGCTCAAACCCGCGATCAAGCCGATCCACATGCCGCGCGCGCCGAGGCCGTGGCGGAACGTGAGCCACCAGCCGACCGGCATGCCGATACCCCAGTACGCGACGGTCGTGATGATCATCGGGATGGTGGTGTCCTTCAGCCCGCGCAGTGCGCCGTTGGAGGCGACCTGGATGCCGTCGGAAAACTGGAAGAGGGCGGCGAGAAGCAATAGTTGCGCGGCGAACGCGGCGACGACCGCATCATCCGTATACAGCGCCGCGATCTGGTGCGGGAACAGCGCCATCATCGCGCACGAAAACGTTTGCGTGACGAGCGATGTCGCGATGCCGACGTAACCGGCGTAGCGCACACCGATCGGATCGCCGCGGCCGACGGCGAGACCGACGCGTACTGTCGTCGCCATCGCCACGCCGAGCGGCAACATGAAGGCGACGGAGGCGACATTGATGGCGATCTGATGACCGGCCACGACATCGGCGCCGAGCGATCCGATGAGCAATGCGGCGGCGACGAACAATCCGGCTTCCATCAGCACGGCGATGCCCATCGGCACGCCGAGGCGAAGCAGATCGAAGATCGCGCGCGGATTCGGACCATCCCATCGCGCGAACGGCCGGTACGCTGTGTAGTGACGGCGCAGCGCGATATAGAGCGCGAACGCGAAGAACTGAAACCACAGCACGCAGGCTGTCGCCATGCCGGAACCTTGTGCGCCGAGACCGGCGAAACCGAACGCGCCGTACATGAACACGTAGCCGACCGGTGCGAGCACGAGAAGTCCGAGAAATCCGAAATACATGGTCGGCCGTGTCAGCGCGAGGCCTTCGGAAAATCCGCGCAGCGCGAAGTAGCCGGTGAGCGCAGGTGCGCCCCAGGAAATCGCGCGCAGGAATTTTTGCGTGTCGGCGATCATCGCCGGATCGATGCCGATCGCAAACAAAAGCGGTGTGGCGTGACGTACGGCGACCAGCAAAATCAAACCCAACCCGAGCGCGAGCCACAACGCCTGGCGGAACAGACTGCCGATGCGCGCATGTTCGCCCGCCCCGGCAAGCTGCGCGACGGAGGGCGGCAACGCGAGCATCACGCCGATCGCCGAAACGATGACGAGCGACCACACACTGGTGCCGACAGCGACGGCCGACAACGTCGTCGCGCCGAGATGGCCGGCGAGCATCGTGTCGATCACGTTCATGCCGATCGCCGACAATTGGCCGAGCACGAGGGGACCTGCGAGCAGCAGCGTGTCGCGAAATTCGCGTCGCAAACGGGCGCGCGGCGGACTGATTTCGAGCGGCATTGCGAGGTCATGCAAACGGGCCGCGCAGTTTAGCCGGAAGCGCGGGCTTTCGCGTAGGCGGACGGTGTGGAATCGGCTAAAGTTATGCGATGACGACGCCGATCGATCCGCTACTGCCCGAGCCGGCGACACCGCCGCCTGTCGTGACCGTGGTCTGTTCCAACTGCGGCGCGGAATTGCGCGGGGAATATTGTTTCAACTGCGGCCAGCCGGTGAAAGGCATGATCCGGCCGCTGTCGAGCATGCTGCATGACGTGGCCGATACGATTTTCAATATCGATTCGCGCATCTTTCGTACGTTGTGGCCGCTGCTGATCCGGCCCGGTTATCTCAGCAACGAATATTTTGCGGGACGGCGCGTGCGGTTCGTTACGCCGTTTCGGCTGTATTTTTTCCTGAGTATCGCCGCGTTCTTCGCGATGCAGTTATGGATCGGCGACATGAATCTCGGCGGCGTGACATTCGACGCCGACGGCGGACAAAGTACCAGCTTTGCGAAGTTGCTGACGCCCGAAGAAGTGATCGCGCGCCGCGACAGCGTGATCGCGGGGCTGGAATCAGCGAAAGCCGCGACCGGCGTATCGGCGAAAGCGACCTCACGCATCGAACGATCCGAGGGCAAAATTCGCGACAAGGCCGACCAGCGCATTCAGTATCTAAAGGGTCTGGCCGATGCCAAAGCCAAGGGCGTCGAACCGCCGAATCCGTCGCCTGACGTCGACGAGGACAACAGCCACTTGGAACTGTTCGGCACGGAGTGGGACGAAAAGAAAAATCCCGTACACATCGGCTGGTTGCCCGAATTCGCCAACGCGCGGCTGAACTCTGCGCTCGGCCGCATGCGCGGCAATTCATCGAAAATAGAATCCGATCCGAAACCGTTCATCGTCGGCATCTTCGGCGTGCTGCCGCAGGTTCTGTTCGTAGTGATGCCGTTGTTCGCGCTGCTGCTGAAGATATTCTTCATCTTCAAGCGGCGGCTTTACATGGAACATCTGATCATCGCGCTGCACAGCCACAGTTTCATTTTTTTCGCGCTGCTGCTGATTACCGGAATGAGCGCGCTGCACGGCTGGGCCGAAACCGCGGCGCCGTGGCTGAGCAATACGCTGGGCGTGCTGATTTTCATTCTCGGCTGGTGGATTCCGATCTATCTTTTCCTGATGCAGAAAAAAGTATACAAACAGGGTTGGATCCTGACCACGCTGAAATTCGGCGTGATCGGGATCTGCTATCTGATCATCATCAGCCTCGGCGCGGTCGCGGCGTTTCTGGTCAGTCTGGCGACGACCTGACCCGCGTCACGGGCTCGCGGCGGGCGTCTTGTCCAGTTCCATCGCGCGCTGCTCGGGCGTCATCTGCACCAGTTTGCGCCGATACGCGTCGCGCTGATCGGCGGGCAAGGCGCGCCAGGTGCGCATGAGATTGCGGCGTTGTTCCATGGTCAGCGATTGCAGCGCCTGGCGCGTCTGACGGCGCTCGGCTTCGGGCACGCCGCTGAAGAATTCGCGGACGGCGCCGACGCGATTCTGTGCTTCGGCGCCCATCAGGAAAGCCTGGCGCTCGGTCGGGGTCATCTGCTCGAATTTTTCGCGGAGCTGCTTGCGCTGTCCGGGATCCAACGCGCCGAAACGCTTGAATGCGCGACGGATGCGGTCCTGTTGTTCGGGCGGCAGCCGTCGGAATTTTTCGAAACGATCGCGCAACTGGTCGCGCTGTTCCGGCGGCAGGCTGTTCCATTTCTCGAAACGCTTGCGCACGCGATCGCGCTGCTCGGGCGTGAGCGTCGACCAGCGTTGCGCGCCACGCAACAGACGTTGCTGCGCCGGCACCGGCAACTGATCCCATTTTGCGTGGACCGAATCGAGAATCTGTTGCTGATCGGCGTTCAGTGACGACCACGCGATCGGCGCCGCACGCTGCGGCGCCGGTGCGGTCGCCGTTTGCGGTTGCGCGGCCAGATTGCCGGCGGCGAGGGCGAAGACGAGCAATGCAGCGCGGATCACGGGCCGTCTCCGCGTGGCGGCGTTTCAGCATCGGTCTGCTCGGATAGGCCGATCGGATCGAGTCCGTCGGCGGCGTCTTCGTAATCGCCGAGAAATCCGATGACGTCGGCATCCGGATTGTCGTTGTGTTGTTGCTTGCGCTTCTTGTCGTGCTTGTCCACGTGCCGCCCCTGAGTCGCCTGGCTATCCGCGCTGGTTTGCGGCGCCGGTTGCGGCGGCGCCGATTGCGCCAGCGCAGCCGCCGAAAAAATAATCGATGCCATCATTCCGAACGAAATCGCATTCACCCGTTGCCGTCCGGGTTTTGCGCGTCGAGCCACGCGTAGAAATCGAGGTCTTGATAAAACTCGATGCCGTCGTCGCTCGAAACCAGTTCCAGATCGTTGCCGCTGAATGCGGTATTGCCAGGTGCGCCGGGCACGAATGCGCCGGCGGGCGCGGTCGGCATCGTGGGCGCATGCCAGACCACCGCCACGGCGAGCAGCACCGCGCACGCACTCGCTACGCCTGCCGGCACGAACCAGCGACGGAAACGGTGCGGGCGCATCTGTTCGAGCGCGTTCTGTCGCGCGCGATTCAGTCGCGACAAGGTCGCCGCATCGAAACCTTGCGCGGACTCGTCGAGCATCTGTTTGGCCTGACCGGTCCAGCCGGGCACGCGATCGTCATTCATATCGTCATTCATGCGTAGCTCTCCAGCGCGCGGCGCAGTGCCGCCAATGCGCGCGATAAGTGTGTCTTGACGCTGCCCTCACTGCAACGCATGACGCTAGCGGTGGTGGCGACATCGAATCCTTCCCACAAACGCAGCAGGAATGCCTGACGCTGCCGCGTCGGCAGATTTTTCAGCGCCGCGTCGAGTGCCAGCGACGCTTCGCTGCCGGCCAGCCGCAACAGCGGACCCGGATCGTTGTGATCCGGCGCTTGGGCGATTTCGTCGGGCTCGTCGTCTTCGGCCGGTTTCGTCCACACCGCCATCCAGCGGCTGCGCACGATGCGGCGGCGATGCCAGTCGTTGATGCGACTGTCGAGCACGCGATAAAACAACGGCGCCCAATCCGGCGCGGGTTTCGCCGTGTAATGCCGGACGAAACCGAACATCGCGTCCTGGACGAGATCCATGGCCTCGTCACGATTCGACGTCGCAAGCTCGGCCATGCGCAGCGCGCGCCGTTCGACGGTCTTCAGAAACTGATCGATCGAACTGTCGTCCGTCTTGGCCGCGTCCACGCGTTCGGGAATCCATCGAGAAGAAATCGGTGAAATTGTATGCGCCATCCGGGCGTTACCGTAAGCTCGCCTGGCTGGCAACAACGCGCCAAAGCACCTGACGTTGACGAACGGTTGTGCACAAGCCTTAACGGATCTGCTTACAGCGCTGTGACAGCCCTGCGCGAGTGCAAAAATATACTTGTTTTACTCCTGTAACCTATTGATGAAACAGTTATATTTCAGCATGGTTAAACTTTCGCCACTCTGAGAGGATGCGTGTAATCATGCGCGTTGCGACCCTCAATCCCGAGGCTCATGCACAGACTTATCCACAGGTCTTGTGGATAAGCGAAAAACCTTAACGGGAATGGTAACTTGAGGACGACTCTTGAGCTTTCACCTGCTATTTTTGCGAAAACGCTGATTGCAGCGCGCATCGGCCGATTATTTGCGGGTGCGAAACGCTGATGCCGGCCGTTTTGCGCATCGCCGTTCCGGTGCCGTTGCCGCAGCTTTTCGACTACCTGCCGCCGCGTGGCGTGGCGGCGCACGACATCGCGCCCGGTTCGCGCGTGGCGATTCCGTTCGGGCGCGGCAAACGTGTCGGCATCGTCGTCAGCATCGAGGACGACAGCGCGATTCCCGCGTCGAGATTGAAACCCGTCTTCGCGTTGCTCGATGCCGAAGCGGTCGTCGATTCGGAACTGCTCGCCACACTGCAATGGGTATCGCGCTATTACCTGCATCCGTTAGGCGAAGTGCTCGACACCGCGCTGCCAATCGGATTGCGCCAGATCAAACCGCAACCCGAACCCGGCGAACCGGCGCTCATGCGCGCCGCACATATCGACGGGGCGCCGCGTGCCGGCACTCTCGTCGCTGCTCTGTTCGATGCGCTCGCCAGCGGTCCGAAGAGTTATGCCGCACTCGACGCAGCGTTGCCGACATGGCGCGGCGCGGCGGCGAGTTTGCGCAAACGCGGCTGGGTGATGTCGACGCGGCTGACCGATGCATCCACGGCGCCATTCGTGCGCATCGATCCGCCGCCGTTGACCGGCGAACAGCAGATTGCCGTCGATGAGATCGCGAAATCGCTTGGCCAGTTTGCGCCGTTTCTGCTCGAAGGCATCACCGGCAGCGGCAAGACCGAGGTCTATCTCGATCTGATCGAGCGCGTATTGCGCGACGGACGCCAGGCGCTGGTCCTCGTGCCGGAAATCGGATTGACGCCGGGACTGGAACGGCGTTTCCGCGAGCGGGTCGGCGATCGTATTCACGTTCTGCATTCGAATCTGTCGGACGGCGAACGCACGCGCACGTGGCTCTCGGCCGCGCGCGGCGAATCGTGCGTGATCCTCGGCACGCGCTCGGCGATTTTCGTGCCGCTGCCGAAAGCCGGATTGATCGTCGTCGACGAGGAACACGATGCCTCCTACAAACAGCAGGACGGTCTGCGTTATTCGGCGCGTGATCTATCGCAGGTGCGCGGCAAGGCGCTGAACGTGCCGGTCGTGCTGGGTTCGGCGACGCCATCGCTCGAATCGCTGGCGAACGTGGACAGCGGGCGATATCGACGCTTGCATCTGGGTTCGCGGCCGGGTGCGGCGCGTCTGCCGGAATTCAAATTCATTGATCTGCGTGGCAAACGTCTCAACGATGGATTGTCCGACGAGCTGATCAAAGCCGTGCGCGAATGCATCGCGCGCGGCGAGCAGGCGCTGCTGTTCCGCAACCGCCGCGGCTATTCGCCGGTGCTGATGTGCCACGCGTGCGGCTGGCACGCGGCCTGCGAACGCTGCGACAAACCGATGACGTGGCATCGCGGCGTGTCGCAGATGCGCTGTCATCATTGCGGTGCGCAATCGCCGGTGCCGTCGCATTGTCCGATCTGCGGCAATGCCACGCTCGAACCGCGCGGCGTCGGCACCGAGCGCATGGAACAGGCGCTGACGAAGTTATTTCCGAACGTTCCGGTGATCCGCATCGATCGCGAAACCACGCGCACTCGCGGCGGCGTCGACGAACGGCTGCAGCAATTGCGTCCCGACCAGGCGGGAATTCTGATCGGTACACAGATGCTCGCGAAAGGTCACGATCTGCCGAACCTCACGCTGGTCGGATTGATCGGCGTCGACGACGGACTTTTCAGCGTCGATTTCCGCGCCAGCGAACGGTTGTGTCAGCTCATCGTGCAGGTGTCCGGTCGTGCCGGACGCGCCTTGAAGCCGGGCAAGGTGTGGATGCAAACGCTGCATCCGGATCATCCGCTGCTGCGTGATCTGTTGAAATCCGGCTACGCGAAAATCGCGAAGGATTTGCTCGACGAACGGCGCGATGCGGCGTTCCCGCCCTACGCGCATCTAGCCCTGTTGCGCAGCGAAGCGAAGGCCTCGACCGCCACCGATGAATTTCTGCGCGCGGCCCTGACCTTGGCGGGCGCACCCGACGGGATCGTCATCGTCGGCCCGATGCCGGCGCCGATGCCGCGTCGCGCAGGATTCCATCGCAGCCAGGTGTTGCTTAGCGCGGACGATCGTCCGTCGCTGCACGCGTTTCTCGCGATGTGGATCGCGCAAATCCGCTCGCTCGACGAAGCGCGCAAAGTGCGCTGGTCACTGGACATCGATCCCATGGATTTGTATTAACGTGACCCGATGACCGAAGCGATCGCGCCGCACGTTCCACACATCGTCGTCCTCGGCGGCGGCTTCGGCGGATTATGGGCGACGCGTGCGCTGAAAGGCGCGGCGGTGCGCATCACGCTGATCGATCGCACCAATCATCATCTGTTCCAGCCGTTGTTATACCAGGTCGCGACGGCGGGTCTGTCGTCGTCCGATGTCGCCGCGCCGCTGCGCCACATTTTGCGCAAGCAGGACAATGTCGAAGTTCGACTGGCCGCAGCGGACCGCATCGATATCGATTCGCGACAGGTGCATCTCGACGACGATACCTCGCTCGGCTACGACATCCTCATCCTCGCCACCGGTTCGATGCATGCGTACTTCGGCCACGACGATTGGGAACCGTTCGCGCCGGGGCTCAAGACGCTGAAGGACGCCGTGCGGATTCGCCGCCATTTTCTGCTCGCGTTCGAGCGCGCGGAAGCCGAGACGGATCCCGTGAAACGCGACGCGTGGCTGAGTTTCGCCGTGGTCGGCGGCGGACCCACGGGCGTCGAGCTGGCCGGAACGATCGCGGAGATTGCGCGGCACACGCTGCGCCGCGAATTCCGCCGCATCGATCCAGCGACGGCGAAAGTGCGCCTGCTCGAAGCCGGGCCGCGCATACTTTCCACGTTTCCGGAATCGCTGTCGGCGAAAGCACGCAAACAACTGGAGCGGCTCGGCGTCGAAGTCATCACCGGCAAACCAGTGACGCGTATCGACGGCAGCGGGTATCGATTGGGCGATGAGTTCGTCGCCGCCAACACGGTGGTATGGGCCGCCGGGGTGGCCGGATCGCCGTTGGCGAAATCGCTGCGCGTGCCGCTCGACCGCGCCGGTCGGGTTCTCGTTTCACCGGATCTGACGGTGCCGGATCATCCCGAAATTTTTGTCGTCGGCGATCTTGCATCGATCGCATCGGGCGGCAAACCGGTCCCCGGCGTCGCGCCGGCGGCCAAACAAATGGGCCGCTACGCGGCGCACGCGATTCGCGCGCGGATGGACGGAAAGCCGGCCAAACCGTTCCGCTACCGCGACTACGGCAACCTCGCCACGATCGGACGCATGGCAGCGATCGTCGACCTGCATGGCTTTCGCTTTTCCGGCGCGATCGCCTGGTTCTTCTGGCTGATCGCGCACATCTTTTTCCTGATCGGATTCCGCAACCGCATGGCCGTTCTGGTCAACTGGATGTGGGCGTACGGATCGTACGAACGCGGTGCGCGCATCATCGTCGGCGACACGAGTGCGAACGATGATTCGGAGCATGAGTTTTTGCCGTAGGCGTTTTGTCTCAGTGATGCGACTTTTTTCACAACGTTCTTTTGCTCCTCATTTTTTGCGCGTCAATCTCCCCCACGTCAATCTCTCGCTCTTCAATCTTCTGCTCGTCAACCTTCTGCTCGTCATTCCGGCGACGGCCGGAATCCAGTGACTTTGTTTTTCCACTCATCGGCCGAGAGCGAAAGTCGCTGGAATCCGGCCTTCGCCGGAATGACGTGCGGTGAGCTGACGTGTCCCAATAACTTCGCGAAGGGTCACCGAAAACAAGAAAACGACGCGCACAAAAAAACGGCCCGCTTTCGCGGGCCGTTCGAAACAACTTTTTATCTTCCGATTACGCCGCGAACAGCGTGCGCATCTTCTTCATCGCGTTCACTTCGACCTGACGAATGCGTTCGGCCGAAACGCCATATTCATCGGCCAATTCCTGCAACGTCGATTTCTCGCCGTCGCGAAGCCAGCGGCGCTTGATGATGTCGCGCGAACGCGCATCGAGTTTTTCCAGACCTGCGCGCAGCGAACCCAGATCCGCATCTTCCTGATTCGATGCTTCCAGACTCTGATACGGATCGGCCGCGCTGTCGATCAGATACGCGACGGGTGCCGGCCGTTCGTCATCGTCGGAATCTTCCGGCGCATCGAACGCGGTATCACGACCGGACAGGCGCGATTCCATTTCGAGCACGTCGGCCACGGTGACGCCCAGATCCTTGGCGACTGCTTTCACTTCCGTCGAATTCATCCAGCCGAGGCGTTTCTTCGACTTGCGCAGATTGAAGAACAGTTTGCGCTGCGCCTTCGTCGTCGCGACTTTCACGATGCGCCAGTTGCGCAAAATGAATTCATGCATCTCCGCGCGAATCCAATGCACGGCGAACGACACGAGACGCACGCCGACTTCCGGATCGAAACGCTTCACCGCCTTCATCAAGCCGATGTTGCCTTCCTGGATCAGATCGCCGACCTGCAAGCCGTAACCGTTGTAGCTGCGCGCGACGTGCACCACGAAACGCAGGTGCGACATCACGAGTTTCTTGGCCGCCTCGAGATCGTTCTCGCCGCGGAAACTCTTCGCCAACGCCTGTTCTTCAGCCAGCGTGAGCACGGGAATCTGATGAACTGCCGAGACATAGGCGTCCAGACTGCCGATCGCACTCGGGATCGGAAGATTGTTGGGGACCAAAGCCGTGGTGGACATGGACTCTCCTAAAGCAGTTATAAGCACTCTACGGTTAGAGTGCCAAACGCTGCATAAGTTGCAATCCAGCTACGAGCGAATCCGTGGTGTATTTTGCCGCTCGGACCGGATTTTCTGAACTGCATGGTACAGGAAAGACTACGGAAAATCAAGGGTCGCCGCAGGCGGCAATTGCCAGTCGATCGGGGCTAGCCCGTGATCGGCTAACCAGTTGTTTGTTCTAGAAAAATGCTTGGAGCCGAAAAATCCCCGATGCGCAGAAAGTGGTGACGGATGCGGCGCTTTCAAGATCGTGTGACGCCGGATATCGACCAGTTTGCCTTTGGCCTGGGCGTAGCTGCCCCAGAGCAGGAAGACCAGGTTTTCGCGCTCGCGGTTGAGATGATCGACGACCGCGTCGGTGAATCCTTCCCAGCCTTTGCCTTTGTGGGACTCCGGTTTGCCACGTTCGACGGTCAGTACGGAATTGAGCAGAAGAACACCCTGACGGGCCCACGTGATCAGGCAGCCATGATCGGGCCGGGTCGTGCCGACATCGGCCTGCGTTTCCTTGAGCATGTTGTCGAGCGATGGCGGAACGTCCACGCCTGGCATCACGGAGAAACATAATCCGTGCGCCTGATTCGGTCCGTGATAGGGATCCTGTCCGATGATCACGACTTTCACGTCGTCGAACGGCGTCGTGTCCAGTGCCGCGAAAATCTTTTTCGGCGGTGGATAAATGGTTTTGCCGGCACGCAATTCATCGCGCAACAAATCGGAAAGCTTCTGCATCTCCGGTCGCGCGAGATAATCGCCGACGCGCGCCTTCCATGAAGGTTCGAGCTTGAGTTCTTTCTCGCTCACGCCGCCTGCGCGCGTTTTCGCAAATGCTGCGACACGCGCATCTGGAACAGAAGTTTGGTGATCAGCAGACGTTCCTCGATCGGCTTTTGCACGAGATCGTTCGCGCCGGCGCGAAGTAATTCCGCTTGATTACGCGGGTTGTCGTCGCCAGTCATGATCAGCACGGGCAAGTCGCCTTTCGAATAGCCGAAATCGTTGCGCAAACGATCGAGCAGATCGCCGCCGGTGAGTTCGCCTTTCAGATTCACGTCGGACAACACGACATCGCACCCCGGCACTTTGCCTTGCGCCATTGCCGTTTCAAGCAAAGCTACCGCGTCTTCGACGCTGGTCACGTGCTGTACGTTCAAACCGTATTTCTCGAGCATGCGCCGCGTGGCGAGCGCGACGACGCGACTGTCTTCCACGTACAGAACATCGCCAGTCACGTGCGATTCCGGCTGAATGTAGCCGCGGATGAATGAGGTCAACGCGTTGAAGCCGAGCGACTTGTCGAAATAATCCGTGACGTACTCCGACAATTCCCGATTGATCAGGCGTTCGTTGACATCGCCCGACACGATCACGATCGGTATGTACGCCTGCGGCGCATGCTCGCGCACGTATTTAGCGAGTTCGAGTCCATCCATGTCGGGCAGTCGCAGCGCCGTCGTGATCAGATCGACGACGCCTTCTTCGAGATGTTTTTTTGCTTCGGCGCCAGTCTCGCACGCGAGAACCGTGACACCCGGAAGATCGGCCTTGAGCAATTGCTCGATCAGTCGGCGCACGACTTTCGAGCCGTCGACGACCATCACGCGCGGCGTTTCGCTGGTGATGTGGCGGGTGAGTGCCTGCTCCATTTAGACGTCCATCCGTCAGGTCGGTTGGCCTAAAGCGATGTGGCGCGACGCGGCGATCCACGCACCGAACCAGCCGAGCAGCGCGCTGCCGAGAAGGACCAGCGCCATCGTCGCGATCGACATGCCGTGCACGTCGAAACGATGGTCGTAGCTCGACGTCAGTGCCGCCAGCGGCGCTGCCAATACCGCTTCGACGATGCCGATCAGGATCAAACTCGCCACTCCCGCAAACGCGCCATACCAGAATCCAATATACAAAAAAGGACGCCGCACGAAACCGTTATCCGCACCGAGCATCTGCATGACCGCAATTTCATCGGCGCGGCTTTGAATATCCAAACGTACCGTATTTCCGACAACCAGCAACGCCGCCAGCGCCAGCAATACCGCCAATACCCCCGCTCCGCGTTGCGCCAACCGCAAAATCGCGTTCAAGCGCTGCCGCCACTGCGCATCGTATTGAACGAGATCGACGACCGGATCGCGCTCCAGTTCCGCCACGAGTGCCGCCGACGGATCAGAATCCGCGACGGCCGCGCGTGGGCTCACGACGAGCACGGCCGGCAAGGGATTGTAGTGCAAAACCTTGAGCGCATCGGCGAATCCAGATTGGTTGCGGAATTCTTCCAGACCCTGCTCCGGCGACTTCAGCACAACTTGCGCAATCTCGGAACGGGCACGCAGTTTTTCCGCCATCAATTTCGCCGCTGACGCATCGACGATCGGTTTCAAAAATACGCTGATCGAACGCGCGTCATCGATGTTGCCGCTAAAGCCTTTGGCGTTGTCGAGGAGCAGCCAGAACAACAGCGGAAACGCCAACGCCAGACTCAGCACGGCGAGCGTCAGCGTCGT
>JBDUEI010000103.1:0-11810 GCA_040002515.1 Rudaea sp. | reverse complement strand
GTAGTCGAATTTTGTGCGATGCCGATCTTGTCGCTGCGCACGGCGACGGCCATCAGGCGCAGTTTGCCGTTGAAGTCGTCGGGCACGTTGTAGCTGAATTCCTTCGTGCCATTGACGTCGACGATGCCGGACCAGAACGCGACCGGATCCTGATGCTTCTTCTTGAACGGATTCAGATGGCGCGCGAGCAGGTCGTCCGCATCGCCGCCCGGCGCGGCCATGCCGGCGAGCTTCGAGAACTCCGGCAAAATCAGATCGAGAATCTGGCTCGTGCGCACTTCTAGCATGCGCTTGCGGAAGAAGAAATCCAGCGGATCGCCGAGCTTGTAGCGTGCGACCTGCAGAATACCTTCGTCGATGGCGAACACGACGGCGCGCGTCGGTTGCGCGGCGGTCAGTTTCATCTTCAATGTTTCGCCGGGTTTCACCATCGCCGGTGCGGAAATCGTCAAACCTTCGCGCCGCGCATCGCGATTCACCGAAAACGGAATCACGCCATAACTGAGCGGACTCATGAAGATTTCGTCGGAGGCCGGATCGCGCACGAACTGCACGTTCACGTAACCATTGCCTTCGAAATCGGCCGGTACTTTGATCTTTTGCACCGAACCGGTCGTCGCGCTATGGAACCAGGCGTGTGCGTATACTTTGTCGCGTTCCAGCGTAATCAGTCCGCTGCCGGCGTACGGCGCGCGGATCGCCACTTCGATATCTTCGTTCGGCGCGAAATCGTGTTTCGACAAGGCCAGCTGCAATTCGGCGTTGCGTTCGAGCGATCGCGACAGATTCGCGTCGCCGGCCACGGCGTACTCGACGCGATTCAACTCGTCGCCATGGGCGTTGCGGATGACCAGCGCGAAATTGCCTGGCGTATCGGTGGGCAAGTCGAAATCGTTGCCGGATGCCGACATCGTCAACGGTTTTTCGGATACGGGGATTTCCTTGGCTTTCGATTCGTATTTGTATACACCCGAATCCTGCTTGGTCAGGATCGATACGAAACGGCGCTCGATGATTGCCGCTTTCAATCCATCGACCGCGATTTTCTTCGTATCCGGACCGATCGCGATGAGATTCACACCGCGCTTGGCACCGCGTGTGACGAACTCGAGATTGTCGGTCGATTTCGCACCGATCAGATAATCCAGCGACGACACCAACGCATGCGCTTCCGCCGCGACATTACGGCCGCCTTCGGCTTCGTAACCTTTGCCGAAGAAACGCAGCTGGTACGACGACGTACCGTATTTCGTGAGATCGAGCGGAAATTCCGCTTCGCCTTTGTCGTCGGTCGTGCGATCCCCCAATGGTTCGGAATAGCCTTCCTTCGCGTGTTGTGGATCGAAGAATTTGTAATCGGCATAACCGTGAAAACTCGGAAAATACGGCTGCAGGCTCAGCGTTGCTTCGACACGACGATTCTGCGCCGGCGTCCCGAATAGATTCTGCAATGTGAACAGCGCCTTGAGTCCGTCGGGCTTGATCCAGCCTTCGGCAACATTCTGCGATAGACGCGCTTCGGCCTTCATGCGATCCGGCATGAACTCTTTCACCTGCAAGGCGACCGAACCGATTTGCGCGTCGGCCTTGCCATCTTTGACGATATAAAGATTGACGTTCCAACCGCCGGTCGGCGACGTTTCTTGTGTCGTGTAACTGAGTTCCTCGAAACCTGCAGCGCTCAGTCGAAGCTTGCGCGATTCGACGACGATGCCGCGCGCGTCGGTGATATCGGCTTGCAACGGAACGCCGGTGAGCGCCTTCGCCCAATCCGCCGCGCGCACGATCATGCCGACATGAAATGTATCGCCAGGCCGATAGATACCGCGATCGCTGAACAGATACGCGCTCAGTTTGTTCGCATTCTTCGCGTTGCGTTCGCCGCCGATGTCGAAGCGCGAGTAATCCAGATTGCGATCGAATTCACCGATCGGCAGGAACGATTCGTCGTCGCCTTTATGCACCACATAAATCGCGGGCATCTTCTCTCGCGTGAAACCGGCGAGCGTGTCGAAGTGCACGCTGCCATCTACTGCCGTCGTTTTGGTGAGCAAGGTCTGGCCGTTGCGACCGATGACATCGACGACCACATCGGCGACGGGCGAGCCGGACTTGATCGATTGCACGAAAACGTCCTGCGAACCGTCGAGCGATTTCTTTGCGATGACGCCAAGATCGGTGACGACGATCAGACGCGAATCACCGATTGGCGTGCCGTCGTCGTTCGTGTCGCTCTCGCCACCACCCTCGCCTTCGCCTTCCTGCGACGCACCCTCGTCGCCCGATTCATTGTTCGAATCCTCACTCGCGCCATCGTCCTGCGCGTCGTCCTCTTTGGCTTTCGGTTCAGGCTTGAGTTTGGACAGCTTGAGCAGGAACACACCGTGTTTCGCCGATGCGCCGGAACTCAAATATTGGCCGAGATCCACGCCCTCGAAATGCGCCTTGCCGGGATCGTCTTCGGAAAATGGCGTCTTCTGCACGAACCGTTCGGTGATCTGATCGGGACTGAGCGAAGCGAGCTGCGGCTTGGCATACGTGCCGTGATTGAACCCGACTAAATGCTGCAACTGATTCGGCAGCACGCGCGCGATTTCCAGTTCCATACCCGGCACATTGCGCGCGACGACGGCCACGCGTTTTTCGCCGTTGAGCGACAACAGCGCACCATCGGCCATGAATTTGAGCATGCGCGGATATTCGGGAACTTGCGCCAGCGTGGTGCTGGTTTTGCCGAGGACATAACCGCCGAACGAATGCAGATTCTTTTCCACGCGCACGAAGATGGATCGCTTCGGATCGGCGTGGAACCGGTAGCTGTGCAGCGCGTCGAATTCACGTTCCGTCGGCACGGCTTCCAGATTCAGTTTTTGCGATTGCCGCAAAAGATCTTCGCCGACTTCGCTGATGCTCCAGGGGTAAGGCCCCTCGCGATCCTCCACCGGTGTCTTCGGATTGAATTCCGGCAACAACCACGCGGTGGTCGCTTTCGTTGCGTCTTTCTCGGACACGGCTTGCGACGTCTCGACAACGATGACCTGTTCCGGTTCGAACTTCGCGTTATCGACCAGCGTCGGCGCGACGGAGTTGACCTGCAAGCTGTACAGACCCGGCACGACGACGGAACTGTCGATCGCTTTGTCGATACTCGGGCCGCCACGCGCGGCATGCACGGATTTGTCGAGCGTGACGACGAGCGATGCGTCGTCCTTCGGAATCGTCAGCGTTTCGGAATGCACGAACGCGTTGAGCTTGCGTTCGTCGTACGTGACCAGGAATTTCTTCTTGCCGGAATCCTTGGGTGTACCTTCGAGTTTCACCGCGAGGCTTTTCTCGAAACTCGCCGTGTCGACCGGATGATTGAAGCCGAATTGCACCACGGCTTTCTTGCCCGCCGCATCTTGCGGATCTTGATAGAACTCGGCTTTGACCAGCGTTGCCGTGAACGGCGCGGAGCTGAACTGCAGATTGTCTTTCGCGACCTTCACGTGTTCCGCGAACGCGATTTTCGGATCGAAGCCAACGTCGAAATCCTGCCCGACCGCCCAATCGTCTTTCGGCTGAAACGTCAGGATTTTGTCATTGGCCCAAGTCCACGTTCCGGCCGTTTCGGGCTTCATCACGATGCCCGTCGTAACCGGTTTTCCAACCAACGCCAGCGGCGCCACTGAACGATTGAAGCTGACGGTCAGCGGATAGATCTGGATGGGCGTGGTCGTGTAATCGGTGACGGTCGGCGCGATCACCGTGAATTTCGCCGGAGTTTCCTCGACCGGTCGTGGCAAGTTCTTATACCAGTGATAGCCGAACCAGCTGCCGCCGATCACCAGAAAGACTGCAACGATGACGGCGACGCTGCGTCCCGGCCGCGCGCGCATGGACCGTCCGGTTCGCTGCACGCCGGAACCCGTCGCGCGCATCCAGCGCGGCGCGGACCACGACACATCGCCGACGATGCGCGACACGACCCAATACACGCCGCGAAGAATCAGCAGCGGCAAACGCAGCAGAAACTTAAGAAAATCCATGTTGTGCGATCTCACGTGAGCCAGGCAAGCGCGCGAAACGGCGCCGACGTAGAAACTACTTACAGTAAACGTCGAGCCGCGAAAAAGCGGACACGCGACCGATCGTTTTCCCCGCAATCACTTTACGGCATGCGTCCGATCCGTGATAGCCAGTTAAGCGAGGAAGAATGAAGAATTGCGGGCGGACTTCTGCGTTTCACGCGACGGCAAATGCCCACGCGGACGGATCAGATAGCGGCGAATCCACGTTCGAGATCGGCGATCAGCACTTCGGGCTCTTCCAGACCGATCGAGAGGCGCACCAGACTCAGCGGCAACCCGCCGGGTGGCTGCAGCGGCGCGCCATTCGGGTAAACCGCGCAGACCGGGAAAGCCAGCGATTCGTAGCCGCCCCACGACACCGTCATCAGGAATCGGTCGAGGGCGTCGCAAAAGCGTTCGACTGCAACGACATCATCGACGCGCAATTGCAACGTCAGCAATCCGCTCGCACCGCGCATCTGTTTTTGCGCCAGCGCGAACTGCGGATTAGCTTTCGAATGCGGGTAGTATACTTTTTCGACTTTCGGGTGCGATTCCAGAAACGCCAAGATCTTCTGCGCCGTCGCGGCAATGCGTTCCATACGCACGCCCAGTGTCCGCAATCCACGCAGCAACAACCACGCATCGTGCGGCGAAATTATCGCGCCGCAGGTCATGAACGGACCGCGGAATACATCGCGAATGATCTGTTCGCTCGCGCACAGCGCGCCGGCGACGACATCGCTATGACCGTTGAGATATTTGGTCGCCGAATGCGCGACCATATCGATGCCGAGCGCGATCGGCGACTGATTGAGCGGACTGGCGTAGCTGTTGTCGCACAAGGTACGAATGCCACGCGGTTTCGCGAGCGCAGCGACAGCGGCCAGATCCTGCATCTCGAACGTCATCGAATTCGGACTTTCCAGAACGATGAGTTTCGTCGCGGATGTGATCGCGCGTTCGATATTGCCGACGTACGTGCCGTCGACGAATGTCGACGTAACGCCGAATCGCGACAACAGATCCTTGATCAACGCGCGCGTCCACGAATACGGGCGATGCACGCAGATCACATGATCACCGGCCGATACGCTCGCAATGACGGCCGCCGCGATCGCGCCGGCGCCGCTGGCGAACATCAGGCAATCTTCCGCGCCTTCAAGTGCGGCGACTTTCTTGCGCAGGATTTCAACGGTGGGATTGTTGCCGCGCGTGTAAGTCGTGCGTCGAAACTCGTCTTTGAAACCTTCACGAAATTTATCGACGGTTTCGAATGCGAAAATGGAACTCTGATAAATCGGCGGCGAAACGGCACCGCGATAGGTTTCGCGGTCTTCGCCTAAATGATTCAGGATGTAGCTCAGGTCCATCGCCGTCTCCGCGATCTATCGCTTATCTTAGCTCAAGCTCTATTTTTTGCTTTCATTTCAGACGCGATGGCAACAACCCGCGAGCAGGATGCTCGCGGGTTACTGCTTTCGCAATTTGATCAGAGCCGGATGTGTGTGGACATCACTAAATTGCGTCTCTCATGAATTGCCGCGTCGCCTTCTCCAGCGTCGGATCTTGCAGCGCGAAATGCAGCGTGGCCTTTACCAATCCGATTTTGCTGCCGCAGTCGAATCGCGTTCCATCGAAACGGTATCCGTATACTTTTTGTTGCTTGAGCAATGCCTCGATGGCATCCGTGATCTGGATTTCTCCGCCGGCGCCGGGTTTGGTTTGTTCGAGGAGTTCGAAAATTTTTCCGGGCAAAACGTATCGGCCCACGATCGCGAGATTGGAGGGCGCGACCTCGGGCTTGGGTTTTTCGACTACATGCTTCAACAGCGACGCGCGGTCCGATTCGGGCACACCGTCGACGATGCCGTATTTGTCGGTTTCTTCGTGTGGGACTTCCTCGACGGCGATCGCCCCGGCGTTTTTCTCGAGAGCGAATTCGGCCATCTGGCGCAGTGCGCCCGGACCTTTGTTCCAGATCAGATCGTCGGGAAGGATGACGCCGAAGGGTTCGTCGCCGATGACGGATTTCGCGCAAAGAACCGCGTGTCCTAGTCCGAGCGCTTCGGCTTGTGTCACGAACACGCAACGCACGCCTTTTGGCAAAACGCTACGTACGGCTTCGAGCAACGCGGTTTTGCCGGCGCGCTCCAATTTGTGTTCGAGTTCGAACGCCACATCGAAGTAATCGGCGATGGCGTGTTTGTAGCGATTGGTGACGAACACCAGCGTGTCGGCGCCGGCGTCGACGGCCTCGTCGACAGCATATTGAATCAGCGGCTTGTCGAGAACAGGTAGCATTTCCTTGGCGACGACTTTCGATGCCGGAAGAAAACGTGTGCCGAGACCGGCGACCGGGAAAACGACTTTGCGAAGTTTACGACTCATGACATCTCCATCGAGTGGCTTCAGTTCATTCCATTCTTGCTGCGCGTGATCGATACGATTTCCGCGTCCTGTCCGTTCGGCGAAAAGTCCGGAAGCAGATTATTCATGCAGCGGCGCAAGACGTCTTCGTCGTAGGCGCGAACGCCATCTGCGGCGGTTCGCAACTGCGCGTTGAGCAGATCCCAGGACATGCTACGCGGCTGGGCCAGGAAAATCTTGGCGTGGCGCGTGTCCTGATAATTCTCTTGCGGGTGAAACAATTCCTCAAACAGTTTTTCGCCGGGACGCAATCCGCTGTAGACGATCGCGATATCGCGATCCGGCACTTTGTTGGCGAGACGAATCATCTGTTCGGCCAAATACTGAATCTTGATCGGTTCGCCCATGTCGAGCACGAAAATCTCGCCGCCCTCGCCGAGCACGGCGGCTTGCAGGATAAGTTGGCAAGCTTCGGGAATCGTCATGAAATAACGCGTGATCTCGGGATGGGTCACGGTGACGGGGCCGCCGCTGCGGATCTGTTCGCGGAACAGCGGCACGACGCTGCCGGCCGAATCGAGGACGTTGCCGAATCGGACTGTGATGAATCGCGTCGTCGATTTGGCCGCAAAGTTCTGGCAAAAAATTTCCGCGACGCGTTTGCAGGCGCCCATCACGCTGGTCGGATTGACGGCTTTGTCGGTGGAAATCAAAACGAACGACGTGGCGCCGTATTTGTCGGCGGCTTCGGCCACCACTTTCGTGCCGAGCACGTTGTTGCGGAATCCTTCGCGCAATTGTGTCTGCAGCAGCGGAACGTGTTTGTACGCGGCGGCGTGAAAAACGACTTGGGGGCGGGTGCGTGCGAAGACCCGTTCGCAAACGGCGACGTCGCCACAATCGCCGAGCACGGCTTCGATGAGCATGTCCGGAAATTCGCGTGTGAGTTCCTGCTCGATGCGGTACAGGTTGAACTCGGACAATTCGAGAATCGTCAGCGATTCGGCGCCGAGACGCGCGACCTGTCGGCACAACTCCGCGCCGATCGAGCCGCCGCCGCCGGTGACGAGCACGCGCTGGCCGGCGAGGCCGGTACGGATCGCGGTCCAATCGAGTTGCACGGGGTCGCGACCTAGCAGATCCTCGATGGCGACTTCCTTCAGATCGCTGAAACTCATGCGGCCGGCGACGACATCCTGCAGACGAGGCATCGTGCGAAACGGAACGCCGGTCGTTTCGCATAGTTCCACGACGCGGCGCATCTGCGCGTTCGTTGCGGACGGCATAGCGATCAACAGCATTTCAGCGGCGGTTTCCTGAGCGATGTCGGGCAGGCGATCGAGCACGCCGAGCACCGGCACGCCATGTACTCGCGCACCTCGCAAGGTGGCGTTGTCGTCGAGAAGTCCGACCGGGCGGTAGCGGTTCTCGCGCGCCAGATCACGCAGAAGCGCTTCGCCCGCGCGCCCGGCGCCGAGCACCAGCACACGTTGCGCGGGCTGGCTGCGCAGCAGATCGAAACGGCTGTCTTTCCAGTATCGATAGAGCAAACGCGGCGCGCCGAGCAGCACGACCAGGAGAATCGGATAGACCACGAGCACGCCGCGCGGCACGGTCGCCAAACGGTTGTAGAGGAACAGTGCGGCCGTGATGCCGACCGCGCCGATCAAACCCGCGCGCACGATGTTCCACAAGTCGGGCAGGCTCGCGAAACGCCACAGGCCTTTGTAGAGATCGGTCCACCACAGCACCAGACCTTGCACGGCGACGACGATGAACGTCTCCGGCGCGAACCACGCCACATCCGGCGCCGACGGTTCGATGCTGTAGCGCAAACCGTTGGTCGCGATCCAGGCGAGCCACACCATCGCCAGATCGTGTACGACGACGGCCAGACGCGGATGAACGGTGGCGACAAGACTACGCATCAGGATTTTTCGTTTTCAATGTCTGCAGACACCACTGTTTTCCATATAGCCATACGCTGATCGCCAGCGCGTAAAGCGCCGCCACTTCGATCCAGGCGCGCGCGCCGGTATCGTCTCGTATCAGGTAGATTATCGGAAGTACGATCAGGAGATTCCACGCGGCATACCACGCGACGACGGCCGCGTGCGACATCCCCGCGCGCGCCATCCACTGGTAAAGATGTTCGCGATGCGGACGATACCAGCGCTTGCCCGCGAACAGGCGGGACAGCAACGTGCACGTCGCGTCCGTGACGAAGGCGGAAACGGCGACCAGCACGCAGGCATCGGCAGGATGCGCACTCGACACCTGCCAGATCGACGCGATGAAGATGAGCAGGCCCAGCGCGCCGCTGCCGACATCACCCATGAAAATACGGGCGCGCGGAAAATTGAACGGAAGGAAGCCGACCACGGCGGCCGCGCAGACGGCGATCTGCAACGCGTGCGAATGGTTCGACTCAGGCACGCACAGCCATGCCAGAACGGTCAGGACGAAAATCGATTGGGTCGCAAGAATGCCGTCGATGCCATCCATGAAGTTGTGCAGGTTGATCGACCAAAGCCCTAGAAAAAGCAAAATACCAAGTGCTACGACCGCGCCTGAAAAAACACCAGCCCCCACTTCGGCAAACGCTGCCGAAACAAGCGGCCACAAAAAAATGGCTACGCTGGCGATCTGCGCGACAAGCCGCACGGCGATCGGCAGCGAACGATGATCATCGATCCAGCCGACGATCGCGACGATCGCGATGGCTGCGACAAGCCGGAACGCAATCGCCGCACCCGGCGATACCAGACCCATCGCGACGAAACAAACGACGATCGCGACGCAAATACCTATGCCACCGCCTCGCGGCGTCGGCGCCGTGTGCGAGCGTCGCTGTCCGGGTAAATCGACGAGATTAAGGCGACGCGCGTAGGCGAGCGCGGCCCACGTCAAGACGGCAGAGAGCATCGCGCTGGTGATAAGCCAGGTCGCGATCTGCATTGTCGAAATTCCCGCATAACCGGTCATCGTGTGCTCTCAAAACAAGCCCAGAAGTTTACACACGCGCCGCGTGCGCCGACGTTATTCGCCGACGACGCCATGGATCGGCCTGACCGAACCCCAGGTCTTGCAACCCGGACATTGCCAATGATGCGCCTTGGCGCCGAAGCCGCATTTGTTGCAGCGATACATGGCCTGCCCTTCGAGCAGTTTGCGCGTGAGGTCTTGCAGAATCAGCAGGTTTTCGCGTGCATCGCCGCGCGACGAATCGAGCGAAGCGCTGATCAAGGTCATCAGTCCGCGCACCGAGGGGCGCTGGCGCAATTGACGTGTCATGAATTCGATCGCGGCTTCTTCGCCGCGCGTGCTCGCGTAGAGCTTCGACAGCGCGATCACCGAGGAGACGCCTTGCGAGCGTTCCATGATATCGACGAGGAATTTTTCCGCGCGGCCCATCTGCTGCAAGCGCGCATAGCAATCCAGCAGAGGCGGGAGGATTTCGGGCACGTAATCGGCATCGAGTAATGCAACGCGTTCGAACGCTTGCGCGGCGGCTTCGAGATTGCCTTGCTGCGCTTCGATCCGGCCGAGCACGATATAGGCGCGAACGCACTCCGGCTGGCTTTCGAAGGCGTGTTCGAGTTGTTCTTGGGAACCCGCGAAATCCTTGGCGTTGCGCGCTTGCTCGGCGAGTTCGCAATAAAATTGCGCGATCATCGGACCTTCGGATTCGCCGTCGATCATTTCGAGCCGGCGCGCATTCTCGATCGCCTTCGGCCAGTCTTTTTCGTGTTGATAGATATTGATCAGATGCCGCAGCGCCGAGGGAACGTGCGCATCGATCGCCACCAGATCGGCAAACAAGGTTTCGGCACGATCGAGCAATCCGGCGCGCATGTAATCTTCGCCGAGCTCGAGCATCGCCACGGTTTTTTCTTCGTTGCTCAGATTCGGCCGCGCGATCAGATGTTGATGGACGCGGATCGCGCGATCGACTTCGCCGCGACGACGGAAAAGATTGCCCAATGCCAGATGCGTCTCGACCGTGTCGCGATTGAATTCGGCGAGTTGCAAAAACACTTCGATGGCTTTGTCGGGCTGTTCGTTAAGCAAATAGTTCAGGCCGCGGAAATAGCTGGACGACAATTCGCTGACGCCGACCCGGCGCGACCGTTCGCTGCCGCGGCGTCCGATAAACCATCCGGACAACGCGGCGATCGGCAGCAACAACGCCAGAAGTGGCAACAGGACCGGCGACAGATTCATGCGTTCGGCGCGGTACTATCCGGCGTGATCGGAACGGTCGATTCCCGGCTCTTCAGTTCGCGCGCGAGCGTACGCACGCGGCGACGCAGGCGCAGGACGAGTCCGAGATACACGACGATACCGCCGATCAGCCATCCGGAAAGCAGCGCGGCGAGCAACATCGCACCTTTCGGAAGTTGCGCGGTGACGAAATAGAAATCGTAGGCGACGCGATCGCCGTTGAGCGCGCCGAACGCGGCGCCGGCGACAGCGAAGAGGAGAACCAGAATGATGATCAGCAAACGCATGAGTGGATCGTCCGTGAGAGCGCGATGGTCCGAGCTGGCGAATGCGAGTTAAGGCGACGGCCGGCGTGGCACATCAGCCCATCCGTTCAACCAAATACGGGCCGTGATGAGGCGACCTCGTTGACGCGCTCGCGCAATTCCTTGCCGGGTTTGAAATGCGGAACGTGCTTGCCGGGCAGCGCGACGGCCGAACCGGTCTTGGGATTGCGGCCCATGCGCGGCGGACGAAAGTGCAGCGAGAAGCTGCCAAAACCACGGATTTCGATGCGCTCGCCAGTCGACAGTGCCGAGCTCATCTGTTCGATGAGACTTTTCACGGAAAGCTCAACGTCATTGAACGCCAGATGATTCTGGTGCAACGCGAGGGCTTCGATCAGCTCCGACTTGGTCATGGTGCAAAAGGTCCGTTTCTTCAGGATGAATGGATCGGCACACGCTGACGCATTCCAAAATTTTCAACCTGTGCCGATCGTATCGACCGGTCCGCGAGCCATCGCCCGCGGACCGTACGACGTCACTCGGACTTGTTCATCTGCTCCTTGAGCAACGCACCAAGTTTGGTGGTGCCGCTGGAAGCCGACGACTGGTAGTCCTCGAGCACTTGCTGCATCTCGTCGTCATCCTTGGCGCGAATCGACAACTGCAGCACGCGGCCCTTGCGGTCCATGCCGGTGTACTTGGCCTCAACCTTGTCGCCGACTTTGTAATGCAGCGTGGCATCGTCGACGCGTTCTTTGGCGATGTCGTTGGCGCGCAGATAACCTTCGACGCCTTCGCCGAGATCGACCGTCACGCCCTTGGCATCGACTTCTTTCGCCGTGCCGATGACGATGCTGCCGCGCGGGTTGGCCGCCATGTACTGGCCGAACGGATCCTGCTC
>JBDUEI010000102.1:0-3132 GCA_040002515.1 Rudaea sp. | reverse complement strand
CGGTCAGAACATCCCCGTCTCAAGCTTCGCAACCTCCGACATCATCGTCTGATTCCACGGCGGATCGAACGTCAGCTCGACATCCGCTTCGGCAATCGTCGGAATCGATTCGAGTTTGTCGCGCACATCGGCGACCAGGATGTCGCCCATGCCGCAGCCGGGCGCGGTCAATGTCATCTGTACCTTGACACGACGCTGATCATTCTCCATTTTTTCCAATGTGCACTCGTATACAAGCCCGAGATCGACGACGTTGATCGGGATTTCCGGGTCGTAACACGTGCGTAGCTGCTGCCACACGAGTTTTTCGATTTCACTGTCGCCGGCGTGTTCGCTGATGGTCAGCGCTTCCGGCGGTTCCTTGCCGAGCGCGTCGGCGTCCGAGCCCCGGATCCGGAAAAGATTGCCGTCGACGAACACGGTGAAACTTCCGCCCAGCGCTTGGGTGATATAGCCATTCTGACCCGCCGGCAAGGTCACTTCTTCGCCCTGCGGCACCATGACGGCGGCGCAGTCGCGCTCGAAAACGATCGGTTCGGAGGAGTTGCTGTAGGCGGTCATCGGAAGGTGGGGTTCGAGTCTTGCGTGAGATGGGGCGCGAGCCGGTATTATCGCAACATAGCCGCCGCAATGCGCATAAAATCGGGCCTTGAACCGTCATTTGCAAGTACACGTCGCTGACCGAACCGGTTCGGTCTGGACGGCGTGTTGTCTTGCGTTCGTACTCCTCGCGATTCTGTGCGTCGACGCGTTCGCGCTCGATCCGCAATCGCGTTTCCCGGATTACGTGCGCGACAACTGGAACATCGAAAGCGGCCTGCCGCAGATTTCCGCGCTGAGCATCACACAGGATTCGACGGGCTATATCTGGGTCGGCACGCAGAGTGCGATCACCCGCTTCGACGGCGTGCACTTCACCGTATTTGATCGCGACAGCACGGGCGTCGATACGACGCTGGCCAGTGTCGCCTACACCGATCGGCGTGGCGAAATCTGGTTCGGCACGCCGCACGGCGCGCTGCATTTCACGAACGGAACATTCGAGTTGCTGCCCGCCGGCCGGGATAGCGCAGCGATTACCGCGATCGCCGATTCGAGCGACGGCGGCCTGCTGCTCGCTACGTCGCTCGGCGTCATGCGCTACGACAACGGAAAACTGGTGCCGTCGTTGCTGGAAGGCCAGCCGTGCTACAGCCTGATGCGCGACGGCACAGTGTTGTGGGTCGGCAGCGTGGGCGGATTGGTGCGGATCGATGCGCACGGCGAGCAACGCTATCCGTTGCCGCCCGCGTTTGCGACCGCGCGCGTGACGCATTTGATCGGCGACGCGCGCAATCTTTGGATCGGCACCACGTCGGGTTTGCTCAAGTTTGCCGATGGTCGCGTGACGACATCCAGTGTTGCCGCCGAACTCGATCACACCGGCATCGAAAGCCTGTTTCGCGACAGCGATGCCAACGTATGGATCGGCACGGCGCCGATGCTGTTCCGCGTTCGTCCCAACGCGCAACTCGAACGCATCGGCGCGGAAGACTTCGCGCGCGACTCCTGGGTTTTGGCCATCTACGAAGATCGCGAACGCAATCTGTGGCTGGGCAGCCAGACCGAAAGTCTATTTCGATTGTGGAATGGATGGACGCGCCGCGTGTCGCAGCGCGATGGACTTTCCGATCCGTTCGTATGGAGCGTCGTTCGCGATCGACGCGGCAAAATGTTTTTTGGCACCAACTCGAACGTGGTGACGCTCGACACGAACGGTGCGCGCGAACTGATTCCCGGAAAATCGCTGCCGAATCCGGCGGCGTACGAATTGTATTTCGACGAACGCGAACGACTCTGGATCGGTACGCGCGGCGGCGTGGCGATCTACGCCGATCAGAAACTTGAACGGCCGGCTGAATTGCGCGCGCTGGATTCGTACCAGATCAACGCAATCGTTCAAAGCGGCGAAGACGATTACTGGATCGGCACGACCGGCGGTCTATACCGCTATCACGCCGACGTGCTGACATTGGTCGGCCCGCCGCCGGGCGGCACCAGTGCACGCGTGCGCGCGATCTATGCCGTCGATGCGAACGATCTGCTGATCGGCACCGAAACCGGTGTGCGCGAAGTTCACGACAACACGATGGAAACGCCGGCGTGGGCCGCACCGCTCGACGGTCGGTTCATCAGTTCGATCGGACCGGTGCGGCCGGGTGTGATGGGACTATCGACGCTCGACGCCGGTTTCGCATTGCTCGAAGACGGAAAACTTTCGATCATCACCAAAGCCAACGGCTTGCCGAGCGATAACGGCTGGAATTTTCGCGTCATCAATGGCTGGCTTTATGTGGCAGGTATCGACGGCGTATGGCGCATGCCATTGGACTCGCTGCCGGGCCGAGGCCACGACGCGAATCGCGCGCTGAACGCACAGATGATTCTGAGCGCGAGCGGCCGCGAACCCGGCAGTCAGCGCGTGCGCTGTTGCAACGGCGGTGCGTCCGCGCGCACAGCGCTCGACGGCACCGGTATCTGGCTGCCGACGATTTCCGGCGCGTTGCGTCTGGATACGCAATCGATCATGGCGCAAGCCGAACCGCCGAGCGTGGTGGTCGAAGGCCTGCGCAACGGCGGCATCTGGTTTCCCGGCAGTAAAGCGCTGACGCTGGACGATGCCAAGCGCGATGTCGAGATCGCCTACACGGGTTTGGGTTTCCGCGATCCGGGCGGACTGCGTTTCCGTTATCAGCTCGAAGGTTACGACAACGGCTGGGTCGACGCGGGCACGCGCCGCGTCGCGTACTACACCAATCTTCCGCCCGGCGATTACCGATTCCATGTGCAGGTGTTGCAGCCGCAAGGCGGCATCGGCGGCGATGGCGCACTCTCGTTCGCGTTGCAACCGCACTGGTACGAAATTCCGTGGGTCAAGGCGCTGCTCGCCGTGCTCGTCGCCGGCGTGGC
This sequence comes from Rudaea sp., assembly GCA_040002515.1. Taxonomy (GTDB): domain Bacteria; phylum Pseudomonadota; class Gammaproteobacteria; order Xanthomonadales; family Rhodanobacteraceae; genus Rudaea. The sequence continues at coordinate 183 of JBDUEI010000102.1, read as the reverse complement.
GGGCATTCTGATCCTGATGCGCCAGCGCCGCTACGAACGTCGTCAACTCCGGCTGGAACGGCTTGTCGAAGATCGCACGCAAGCGCTCAGCCGCAGCAACGAACGATTGCGGCAAGCCAATCTCGCGCTCGAGCAGGCCAGCGAAACCGATCCACTCACCGGCCTGCGCAACCGGCGCTTCAT
>JBDUEI010000101.1:0-15731 GCA_040002515.1 Rudaea sp. | reverse complement strand
CGCATCGCCGTCGAGGATGCGCACTTCGCGCAGTTGCACGTCGATAAAGCCCTGAGCGCTCATGCGGGTCAACGCGCGGGTCACGGTTTCGTGCTTGAGCGCGAGAAAGCTGCCGATGTCGGCGCGGCTCATGCGCAACACGAAATGGCGCGCGCTGAAACCGAGCGCTTCATGGCGGCTTGCGACATCGAGCAGGAATGTCGCGACGCGCTGTTCGGCGCTCAATGTGCCCAGCGCCAGCATCCAGGCGCGATCGTTGCGAATTTCCGCGGCGAGCGCGGACGTGAGCTGGCTTTGCAATTCCGGGATGCGCGCGCACGCCGACAGAATGGCCGGATAGGGCAATTCCCAGACCACGCACGAATCGAGCGCGATCGCATCGGAAGTATGCGTAGCCATGCCGATCGATTCGACGCCGATCAGATCGCCGCGCATGCGAAAGCCCGTGACCTGTTCGCGACCGTCTTCCGAGGTCACGCTGTTTTTGAGGAAACCCGCCTGCACCAGATACAGCGCCTGAAAGGCTTGTCCGGCACGATAGAGATATTGCCCGCCGTTCAATTTGCGCTGAGTGACGGACACGTAGCGGCTCAGTTCGTCGATGCTGATTCCGCCGGGCGCGATGTTGGCGACAGGCATCGTCGGCGCGGAATGAGCGCGCTCGATGGCAGGAGAAAACGTGGCTGACGTGGCGATCATGGAAGCGTCCTGGGTTGGCCGTTGGGCTTGCCGCGAGATTAGGGACGCTTCGAAACGAGGCGACGACGCCTTCGCAACGGTGTGTAACCGTTCGCAACAGCGATGTCGATGGTGTGGCGCGACGACTTCAATTTACCGTTTGCTGGAGGCGGGCGATTGATCTGGATCAGATCGTCCGCGCGGCGCAGCGCCGGCGATGCAGCGGCGCGGTGCTAGACTGCCCGGGCTTTCACGCGCGATAGAGTCATCATGAGCGCTACCGTTCGCGCCGGGTCATCTCACGGCGCACCACCGCATCTGCTGGTCGTCGACGACGACGTGGATGTCATTTCCGTCATCGAACGTTATTTCGGCAACCAGGGTTTTCGCGTCAGCCGTGCGTGCAACGGCGATGAAATGCGCGAACGCATTGCGGCTGAAGCAATCGACGTGGTGTTGCTCGATCTCGGTCTTCCCGGCGAAGACGGTCTCGATCTCACGCGCTATCTGCGCACGCATTGGCGCGGCGCGCTGGTCATCGTTTCGGGGCGTGGCGATTCGGTCGACCGCATCGTCGGACTCGAACTCGGCGCCGACGATTACGTGACAAAACCGTTCGATCTTCGCGAACTTCTGGCACGCGTCCGCAGCGTTCTGCGGCGCACCGCGCAGGAAAGTCCAGCGAGCGGAAACGGTAATGTCATTCTCTCGTTCGAGGGATTTCGGTTGAACACGCAGTCGCGTTCGCTCGCCGGATCCGACGGCGGCGACATAGCGCTGACCAGCGGCGAATTCGATCTGTTGCATACCCTCGCGAAAACGCCGAACCGCGTTTTGTCCCGCGACGATTTGATGAACCATCTGCATGGACGCGACGCGGGGCCTTACGATCGCGCGATCGATGTGCAGATCGGCCGACTGCGCCGAAAGATCGAAAAAGATCCGGCCAAACCCGAACTGATCAAATCGGTGCGCGGCGCGGGCTATCTGTTCGCCGCGCCCGTGCGGCGCGAGTGAGGAAGCGACGCCGTGTTTCGTGAACTGTTCGACACCGCGCCGGATGCGATGATCGTCGTCGATCTCGACGGAAAAATAATCCGCGCCAACGAGCAGGCGGAGCGATTGTTCGGGTTCGCGGAAAAAGAACTGATCGGACGTTCGATCGAAATGCTGATGCCGGAACGCGCGCGCTCCACGCATCATTCGCATGTGTTGGCCTATGTGAGAAATCCACGCGTCAGGCCGATGGGGACCGGGCAGGAACTCGTTGGCCAGACGCGCGACGGCCGTCAGTTTCCGGTCGAGATCGCGCTCAGTCCGCTGAAGACGCCGGATGGACAACTGTTCCTCGCATCGGTGCGCGACGTATCCGAAACGTTGCGCGCCCGACAGGCGTTGAATCGCGCGCGTTATGACGGATTCATCGCGCAGATCAGCCAGCTCGTGCTGGCCGCGTCGGATCTCGACAACGCCATCGGTGCGATTCCGGAACTCGTCGCACGCGCCGCCGGCGTTTCGGGTGTGGCGATCGTGTTCAAGCAGGCGCAGTTCAACAAGATGCATGTGCGCGCGGCGTTCGGCGTCGATCACGATCTGCTCGATCGCCTGCCGTGGAACAAGTTCGCGGCGTCTTCGCATCAGGCCGCTAACATCGCCGGCGCGATGGAATATGCCGCGCCGATGACACTGGGCAGTTCGGAGATTTCGGGTTTCGCCAAAGCCATCGTGTTTCCGTTGTCCGGCGGCGACGACATGATCGGCGGACTGGTCGCGTTGGCGCGCGAGCAGCGCGATTTCGATCGGGATGCGATCAATTTCCTGCAATCGGTGTCGAGTCTGCTCACCTCGGCCGTGCAGCGGCTTCGGTCGGAGGAACAACTCTCGCACGCGCAACGCCTCGAAGCGATCGGTCAGCTGACCGGTGGTATCGCGCACGACTTCAACAACTTGCTCACCATCGTTTCCGGAAATCTGCAGATTCTCGAGGACGAGCTCGCCGATCGCCCCGCCGCGCGCGAAATCATCGGAACGGCTTTGCGTGCGGTCGGTCGTGGCGCGGATCTGACGCGCAAACTCCTCGCGTTCGCGCGCAAGCAGCGTTTGTTGCCGGTCGCGGTCGATCCGAAAGCGTTGCTCGGCGAACTCGGCGGCATGCTCGGGCGCACGCTCGGCGAAACGATCCAACTCGAAATTTCGTGCGCGCCGGATCTGGCGAATGTGTTTGCGGATGAATCGCAACTCGACGCCGCGCTGGTGAATCTCGCGCTCAACGCGCGCGATGCCATGCCGCGCGGCGGTCGTCTCGAAATAACGGCGCGGCATGCATGCATCGCCGCGGCCGATCCCACCGCCGAAGCGAAGGCCGGCGATTACATCGTCTTTTCCGTGCGCGATACTGGCACCGGCATGACTCCGGACGTGATGGCGCGCGCGTTCGAACCGTTTTTCACGACCAAGGATGTCGGCAAGGGCAGTGGACTCGGATTGAGCATGGTGTACGGTTTCGTCAAGCAATCCAGTGGCCATCTCACGGTCGAGAGCCAGCTCGGCTATGGCACGTGCATTCGGCTGCATCTGCCCGTCGCAGGTTCGCTCGTGCCCGTGAACGAAGCCGTGCTGCGCGAAGGCGCGCGCGCCAACGAAATGGTGCTGGTCGTCGAAGACGAAGCCGATGTGCGCGACATCGCCGTGCGCTTTTTGCAGACCCTGGGCTACAAAACACTTTCCGCCGCCGATGCGGAAAGCGCCTTGCAGATCCTCGCCGAAAACGAACGTATCGGACTTCTGTTTTCCGATGTCGTGCTCGGCACCGGCATGAGTGGTCCGGAACTGGCAGCCGAAGCCCAACGCCGCCGACCCGCCTTGCGCGTTCTGCTGGCGTCGGGTTACGAAGACACCGGTTCCGAAAACGGTGCACTCGCCGGACGGTTTGCGTTGCTGCAAAAACCCTATCGCCGCGAAGCCTTGGGGCGTGCCATTCGACAATCGCTCGACGGCGACCCGACGAAAAGTTGATCCCGCTCAATAGGCCGGATTCTGGCGGCGTCATCCTCGCCGTATGGAAATCATGTTGTGCGCGCGATCGCGGCAGTGCATCTGAATGCGTTCGATGCCGCCGTTCATTACACCGCTTGCCGTGGATACGTGGGATGCGTCGTATCGCTGGCGTGAAGGCGGCAGACTGCGCGATCTGACCATCGACGCGACGTGGGAACGCGTCGCCGACGCACTGGCCGGCACGAGCGACGGCGACTACCGTCGCGATCTGATCGATGCCTTTTCGTCGTGGCAACTGTTGCTGGACGACCGCATTCTGGCCGAGGCCGGCACCGGTGGATGGAATGGCAACGACGACATGTTTGTCGCTGTCCTCAACATCGCGGCGTTCGTGCGCGCTCCGTGCACGCCACGCGCGTCGATCGATCTGCCGGCGATCGAACGAATAGCCGCACTCGCGGTGCGCGCGCTGGACGACGCCGCAACGTGGCATCCGACGCCGCCGCCATTGCGCTTCGGAATCGGCGTGATGGGTGTCGCCGATGCGCTGTCGCTGATGAATATCCAGTATGAAAATCCTTTGTCGCGAAATATCGCGATGCGTGTATCGCGCGCACTGGCGCACGGTTGCCTCGCCGCGTCCGTCGACCTGGCGCAGGTCCGAGGCCCTCACACGCCGTGCGATGGCGCGTGGCGACAACGCGCCGCCGAACGTGGGATGCCGGAAGGACTGATCGAAAAATCCGTTCGGTTCGGATTGCGCCACACCGCGCTGACCGCTATCGCGCCGCGGAAAAAACTCGCGCGTTTCGCCAATTGCGTGGCCGACGCACTCGACCCGCTCGGTGGCGATCGCGATTCGACATCGGCGCACGTCGCAGCCAACGGCTATGCCACCAACGTGCGCAGGCACTTGCTCGGCGCGGTGGCGGAGCCGGGACCGGATCGTTTCGCGAACGTGGTGTCGCAACTGGAATTGCGAGGTGCGATGCAGCCGTGGATCGATGCACGGATCGACTATCCGGTGCGCGTGCTCGTGCCGCCGGATGAAGCCGCCGTTCGCGCTTGGTCGGCGCTCGCCGCGGATCTGGAATTGGGGCCCTTCACGTGGTCGATGCACGCGGCGAGTCCGGCATAGACGGCATCAAGTTCCGATAACGTTTTCATCGTGCGCTCGTCGCCGATCAATGCCGCATGAACACGGGAATTTTCGTCGACGACAGAACGTGCCGCGTGGCGCCGCCGAACATCCATTCGCTGTAGCGTGAACTTCCGTACGCACCCATGATCACGAGATCGGCGCGCGCTTCCCACGCCGCATCGAGCAGGACCTGGCCGGCGGAATCTCCGGTCGCGTCGATCAGGCGTCGGCTAAAACGAATGCCGTGTCGCGCCAGTTCGGCGTCGAGGGTCAGCGGCGTGTCGCAGTGCAGCGTCGAGAAAGTATGGCCGCCGGCACCATCGAGCACGATCAGGTGTTCGGCGCGTTTCAATAGCGGCATGGCGGCGTGCACGGCGCGAATCGATTCGACCGATCCATCCCACGCCACCACCACCGTTCCGGTTGCCGCGTGTTCGGCATAGCTTTCCGGAACGATCAGACACGGCACGCCGCAGGTGATCAGGATTTCGCCGAGCATGCCGATCGAACTCCAGGCGGCTTTGGTCTGTGATTCGAGCACGAGTAGATCATGCCAGTTGGCAATGTTCGCCAATGTCGCGCAAAGATCACCTTGCGCCACCACCCAGCGGCTGCGCGAAACGCCGTGATCGCCAGCCCACGCGCAGAAAACAGAGTCGACCTTGCGCGCTTCGTCGGCGACTTGCGCGGCCACCGCCAGGAATTCCGGAAACGCGGGCGCGCCGCCGAACACCGGCGCTATCGGGACCGGTTGCGAGACGTAGATGCCGGTCAGCGCGGCCGACATGTGCGCGGCGAATTGCGCCGCGTAAACAAGACTACGTCCGCGCATCTCGACGTTGTTCGCATAAACGAGAATGTCGCGCATGACGGTCTCCAGCAAAGGGCAACGCGTTGGAGCCTACGCGCTGGCGCGCGCGTCGGAATTGATGCATGTCAATGGAGTTCAGAACAACCGGGGACAGAGTGCGGGCATCGCTCAGGTGACGCGCGACTTCATCATTCGATCGCAGACAAAACTCAATCGCCTAGCGATAGCGGGCCTCGTCAACGACATCCATCGGTAGCGCACTGGATTCCGTGCGGCAAGACGATTCGACGCGGTTGCGACCGGACCGTTTGGCGACGTATAAATTCGCGTCGGCGCGGGCGAGCAGATCGGAAGATTCCATTCCCGGATTCCACTCCGCCACGCCGGCGCTGATCGTCAGCGTCAAATCCGCTGCCAGCGTTTGCCACGAGAATTTTTGAAAGGCGTCGCGGATGCGTTCGCTGATGATCTTCGCGTCGCGCCAAGTGGCACTCGGGAAAGCCAGCGCGAACTCTTCGCCGCCGTAGCGCGAGACGATGTCGACGGCGCGGCATTCGCGGCGCATGAGATCGGCCGTTTCCTTCAGCACCGCATCGCCGACGGCGTGACCGAATCGGTCGTTGACGCCTTTGAAGAAATCCAGATCGAACATCGCGGCACTCAGCGGAATGTTGTTGCGCTGGCTCAACAAGATGGCATCGTGAAGTCGCAAATCGAAATCGCGCCGGTTACTCAAACCGGTCAGTGGATCTTCTCGGCTCAATCGTTCCAGTTCGCGCTGCTTCAGTTCGAGCGCCGCGAGCAGAGCCTCTTTTTCAGCGTTCGCCTTGGCCAATTCGGCGGTACGTTCGGCGACGCGATTTTCGAGATCGCGATGGGACTGGCGAATTTCCGCTTCCAGTCGGCGCCGCTCCACGACGTCGACGACCACGGCCATGACGAACGATTTGCCCTCCGACGAGAGTGTCGTCAACGCCACCTCGACGGGAATGCGCGAGCCGTCTTTCCGGATAGCGGTCAATTCGCGATCCACGCCCATCGGTCGCGATGTCGGTGCGAGCAAGAAGGCGCTGCGCTGCGTGACATGGCGCTCACGTGAATCCGGCGGTACGAGTGTTTCGATGTCCCGCCCGATCAAGTCGTTGCGCGAATACCCGAATAGACTTTCCGCTCCGCGATTGCTGAACCGGATAACACCTTCGTCATCGACGATGAGCAACGCGAACGGCGCCGATTCGATGATATCGCCGAGCACCGGGACAAACGACATATCTCGGCTCGGTTCGGAAGAACGGTTCGACATCGGTCGACCGATCAACGATAGACGAGTACCGGCAACGTGCTGTGTGCGAGAACTTTTTGCGTCTCGCTGCCGAGCAGCAGGCCTTCGATGCCGCGACGGCCGTGCGATGCCATCAGAATCAGGTCGCAGGCTTTTTTCCCTGCGGTCTTGATGATTTCCTTATACGGTTGATCGCTCGCCACATGCAGCGTTTCGCATTTCACGTTCGCGCCCGCGGCGGTTTTTTTGACGAAGCGCAGATAATCCTCGGCGCGCGCGTCACGATCTTTTTCCACGTCGGCGGCCGATTCCATCATCAATCCCATCGAATAATCGTACGCGTGCGCTTTCGGAACGACGTGCAGCGCGGTGACGGACGCGTTCAATTGTTTGGCCATCCGAATGCCTTCGCGTACCGACCGCTCCGACAGTTTCGACCCGTCGGTGGGCAGAAGTATGTGCTTGAACATCGCATTCTCCGTATCAAGTTTTGGCCATCACACGTTAATCATGGTCGTGCCCGTTCTTATTGATCCAGGTCAATGACCGAGAAAAAAATCCGGCCATTTTTTGACAACGCGGAATCAAACGGTCGCTGCACGCAGATCGAGCGTGTGCACGGTTTGCGTCGCGTCGTTCGGATCGGATTTGCGTTGAAAACCCAGGTGCATCGCCAGATCGTGCATGCCCTGATTGTCCGCGCTGTCGATCGAATACAGACGGGCGATTCCACGTTCGCGCGCGACCTGGATCAGGTGCTGCATCAGAATCGTTGCCAGGCCGCGCTTCTGCCACTCGTCGCTTATGACGACTGCGCATTCGCTCGATGTCCCGTCACTGTTTCCGCAAAATCGCGCGACGCCGATTTCGCGCTTTTCCGCGCCGTCGGCGATGAGCGCCACGAATGCCGCATCGCGCGTGGGATCGGGATGCGTGAGACTTTTCAGCAACGCCGGACTGGCGCTATTGATTTCGCCGAGGAAGCGCAAACGCCGCGTCTCCGGCGACAGGTGTTCGATGAAGCGACGTTCCATCGCTTCATCGTCGCCATGGATCGGACGAATCAGGACGGTGGTGCCGTCGCGCAGTTTCGCGGTGAATTCCGTGGTGCCGGATTGCAGCCGCAAGGCGGCCTCGCTATGTGTGGGCATTTTGTTCTCCCGAATTGAGACGCTCGCACGATCCGCGTTCGCGCCATTGCGCGTCTTGACCTACGTCAACCTTTGCGCGGGATGCGCGAAAACGCGTCGGCTCGCGGTGATGTTGTGACGCGCGCTTTTTCGGAACGCGTCGGCCTATGTGTCTTATCGAACATACGGACCTGTCGCGCGCCTGTATGGTGGTGTTCCGCTCGATTCCCAGAGAACTTCGACATGAACCGTTCTCGCTTCCGAATCAGCTTCGGTTGTTGTTGCCGCGTCGTCGTCGCGATGGCTTTGCTATCGGTCACTGCGCTGCACGGACCTGATGCGACGGCCGCCGCCAGCGGGTCGTACAGCATCGACTTCCACGTCATCGGCGCCGGCGGCAATGTGCTGCAGGGCAGTTGTTTTCGTTTATCGGGCACGGTCGGACAGCCGGCTCCGGGCTATTCCAGCGGAAGCATCGATTCGCTCATCGCCGGCTACTGGGCCCGCGCGCGAGCAGCCGACACGGACGAGATTTTCTACAACGGATTCGAGGATTGCTCATCATGAAACGCAAACAGCTTTGTGCGCTCGTCGCGTCGTTGCTTATGACGTCTGCCGTCGCGGAAATGTCGATGGCCGCGCCGATCGTGGCGCAGACCACGGCATTCAGTTATCAGGGACAACTCAACGCGGGCGGGACGTTTCCCACCGGTCAATATCAATTCACCTTCACCCTGTTCGACTCGGCGTCGGGCGGTGCGATCGTTGTCGGAACACTGCCGATTCAACAAAGCGTTCTCGTCATCAACGGCCTGTTCACGACCGATCTGGATTTCGGCCAGGTTTTCAACGGGCGTCAATTCTGGCTCGACATCCAGGTCGGCACCACACTCAACAATGAAGAAGAATTGTCGGCCCGCCAACCGATCGATGTAGTGCCCGTTGCACAGTACGCGTTGAATTCGCCGGCCGGCGCGGCGGGGCCGACCGGCCCGGCCGGTGCCGATGGCGCGCCGGGCTCGACCGGTGCCGCGGGCGTGCAGGGCGCACCGGGAGTTCAGGGTTCGCAGGGAGTTGAGGGCCAAGTCGGAGCGGATGGCATCGCCGGCGCGCAAGGCCCGTCGGGTTCGCAAGGTCCACCGGGAAACGACGGCAATGTCGGCGCACAGGGTGCGACCGGCGCGACCGGTCTGAATTGGCAAGGCGTCTGGCAAAACGAGTCGAACTATAACGTCGACGATGCGGTGTATTTCGGTGGATCCAGTTACGTCGCGCTCGTCGCAAACACGAACGACGAACCCGATACCAGCGTGAGCAATGCCGATGGCAATTGGGGACTGCTCAGTCTGCAAGGTGCGAACGGAGCCACCGGCCCGCAAGGTGCGACCGGCGTGGCTGGTGTGCAAGGTTCGCCGGGAGAACCGGGCGCGCAAGGAACGCCAGGTCCGCAAGGTCAAGCCGGAATCGCTGGCGAGTCGGGTCCGCAAGGTGCGATGGGCGCGCAGGGCATCGACGGTGCGCAAGGCGCGCAAGGCTTCGCGGGAATCGACGGTGCGCAAGGCGCGACCGGTGCTACCGGTTTGAATTGGCAAGGCGTCTGGCAAAACGAGTCGAACTATAACGTCGACGATGCGGTGTATTTCGGTGGATCCAGTTACATCGCGCTCGTCGCCAACAATCGCGATCAGCCTGACATCAGCGTCAGCGATGCGGACGGAAACTGGGGTCTGCTGGCGCAGCGCGGCGATCCGGGTGCCGCATCGACGGTGCCGGGTCCAGCCGGCGCGACCGGTCCGCCCGGAGCGAACGGTCTGACCGGTGCGAGCGGCGCGACGGGCGCGCAGGGGTTTCAGGGATTGTCAGGTGCGACCGGACCGACCGGCAGCACCGGCGCGACAGGTCCCACGGGTGCGACGGGTTCCGCCGGTATCGTGAGCACCGCCGTTTTCACCGGCCCGCTGTCCACGACGATTTCAAGCGGCGCTTCCAACTATGTTTTTACCGGTCAAAGCGCAACGGTCAGCGTCGCCGCCGGTCAGCGTTTGATCGCATCCGGAAGCGCGGTGTTCGGCGTGGTCAGCGCAACGGCGACGTTTCGATTCAACATGTGTTACCAGTTGGGAGCCGGCGCATTGAATCAGTTTCAGACCAATTCCTATCAGAATGTTGCCGTCTCGGCGACGACGCATGTTCCGTTTTCGCTTTCGTCTGCGACTGGCGCGTTGCCGGTAGGAACGTACACGGTCGGCCTGTGCGTTTTGAACAACGGAAGCCAGCCACTGAATTCGAACGACTGGGAAAATGGATTCGTACTGGTGACGAATTAGAGGCGATCGTCGGCGCCGGTTAGCGCCGCGTAGGATTTACATAACGGCGTGATGTTGACCAGAAGCGCATAGCCTTCGACATCGCGGGCGCGTCGATACGGAATCTTGAGCGCGTCGAGCGATTCCAGCGTTGCCGCAAGATTCGCCGCGTCGACCATGAGCACGCGGCAGCCTTCGTCCTCGTTCATTTCTTCGGCGAGACCTTCGGATGCCGGAAGAATTCTTCGGCCCGGCAACGTCAAGCGTTCGATCGTGCTGCCGAGATAAAAGCGCATGCCGTATCGCGGCGCGGTCTCGACGAACGCTATCTCCGCCGGCACCTGCGGCAACGCGCGGCTGAGCGCTTCCGACAGCCGTTTATCGTCGTCATGCGGGTGCAGCAACGCCGCGGCGCCGCGCGCGCAGACGAGCAGCACGCACCAGGACCATACCGTTGCGCTGCGCCATCCTTTCTCCATGTTCAGGCGTCCGAGCCGCAACGCGACGAGGCATGCGATCGGCACGAACAGCGGCAAGATATAAAGCGGCAAACGCGAACGCGACAGCATGAAAACGAGGAGCGGCAGACCGATGCAGCACAACAGCCATCGCGTCCACAACGACGATGTCCAGTACGCACGCAGCGGCCGGTGCGTGCGCCACATGCGCACTATTGCGAGCGGCAGCCACGGCAACGTGCCGAGCAGAAGGACGGGCAGGTAGATGCGGAAGCCGTCGTACCATGCGCCATTGCGATGCATCTTGTTAGAAGCGATGCGATTGACCACTTCCTCGACCAAAAAATAGCGCAGCACGCCCGGTTCGCGCAGGATCGCGACGAGATACCAGCCACATCCGACGACGAGGAAAATCAGCAATCCATCCCAGCGCAAAACGCGCGCGATACCCCGCCAGCCCGCATCGATCACCGCGAACGCCAGGCAGCCGGCGAGCAGTAGCAAACCGGGCGGACCCTTGGTCACGAACGCCAGCCCAGCGCCGAACCAGAGCAGCCAGATCGCGCGGCGTTTTTCTTTCGGTGTGGTCGACCACCATAAATCGGCGAAGCCAACCAGTTGCATCGTCTCGAATAGCGTCAGCAGCGTATCGGTAGTGACGATGTTCGATGCGGCGAACGGAAACAGGAACGTGGCGTAGACCAGCGCCGGCCGCCATGGCTGTACTGGTGTCACGCGCCGGCCTAGGCGCAGCAGCAAAAAAATCGTTCCGGCAAAAGCCAGCGCGTTGGGCAAGCGCGCGGCGAATTCGTTCTGTCCGAAAATCGCGATACTGGTCGCGATGGCCCAATATGTCAGCGGCGGCTTGGTCCAATGCTCGAACTCCGGATGCAACATCGGCCGCAGCCAGTCGCCGTCGTCGAGCATGCCGAGCGCGACGTCCGTATAACGGCCTTCATCCGGCGAATAGATGGCACGCGCGCCCTGAAACAGCAACGCGTACGCCAGTATCGCGACAAGCAGAAACCACTGGCGTGCCGAAACGCGGGTGATGGAATGTGGCAACGAAGGAGCTAGCAAGGCATGAGCCTGATGCCGACGAAAACGCATTCTAGTCGATCGTGTCCCGCGTGCTCTTAACCGTGACTAATGCGCGCGACGTGCCGCGCGCTGCGGAACGGCGACGAGCAAAATCACGATCGCGGTAAAAAGCACCGCCGACGCGACGAAACGACTCAGCGCCAATCCTCCGTCATCCGTCGGCTTGTCGAGAAAATCGCCGACCACCGCGCCCAACGGGCGGGTAAGGATGAACGCGGCCCAGAACAACGCCGTTCGCGATATCCGTGTCCAAAAGTACGCCGCTGCGAGTACGACCAGCAAACCGCCAAAGATGACCATGGCGCCCACATATCCCAGGTCTTGCGTGTCGGCCGTCCAATCGCCGAGCGCCGTGCCCAGCGTCTGCGAGAACATGATCGTGATCCAATAAAACGCTTCGGCTTTTGGCGTAGAGACCGAGCCGATCGAAACCGTGCCGAGCGTTTTGTACCAGAGCGCGAGCGAAAGCATGAGCAGCGTCAACAGCATCGCGCTGCCACCCGCGTAGCCGATTCCGAGCGAGCGATCGGCGAAGTCGGCGAGCGTGGTGCCGACCGTCGTGGTGGCGATGATGGTCAGCCAGTACAGCCACGCGTGGAATTTTTCCGCTTTGATCTGTGCGGTGACCGCGACGATGAAGACCGCCGCGAAAATGACGGTGCTGACCAGATAGCCCAATCCCAGCGACATCGAAACAGCGTCGCCGCCGGTTTCACCCAATGTCGTGGCGACGATCTTGATGATCCAGAAAACCAGCGTAACCGCAGGAACTTTGGTGAGCGCGGCGTTATTGTTTGGCGTTGTGCTCAAGAAAAATTCCGTGTCGACTGGCTGTGATTATCGCTCCTCTGACCGCACTCTATGCCAACGCGATTTCGCGTGAAGTTACGATTTTGGAACCGATCGAAAACTTTATTTGGCCCGTTGTTCCGCCAGAGCGTCCTCGAACTCCACCCGCGATTTTTCAATCAATGCTCGGTATCCCGCTGGATCGATGAACGGGTTGGTCGATGCCGTATTCTTCATCTTCGCGATTTTCACGTTCAGATCGTAATCGCGACCGTGCTCGGCGAGAAATATATCGCACGGCAACGCCGCGAGTGTCGAGAATGTCAGTTTGAAATCGTCGGCGATGCTCGGATAAAACGTATTGCCGACGAGTGCCTGGCCCGCGGGCAGTGAAAGCTGGCAGACGAACGCCGCTGATAACGTCTTATCGCCGGCTTTGACCGTTGTCGTCCACGTCGTGCATCCGGGCGAATGCCCGGCGGTGAGATGCGCGACCAACGTGGTGTCGCCGAGTTTCACGGTGTCGCCGTCGTGCAATGTGCGATCGACCGGAATCGATTCGAACAGATCTTTTTCGCCGCGATAAAACGTGCCTTTCCCGGCGTGTTCGAGCGGCTGGACTTCCTGTGCCATCGCCTCGAACGTCGCACCGGTGTCACGCTTCAATTGCGCGAGTCCGCCGGCGTGATCTGGATGTGCGTGTCCGTTGATGAGGATTTTCACATCGGACAACTTGAATCCGAGCGACGCGATATTCTTTTCGATCTGCGGCGCGGTCTCCGCGAATCCGCCGTCGAGCAGAATCATGCCCTTCGAGGTGACGAACAGATACGCGGTCACGTCGGAAGCGCCGACATAATAAATATTGTCGATGATCTTGAACGGCGCGACAGGCTGATTCTTGGCTTCGGATTCGGGACTCAACGCAAATGCGTGCGATGCGAGAAGAGTAAGCGCGGCGGCGGCAAATCGTTGCATGGTGATGTCCGGTCGGTTGCAACGGTCAGTTTTGCCGTATCGAGAGTGCCCGTCCAGTGTCGGTAGTTGGGCAGTATTCGACCGATCCGCGCCGAGCCGAGTACGCCATACGACGAAACGAGCCCAGCGACCTCCGAAACGTTCTACGATTCGCAACCGGACCGGCCGTTTCGATCATGCGTTCTCTCAGAACCTACTTCACGCAATCCCGATTGCCATTCTGGCCGCTGCAAATCGGCGGCTGGCTGTTTTACTTCGCGCTGAATTTCACCGCCGCCGTCGGCGATGGCAAAGCGTGGCAATGGGTTTTCGTTTCGCTGACCGTGGCGGTGTGCGGTTTCACGACGACGAGCATTTTGCGCCTGGGCTATCGCCGCGTCTGGCATTTGCCCGGCCCGCGCATGGCGATGGCGGCCGCCGGTTTGCTCGTGCTCGCGACGATCGTGCAGACCAAACTTTACGTCGAGATCGTGTTCCGATTTTGCGACGACTGCGAACTGCACAGCATCTTCGGTTACATCTGGTACTTCACGTCGATGCTGTATCTGCTCTTGTCGTGGAGCGGTTTGTATTTCGGCATCAAATTCAGCGGGCTATTGCAGGCGCAAAAAGAAGCCGCGCTCAGAGCGCAGGCGATGGCGCACGAAGCGCAGCTCAAAATGTTGCGCTATCAGCTCAATCCGCATTTTCTTTTCAATACACTCAACGCCATCTCGACGCTCGTGCTCGACGGACGTTCGTCCACGGCCAACGGCATGGTCGGAAGTTTGAGTGCGTTTCTGCGCTATTCACTGGATTCCGATCCGGTGCAGCGCGTCACGCTAGCGCAGGAAATCGAAGCGACGAATCTGTATCTGGACATCGAGCAATTACGTTTCGGTGAACGGTTGCGCGTCGATATGGACGTGGCGCCCGATGCCAAACCCGCGCTCGTGCCCAGCCTCATCCTGCAACCGCTGATCGAAAACGCGATCAAATACGCCGTATCGAAACGCGAGGAAGGCGGCACCATCGAAATCCAGGCGCGTCGCGTCGACGGCATGTTATGCATCGAACTGCGCGACGATGGTCCCGGTTGTGTCGATCTCGATCATCAACCGACCGGCCGCGGCGTCGGCTTGCGCAACACGCGTGAACGATTGCGCGTGCTGTATGACGATCGCCACGAATTCACCAGCGAAAATCGATTGCCGCATGGCTTGATCATCATCATGCGCATTCCTTTCGAAACCGCGAAAACCGCCGAAAACGTGGAGACTCACGTATGAGCATCCGCACCTTGATCGTCGACGACGAACCACTGGCACGGCGCGGACTCGAACTTCGCCTGGCCCGTCATGCCGACGTCGACATCGTCGGCGAAGCAGCGAACGGCCGCGAAGCGTTCCATTGCATCTCCGCGTTGAAACCGGACCTGATGTTCCTCGACGTTCAAATGCCCGGCGTCGATGGCTTCGCGCTGCTGCGCGCGGTGCCCGCGACAATGATGCCGCTCACGGTTTTCGTCACCGCGTACGATCAATACGCACTCGCGGCGTTCGCGGCGAGCGCGCTCGATTATCTTTTGAAACCCGTCCAAGACACACGTCTCGACGAAGCCGTCGCGCGTGCGCGTGCGCACATCGCCACGCGCGCCGCGCAGGATCATTGCGAACAGTTGCTCAAACTGTTGGCGACCTTGCAGAACGCGCCGGATCTAAAGCTTGACGATGTGATCGCGCCGCGCTCGTCGCCCGCGGCGGAGAAGTTGTCGATCCGCGATGGCAACCGCATCGTTCGCGTCGAAATGGATGCCATCCGCTGGATCGACGCCGCAGGCGATTACATGTGCGTGCACACACCCGACGAAACGCATGTGCTTCGCGCCACGATGGGCGAACTCGAACAACGTCTGGATCCGCGCCGCTTCCAGCGCGTGCATCGCTCGACCATCGTCAACATGACGCACGTGAAGGAATTGCGGCCGCATCAAAATGGGGAATATTTCCTGGTGCTCGATTCCGGGCAGGAACTGAAATTGTCGCGGACGTATCGGGACAAAGTGCATTTGTTGAGTTGAC
>JBDUEI010000100.1:0-43072 GCA_040002515.1 Rudaea sp. | reverse complement strand
GCAAGCCGCGCGCGTGCGCGTGCTCGGCGATGATCGGCATGAGTTCGGGTTTGATCGACGAATAAATCTTGATCTGCGCGTAACCGTGATCGGCGTACCAGTCGACATCCTTGATCGCTTCTTCGGGCGTGTCGGCGCGCATCTTGGTCGGACCGGCGAATTCGCCGACGCCGTCGATGATGCCGGCCTTCAAAACGCGCGGGCCGAGTTCGGTGCCGTCGTCGAAACGCGCGACACGCTTGAGAAATCCGTCGGTGTCGTTGGCCATATCGCGCGCGCTGGTGACGCCGGCGATCAGGTCGAGCGCGCCGTCGTTGTCGCCGAAGTGTTGATGGTTGTCCCAGAGGCCGGGCATTAGGAACCGATTGTGTGCGTCGATGGTTTCTGCGCCGACTGGGATTTTCAGATCCGAATCGGTGGCGACGCGCACGATGCGTTCGCCTTCGATAAGCACGCTGGAATTCGGTGTGACGGACAAATCGCGCGGATCGAACAGACGGGAGTTGCGAATCGCCAGCGCGCCGGTCGGAGTATGCGTCAATTCTTTCGCCATGCGCGCGGAGGATTCGCCGTCGGCTTTGTCCTGCGCGGCCTGCAACGGTTCGACTTTGCCATTCAGCTCAGCGGAAACGACCGTGAACCAGCTCGAAACTTCGGCCGCGGTGTTGCCATCGCGATCGAGCCAAACCGGAATCGGCGAAAAACCGAGGCCGACAATGCGGTATTGCGTGAGCGACGTCGAACCGCTCGCCGTAACCACATCCACCGAGCCTGCGCTTTCCAGACGTGCTTCGCCCGCGGGCAGCAACGGCAATTTGTGATCCGGCGCCTTCAACAAGGCGCGCGCGAGAACCCCCAGAAACTCCGGCGGCGCATTCAGCGGAACGTAGAACGCTTCGCCATGAACAGCTTGGGCGCCCTGCTCGGTGCGGTTTTTCCACGTGGCTTTTCCGTCGGCGAAATGGAACGTTTCGTCGACCGGCGCTTTCATGTAGTCGTTGCCTTTACCGACGTAATCGATCGGCACGCCGGCCGCATCGATTTTCCACGTCGCGACGATGTGTTCGCCGCGGCCGCGATCGCTGTACGAATAATCAGCCGCGTTCGAATCGGCACCATTTATCGTGACCGTTTGTTTGCCGGCTTCGTTGCCAAGCAGAAAAATCTTGTCTTCGCGCGATGCGGCATTTGCCGTTGCGGCGATCGTAAGAGCGACCAACGTGATTTTCGCGATCATGCGCATTCCCCCGGATTCGTAAGCCTCGATTATGAGCGAATTGGGTCGTCGCGCCCGCGATTTTCCACGATTCCGCCAGACCATCGCTCGGTCGCCGCGCGATCCTGCCGGACGCGCTAAAATGCGCAGCTTATCGAGGAAATATCCATGTGCGGAATCGTGGCAGCCGCGGCGCGGCGTGACGTCGTTGGAACGCTGATCGCCGGGCTGAAATCGCTTGAATATCGTGGTTACGATTCCGCCGGCATCGCCTTGCTGACGGATAGCGGGCTCGAACGCGTGCGCACCAAAGGCAAGGTGCGCGAACTGGAACTGCTGCACGCGACGCATCCGATCACCGGACACACCGGCATCGCGCACACGCGTTGGGCGACGCACGGCGCGCCGAACACAATGAATGCGCATCCGATCGCGTCGCGCGGCCAGACCGCCGTGGTGCACAACGGCATCATCGAGAATCACGAAGAATTACGCGCCGAACTGAAATCGCTCGGCTACGATTTCGTGACCGAAACCGACACTGAAGTCATCGCGCATCTGATCGAACACGAACTGGCGGCCGGCGCGACGTTGCTGCAATCCGTGCAACGCGTAATTCCGCGTTTGCGCGGCGCGTATGCGATCGCGGTAATTTCGAGTCGCGAATCCGGACATGTCGTCGGCGCGCGGCGCGGCAGTCCGATGGTGGTCGGCCTGGCCGACGGCGAGCAATTCATCGCGTCGGATATCCATGCGTTGCTGCCGGTGACGCGCCGTTTCATCTATCTGGCGGAAGGTGACATCGCTGAAATCACCATCGACAACGTGCGCGTGATCGACGAAAACGGTCACGACGTCGAACGTCCGATCAAAGTCGCGCACTTCGGTGCCGATGCGGTCGAGCGCGGCGAATATCGGCATTACATGCTCAAGGAAATCCACGAGCAGCCGCAAGCGATCGCCGATACGCTCGAAGGCCGCATCGCTAGCGGACACGTCCTTACCGAAATCTTCGGCGTGAACGCGCGCGACTTGTTGACCAAAACGCGCAACGTGCATTTGATCGCGTGCGGATCGAGTTATCACGCCGCACTCGTGGCGCGTTACTGGATCGAGAGCTTGGCGCGCATTCCGTGCAACGTCGAGATCGCATCCGAATACCGTTATCGCGATGCCGTGGTGCCGGACGATACGTTGTTCGTCACGATCAGCCAGTCCGGCGAAACCGCCGATACGCTCGCGGCGTTGAAGCTCGCGAAATCGCGCGGCTATCTGGCGACTCTAGCCATTTGCAACGTGCCGGAATCGTCGATCGTGCGCGAATCCGAACTGACGCTGATGACGCGTGCGGGCCCAGAAATCGGCGTCGCATCGACCAAGGCGTTCACGACGCAGCTCACCGCATTGGCGTTGCTCGCGCTCGAACTCGCGCGGCATCACGGCATCGACATGCCGCGTTACGAATCGCTCGTGCATCAACTCGAAACGTTGCCGGGTGCGATCCGCGATGCGCTCGCGCTCGATGCGCGCATCAAATTGATGGCAGAACGATTTGTCGGCAAGGATCACACGTTATTTCTTGGCCGCGGTACGCAGTTTCCGATTGCGATGGAAGGCGCGCTCAAGCTCAAGGAAATTTCGTACATCCACGCCGAAGCGTATCCGGCCGGTGAATTGAAGCACGGTCCGCTCGCGCTCGTGGACGAAAACATGCCGGTGATCGCAGTGGCGCCGAACGATCATCTGCTCGAAAAACTCAAATCCAATCTCGAAGAAGTGCGCGCACGTGGCGGCGAACTTTATGTGCTCGCCGATGCGGACGTGGCCGCTCACATGCCGCAATCCAATGGTCATCTGCTCGCGCTGCCGCCGTGCGGCGAAATGATCGCGCCGATCGTGTTCACGATTCCGTTGCAATTGCTCGCTTATCACGTCGCGGTATTACGCGGTACGGATGTCGATCAGCCGCGCAATTTGGCGAAGTCCGTTACCGTCGAATAAAAAAGGCCCGCCGCTTTCGCGGCAGACCTTTTTCGTGACGTACGATTATTTCGGCGTAATGGCCGCCGAACCCGTCATTACGTGCGGATTGAAGTACCAGAATCCGATCGCGAGCACGATAAGGTAGGCGAGCAGCACGAGCGTCCAGCCCATGTTGTGGCGGATGACATCGCCTTCTTTGCGCACGAATTTGCTGGTCGATACGCCAACGCTCGCCGTCTGCGGCGCGATCGGTTTTCCGATTTCCGCACCGCACGAGTTGAACGTCGGCAACAATAGCGGCGGCATGCCGAGTTGCGCGCCGACGAGCATCTGGAATTTGCCGAACATCGCATTCGTCGACGTGTTCGAACCGGACAGCGCGACACCGATGAATCCGAGGATCGGCGCGACGATGATGAAGGCGGTGCCCATCGTCGAGAATCCTTTCGCCAGGGACGAGGCCATGCCCGAATAATTGAACACGTAGGCCAGCCCGAAGATGAACACGCCGACGAGCAGTGCGCCCCACATCTGTTTGAATGTGCGCGAAAAGATTTCGCCGATCTGCGAGCCTTTGAGTTTGCCCATCGCGAGCAAAAGGACGATGACTACGATCCACGCGACCAAAATCGCCGAGCCGCCGACATACGGCGCGAAGTTGAATAAGGCGCTGACGTCGGGCTTGGCGGGATCGCAGGTCGTCGCGAGCGACGAACATGCCACGGCGGAGGCCTTGAACCAGCTGATTTTCGGCAACGGCGACCACGGACCGGTCCACGCCGCGACGACGACGAGAAGAACAATGAACGGCATCCAAGCCAGACCGACTTCGCCCGAACTCAAACCATGTCCGCGCGATTGCTGCGCCGATGCCGCGTTCAGCGGTACGCCGCCGTAACCGAGCACGCGTTTCGGCTGCCACACTTTCAGCAGCAGAAGCAGCGCGCCGAAACAGACGATCGATCCGGTGATGTCCGGCAAATATGGACCGAGATACACCGCAACTGGATATTGCCCGGCGATGTAGCCGAGCGATCCGACGATCGCGAGCGGCCACGCTTCGAACATGCCTTGCTTGCCCGACACGAGATAAAGCAGAACCCACGGCGGCAACAGGGCCAGCACGGCGACGACGGCACCGACCGAGCCGGATAGATCGAGCAGGTGTTGTTGTGGATCCTGACCAGTCGCGAGTGTCACCGCAGCCAGCGTAATGATCGGCGCACCGAGCGCACCGTACGAAACTGGGGCGTTGTTCGCGATGGCTGCAACGCGGATCGCGTTCAAATCCGAGATACCCAGCGAAATCAGAATCGGCGCGACGACTGCCCAGGGATATCCGAAACCGACCAATCCTTCGAGCAGCGCGCCGAACGCCCAGGCGAACAACATCGTCTGCACGCGCACATCGAGACTGCCCTGCGCGATCAGCCAGCGTCGAAAGTTTTCGAAGACGCCAGTGATATTTAGTGTGTTGAAAAGAATCAATCCCCAGAACGTAATCCAGTCGACGTTCCAAATCCCCGTCGCCGATCCAAAGAAGTACGCATGCGAACCTTCATCGAGCGGCATCTTCCAAATCCACACCGCGAGCGCGAACGTGACGATCGAACCGAGCAAGGTCGCCAGCCACGCCGGCAATCGGAATACGGCGAGCAACGCTAAGAGGAACACGACCGGGATCAACGCCACGAGACACGTGAGCGTCAGGTTGTTCATTGGATCGATGATTTGGGTAAACACAGGCCCCTCCCACGATGATGAGATGTCGCGATTCCCGGTCGAGCATGCGTGGGAATCGTGCGAAGTCTTCTTTTAAACGCTGTCCGCGAGTGTGCAAGACCGCCGTGGTCCAGCTTCGATTACACGCCGTGCGTCTTCCGCGGAGCACCGAAACTACCACGGCCTCGCGCAGCCTAACAACGCAGCGGCGTTAGCCTTTAGTAGTAGACGCGGCGCGTATTTGCGGCCCGGCGTAACATGAGTACGAGCGAGTCCTCCGCAGCCCGTTATCGTGAACGCAGCCGTCCCATTAGCCGACACGCTTTCCCCACCGCCGATCGTGGCGCGACTGGCCGGTCTTCTGTCGCCAGAAAACCTGCTCTGGCGTGCCGAACAGACCGTTCCGTTCGAGTGCGATGGTCTCGCCGCATTCCGTCAGAAACCACTGGCTGTTGCATTGCCGCAAACCGAAGAGCAGGTGCGCGAAATTCTTCGTGCGTGTCACGAAACCCGGACACCGGTCGTGGCGCGTGGCGCGGGCACCGGTTTGTCCGGCGGTGCCATGCCATGTGCCGATGGCTTGTTGTTGTCGTTGGCCAAGCTCAATCGCATCATCGATATCGATCCGATCGCACGCATCGCCCGCGTGCAGCCAGGCGTGCGAAATCTCGCTGTTTCCGACGCATCCGCGCAATACGGTTTGTATTACGCGCCGGACCCATCGTCGCAGCTGGCCTGCAGCATCGGCGGTAACGTCGCTGAAAATTCCGGCGGTGTGCATTGCCTCAAATACGGATTGACGGTGCACAACGTGCTCGGCGTGCGCGGTTATCTCATCGACGGAACGCCGGTGCAATTCGGCGGTGCCGCACTCGATTCGCCGGGACTGGATCTGCTCGCGTTGTGCATCGGATCGGAAGGCCTGTTGATGGTCGTCACCGAAGTGACGCTCAAACTCGTGCCGAAACCGAAACTCGCGCAGGTCGTGATGGCGTCGTTCGACGATGTCGTGAAAGCCGGCGACGCGGTCGCCGCGATCATCGGTGCCGGCATCATTCCGGCCGGCATGGAAATGATGGACAAGAAGGCGACGAACGCCGTCGAGCCGTTCGTCAAAGCCGGCTACGATCTGAACGCCGAAGCGATCCTGCTCGCTGAATCCGACGGTACCCCGGAAGAAGTCGCCGACGAAATCGCGCAGATCGAACGCGTGATGAAAGACGCGGGTTCGACGCAATGCGTCGTGTCGCAATCCGAAGTCGAGCGTCTACGATTCTGGTCTGGCCGTAAAAACGCTTTTCCGGCCGCGGGCCGCATCTCGCCGGACTATTACTGCATGGACGGCACGATTCCGCGCAAACACTTAGGCGAAATGTTGCGCGCGATCGAAGCGATGGAAACGAAATACGCATTGCGTTGCATGAACGTGTTTCATGCCGGCGACGGTAATCTGCATCCGCTGATTCTGTTCGATGCGAATCAACCCGGCGAATGGGAACGCGCCGATCGTTTCGGCGCGGACATTCTCGAACTCTGCGTAAAACTCGGCGGTACGATCACGGGCGAGCACGGCGTCGGCATCGAGAAAATCAATTCGATGTGCGTGCAGTTCGTCGATAGCGAACGCGAAGCATTCTTCGCGGTGAAACGCGCATTCGACGAATCCGGTTTACTCAATCCTGGCAAGGCGATTCCGACCTTGCATCGCTGCGCCGAATACGGACGCATGCATGTTCACGCGGGCGATCTGCCGTTTCCGGAATTGCCACGGTTCTGATGGACGTCGCACTCGCCCAATTGCGCGATTGCATCGTCGCGGCGAATGCGTCGAAAAGTCCGTTGCGTTTTCGCGGCGCGGGCACCAAGGATTTTTATGGCGAGGAATTGCGTGGCGAAATCATCGACACGCGCATTTATCACGGCATCGTCAGCTACGAGCCGACCGAATTGGTGATCACCGCGCGCTGCGGAACGCCGTTGTCGGACATCGAATCGGTATTGGAACAACACGATCAGTTCCTTCCGTTCGAGGGGCCGCGATTTGGCGGCGATCCGACCATCGGCGGCGTGGTCGCGGCGGGATTGTCCGGCCCTCGTCGCGCTAGCGCGGGTGCCGTGCGCGACTTCGTACTCGGCGCGAATATGGTCGATGCGAACGGCAACGTGCTTCGTTTCGGCGGTCAGGTGATGAAGAACGTCGCAGGTTTCGATGTGTCGCGATTGCTCGCCGGCTCGCTCGGCATTCTCGGTTTGATCACGCAAGTATCGTTGAAAGTCATTCCGATGCCGCGCGCAACAGCGACGCTCCGTTTCGACATGAACGCCGCCATCGCGCTCGATCGATTCAATCGCTGGAGCGCGCAGCCGCTGCCGATTTCGGCAAGCGCGTGGCACGACGGCGTCGCCTATCTACGCTTGTCTGGCGCGGCGAGCGCGGTGCATGCGGCGCAAAATTCTCTTGGCGGCGAGCCGGTGAACGACGATGCTGCATTCTGGAATTCACTGCGCGATCAAAACCACGATGCGTTTTCTGCGGCGCGTCTTTGGCGTTTGTCATTGCCATCGACGGCAACCTTCCTGTTGCCCGGAATTTCTTTGATCGAATGGGCCGGCGCGCAACGATGGCTCGCGAGCGACGCGGCGCCCGACGACATCCGCCGCGCGGCCACCGACATCGGCGGCACAGCGGCGCTGTGGCGCGGCGAGCGCAACACGCTGATGTTTCACCCACTCAGCGAAGGCGTGATGAGTTTGCATCGAAATCTGAAACACCAGTTCGATCCGAACGGAATCTTGAATCGCGGCCGCCTCATCGCGGGTATGTGACGGACGATGGAAACGCATCTCGCAGATTGGATCAAAGGCACGCACGACGGCGACGAAGCCGAATCCATTTTGCGTGCGTGCGTGCATTGCGGATTCTGCAACGCGACGTGTCCGACCTATCAAATTCTCGGCGACGAACTCGACGGCCCGCGCGGCCGTATCTATCAGATCAAACAAGTGCTCGAAGGCGTCACGCCGACGCGATCGACGCAACTGCATCTGGATCGCTGCCTGACCTGCCTGAATTGCGAAACGACCTGTCCGTCCGGTGTGCGCTACGGGCGGCTTGTCGATATCGGCCGTGCGGAAGTCGACAAACAGGTGCCGCGCGAGCCTCTGGATTCTGGCAGGCGTGGTCTGCTTCGTTTTGCATTGACGAGACATTGGATTTTCGATCCTGCCGTGATCGTCGGCCGCGCGTTGCTGCCGATTTTGCCGGCGGGCGTGCGCAAGAAACTGGCGCCACTTCGGGAACCGGGCGTCACGCCGAAAAACACCCGCGCGCGAAAGGTGATCATGTTGAACGGCTGTGTGCAACCAGGACTCATTCCGGCCATCGATGCGGCGACGGCGCGCGTGCTCGACAAACTCGGCGTGCAATCCATCGTCGCCGCCGAATCCGGTTGTTGCGGCGCCATCGATTACCACATGAACGCGCACGACGCCGCGCGCGAAAAAATGCGCAGGAACATCGACGCGTGGTGGCCATTGATCGAAGCCGGCGCGGAAGCGATCGTCATCAATGCCTCCGGCTGCGGCGCGATGCTGAAAGAGTACGCGCACGCCTTGCGCGACGATGCGGCGTACGCGGAAAAAGCGGTGCGTGTCGTCACGATGACGCGCGATGTGTCGGAATTCCTCGCCTCGGCAACCGATCAACTCGCCGCACGATGTCCGCATGACACGAAACCGCGCATCGCGTTTCATCCGCCGTGCACGTTGCAGCACACGCAGAAGATTCGCGGCGTGGTCGAATCGATCTTGATCGCGCTCGGCGCCGATCTGGTTCCGGTTCCCGACTCGCATCTCTGTTGCGGTTCGGCCGGAACGTATTCGATTCTTCAGCCGGAACTGTCGCAACAACTTCGCGCGCGAAAACTCGAAAACTTGCAAAGTGGAAATCCCGACCTCATTCTTTCGGCGAACATCGGCTGTCTGTCGCATCTGGAAACCGGCACGCCGATTCCGGTTCGACATTGGATCGAATGGGTCGATCAACGCATCGGAGGCACGGCATGAGCGTCATCGACAATCCCGAACGTCATCGCTTCGAGTACGAAGTCGAAGGCAAGACCGCATTTATCGATTATCGACGTTCGCCCGGCGTCGTCGCACTCACGCATGCAGAAGTTCCGACTGAACTCGAGGGCCGCGGCGTGGGCTCGCATCTGGTTCGCGGTACGCTCGATCTGGTGCGAGCGAGCGGCGACAAGGTGATTCCTGCGTGCTCGTTCGTCGCTGCTTTCATTCAGCGGAATGCGGACTATCAGGATTTGGTGGCAAAGTAGTTCGCGCCTCTACCTCCCTCGGTTACGTCTCATCTCCCTCCACACTGACGTCCTATCTCCCTCCCCCGCCTGCGGGGGAGGGTTGGGGTGGGGGCGCTTGTTACCGTCGCTTCGTTTCTTGAAGCGCCCCCATCCCGGCCTTCCCCCGCGAGCGGGGGAAGGAGAAGAGGGACTTCGATCGTTTCATGTGCAGGGTTCGCCGCCAGTCAGTTCAGCGATCCGGGGCATAACCCCCACCCCCGCCTGCGGGGGAGGGTTGGGGTGGGGGCAGGTTTTTGCGGTCGCTTCGAACTTTTTTTGAAGCGCCCCCTTCCCGGCCTTCCCCCGCGAGCGGGGGAAGGAGAAGGACGGGGTCGCGGGAATATGACGAGCGGCGTCGAATCCAGCGCGATCAATCCAAAGCTTCGTAGAGCGGCAACGTCAAGAATTCCGGGAATTCTTTCGACAAAGCCATCTTCTCGAAGATCGCCGCGGCCTGATCGTACGTGCCCATCGGTTCGCCGGCAGCTGCTGCATCCTTTTTCACTTTCTCGAGTTCTTCAGGAATAAATGTTTTCACCATGGCCGCATCGACTTTGCGGCCATCGTCGAGTTTGCCTTTCGCGCTCACCACCCATTGCCAGATTTGCGAACGCGAGATTTCCGCCGTCGCGGCGTCTTCCATCAGATTGTGAATCGGCACGCAGCCGTTGCCGGCGAGCCAGCTGCCGAGATAATGAATGCCGACGTTGATGTTGTTGCGCACGCCGGCTTCGGTGATCGGCTGTTCGGGACGGAAATCCAGAAATTCGCTGGCCGTCATTTTTTCGTCACGCTGTTTGCTCCACTGATTCGGTTTGTCGCCGAGGACGGCTTTGAATTCTTCCATCGCGATTGAGACCAGGCCGGGATGCGCGATCCAGCCGCCGTCGAAACCGTCGTTGGCATCGCGCTTTTTGTCGTGGCGCACGCCGGCCATCGCTTTGTCGTTCTCCGCTGCGTCGCCCTTGATCGGAATCAGCGCCGCCATGCCGCCGATCGCCGGCGCGCCGCGCTTGTGGCACGCCTGCACGAGCGCGAGCGCGTAGGAGCGCATGAACGGCACTTCCATGTTGATCATGACGCGATTGGCCAAACAGAAATCGGGCTTGTTCTTGAATTTCTTGATCGCGCTGAAAATGTAATCCCAGCGTCCGGCGTTGAGGCCAGCGGAGTGTTCGCGCAGTTCGTACAGGATTTCTTCCATCTCGAAGGTGGCGAGAATGGTTTCGATCAATACCGTCGCTTTGATCGTGCCGCGCGGCATGCCGATTTCATCTTGCGCCATGCAGAAAATATCGTTCCATAAACGCGCTTCCTGATGGCTTTCCATTTTCGGCAAATAGAAGAATGGACCGAAGCCGCGTTTTACTTGCTCTTTCGCGTTGTGGAAAAACACGAGCGCGAAATCGAAAATGCCCCCGGAGACGCGCTGTCCGTCGACGGTCACGTGCTTCTCGTCGAGATGCCAACCGCGCGGACGGATTTGCAGCGTCGCGATCTTTTCATTGAGTTTGTATACTTTTCCAGCGTCGTTGGTGAAACTGATGTCACCGCGAATCGCATCTTTCAGATTGACTTGTCCCGCGATCTGGTTTGACCAGTTCGGACTGTTCGAGTCTTCGAAATCGGCCATGTACGAATCGGCGCCGGAGTTGAACGCGTTGATGATCATCTTGCGTTCGACCGGCCCGGTGATTTCGACGCGCCGGCATTCGAGGGACTTCGGCAGCGGTGCGATTTTCCAGTCGCCATCACGTACGGATTTCGTTTCGGGCAGAAAGTCCGGCATCTCGCCGGCGTCGATGCGTTTCTGGCGTTCGATGCGCGCTTTCAATAATTCCTGGCGGCGCGGCTCGAACGTGCGGTGCAGTTTGGCAACGAGGGCGAGCGCACCGGCGGTCAGGATTTCATCGAAGCGCGGATGCATAGGCGCGTTAAGGACAACGCCGTCGGGAAGTTTGCTGGCCATAATGATGGTCTCGTCGCGAAAACGATCATTATCGGCGCGACGTTACGCCGTGGCCAGACCAACCATCGTCGGAGATGCAGCGGGAAGCAAAGCCGGCGGCAAGCGCGCCGGCTGCGATCAGATAAACGTGCTCGGACGGCGCGCGCCGGCGAAGCGGCGAGCCCAGTAATTCTCGGAAAGATTGCTCACGCGCACGCGCTCGCCGGTGGTCGGCGAATGGATGAAACGGCCATCGCCGAGATAGATGCCGACATGCGAAATGCGTTTGCCGTGGGTCTTGAAGAACACCAGATCGCCCGTTTTCATGTCCGCGCGCGCGACGTGCGCGCCGATCTGATACTGACTTTGCGAATTCTGCGGGAGATCCACGCCGAGCACTTGCGCGAACACGTAGTGTACGAACCCGCTGCAGTCGAAACCGGTCGATGGCGCGCGACCGCCGCGGCGATAGCGGATATCGAGCAGCTGCATCGCGAAATCGGTCAGTTCCTGGCGCGGATCGATCACCGCATTGGTGGCGACCGCATCTTCGATAGCTTCGACTTGATCGTCGCGAAGATCGGAAACCAGGGCGGCCGACGTCAGCGCGGTGGCCGTCGAAACGGCGGTTTCGTCATCGAACGACGAACCGAAATATGCCTGCAACGCATTGGCCACACACGCAACCGGCGTGGATGGCGTTACGATTTCCGCAGAAACATTCCCCATTGCGGCGAACAATAGTCCGACCGCGATACCGACTCGCTTGATTGTCATGCCAGGATAACCCCGTGAATCAATTCGACTACGCCGGATCGTTCTTCGATGTACCGTGACGATCTCGAGGGGCCGAACCGTAACAAAGGGTTTGTTCTAATTGCGTTAATCAGGCATTCAGCCGTTTAGAATTTACATCCCCGCAAGGAATCCACATGCGCGTGTGCGTGTACTGCGCCTCCAGCGAACAATGCGACCCGAGCTACCACGATGCCGCGACCCGTCTGGGCATGTTGCTCGCGCGCGACAACTGCACGATTGTCTACGGCGGCGGCGCGGTCGGGCTGATGGGATCGCTGGCCAACGGTGCGATGGCCGAAGGCGGCAAAGTCATCGGCGTAATCCCGCGTTTCATGACGGAAGTGGAATGGCAACATCCGGGTTTGGCGTCGCTCGAGGTCGTCGAAGACATGCGCGAACGCAAGCATCGCCTGCTCACCGGTTCCGACGCGGTCGTGGCCTTGCCCGGCGGATGCGGCACTTTGGAGGAGTTGTTCGAAGCACTGACGCTGAAGCGGCTCGGTCTGTATTTCAATCCAATCGTGCTGGTCAACACGAACGCTTTCTACACGCCGCTGCAGACATTTATGCAGACCGTGATCGATCAGCGTTTCATGAATGCCGAACACGCAGCGATGTGGTCGCTCGTCGATAATCCTGAGGATGTGTTGCCCACGATTCGCGCGACACCGAAGTGGCGTGAGGATGCGCGAGATTATGCGGTGGTGCGCTGAGGTCGTGTAAACTATTTAGATGGAACTGACGATCGAATTAGACCGCGAAACCGATGGGCGATGGATTGCCGGTATCCCGGAACTGCCGGGCGTTCTGGCTTATGGCGCGTCAGCTGACGAAGCCATGTCCAAGGCCGAGGTTTTAGCGTTGCGGGTAATCGCGGATCGCATCGAACATGGCGAGGCTGCCCCACTGCCGATTCATCTGCTTCTTCCTGCCGCTGCGTGAGCCGCTGGCCATCGGTTCGAGCCCGAACACTACTTCGGGCACTGCTTCGTATTGGCTGGCGTATCAAACGTCAAACCGGTTCGCATCGAGTAATGGCGCGTGACGGCTATGCAGACTATGTGTTTGCGTTTCACGACGGTGAAGAAATCGGCACACGAATGTTGGCGCAGGTAGCGAAGCACACCGGCCTATTGCCAGACGATCTATAAATTACTCAACATCCTGACCGGACTCGTGCCCGCCATCCGGATCATCCAGAAATCCATCACTTCCGCCGCCTGCTCC
Organism: Rudaea sp.; assembly: GCA_040002515.1. Lineage (GTDB taxonomy): Bacteria > Pseudomonadota > Gammaproteobacteria > Xanthomonadales > Rhodanobacteraceae > Rudaea. The sequence goes on along the minus strand of JBDUEI010000100.1, from coordinate 29,823 downwards.
CGACTCTTCCGAATCGCGCGAATCCTTCACCGATTCGTTGCCACGCTCACTGCGTTCTACCTGCTTTTGCCAGCGCGTTTTGATCGGATTGGAGGCTTCGTCGGAACCGGCGGCGGCGACGAGGGCTTGTTTGCGTTCGTCGGGCAAATCGGCCCAATGGCAATTTTCGATGGCGCCGGCCAGTGAATACAGAAGATTCAGGCTCGGCCGGAATCCGGCGCGTTTGACTTTCATGAACGCCTCGACCGGCCCGAGCTTGTTCAAATCTTCCTGCGTGCGCACGCCGACTTGACGCAGCCACGCGGCGGATTTCGGTCCGACGTTGCGAATCTTGTTGGCGTCTTCTTTCGCGGCCATGGTCAGTTCTCCAGCGTGCCGCTCAGGGAATCCAGATAGATTTTCGCCAGGCGCTCCATGCCGACGCGATCCTCGTCGTCGAAGCGCGCGATATCCGGGCTGTCGACATCCCAGACTCCGATGAGCTTGTCGCCATCGAACAGCGGCACCACGATTTCGGATTGCGACGCCGCATCGCAGGCGATGTGGCCGGGAAATTCGTTGACATCGCGCACCACCTGCGTCCGTCGGGTTTCCGCCGCCGTGCCGCACACACCTTTGCCGATCGCGATGCGCACGCACGCCGGCTGACCCTGAAAAGGGCCGACCACGAGTTCGCGTCCGTCGTAAAAATAAAATCCCGCCCAGTTGATCGCCGGCAACGCGTTGAAGACAAGCGATGCGAAATTCGCGGCATTGGCGATGCGATCACGTTCACCGGCGAGCAGCCCACGCGCCTGCTGCGCCAGCGCATCGTAATGCGCGGATTTATCGACGACTTGGATGGGTTCGGCTTTGAACATCGACACGACTCGCCGCAATGAATTCACATTGTAACGGTTCGAACGCGCTACGCGCAGCTTTGCGACAGCCGCCGCATTGCTTATGCTGGCACGGTGAACACGCCGATCAAGCAACGCAATCCCGACAACGTGATGCGTGTCCGACGCCATCAGGCCACGCGACTGGAAGGATTCGTCGACTCCGCATTCGCATTCGCGGTCACCTTGATCGTGATGTCGGTCGGGCATGTTCCGTCGTCCGTCCCGGAAATGCTGCAGGCGTTGCGCGGACTGCCCACGTTCGCCGCATGCTTCCTGATGATCTCGCGATTCTGGGCAAATCACCGCTCGTGGAGCCGCCACTACGATCTCGAGGACAAGACGGCGGTGGTCCTGAGCCTGATCCTGGTTTTTTTCGTGCTGAGTTATGTCTATCCGCTGCGCCTGTTGTTTTCGATATCGTTCGCCTCGGCCACGCATCAATGGCTGGCCGACTCGCCCATCGAGATCCACAGCATCGACGAATTGCGCGCGGCCTACGTGGTGTTCGGCATCGGACTGGCGGCGATCTCGTTGACGTTTGTCCTGTTGTTTCGACATGCGCTCAGGTCGGCCGAGCGCATCGGACTCGACGCCGACGAACGCATCGTCACGCGCGCGCGCATTTTCGGATGGGCGTGCACGTTAGGCGTGTCGCTGATGTCGGTCGCGACCGCCTGCGTGATTCCGTTCGATGTCACCAAACCGTGGCTTTTCGCGGTGCCCGGATGCATGTACTGGTTGCTGATCTTCTCGCGCCGCGGCGCCGACCGAATGGCGATGCGCCAGATCGCGGCACGCGTGGCGTGACCCGGGGCGTTTTCGTCACCGGAACGGATACCGGCATCGGCAAAACGCATGTCGCTGCGAGCCTGCTGTGCGCACTGAATGCGGCGCGGATTCGAGCGGTCGGCATGAAACCGGTCGCGAGCGGTTGCGACGACGACGGCGACGGATTGCGCAATGCCGATGCACTGACATTGATCGCCAACAGCGCCGGCACTCCGGCGTATGCGCTGGTCAATCCGTTTGCGTTTCGCGACCCAATCGCACCGCATATCGCCGCGCGGGACGCCGGCGTCGAGGTGACATTCGATCGCATCGATGCGGCGTTTGCAGCATTGTCCGCAAATACAGATTGCGTCGTCGTCGAAGGCGTGGGCGGCTGGTGCGCGCCGCTCTCGGAATCAAAGACGCAAGCCGATCTGGTGCGCGCGTTGAAATTGCCTGTGATACTCGTCGTCGGCCTCCGGCTGGGCTGCATCAATCACGCGATTCTGACCGCTCGCGCGATTCTCGCCGACGGCTGCGAATTCATCGGTTGGATCGGCAATCGGATCGATCCGCACATGCTTCGCGCCGACGACAACATCGACGCGCTGCGCGAGCGATTGCCCGCGCCGTGTCTCGGCATTCTTCCGTACTCGAACGATATCGATGCGCGCCACGCCGGCGCGCATCTTACTGACGCGGTTACGGCGATTTCGGCCGCATGTCGACGGGCGCCTTGACCGGATCGGCCTGACGCGACGGCAGCCGCGGCGGATTGGCGTCGACCTTCTTCATGATTTCGGCGATCGCGCGATCGAGCTGCGGATCTTTATCGTGGATCGTCGAAAACACATCGTTGTCGACATCGATATCCGGAGTCACACCCTCGCCTTCGACTTTGTAATTGCCGCTCATGTCGGCGATCGCGATGAACTCCGGCACTTCGACCTGGCCGCCATCCAATACCGGGCCGTAGTCGTTGATGCCGACCACACCGCCCCACGTGCGCTTGCCGATGGTCGGACCGAGTTTCGCCTGCTTGAACATGTGCGCGAAAATGTCGCCATCCGACGCCGTCGATTCGCTGATCAGCGCAGCGAGATAGCCGTTGAATCCCTGTTGCGGATACGTGCCCGTCGCCGATGCGTTGCGCGCGAAATTCACGCCGAGCAGTTTGCGAGCGAGACGCTCGATGATCATCGCCGACACGTTGCCGCCGCCGTTGTCGCGCACATCGACGACGAGACCTTCCTTGCGAATTTGCGGATAGAACCATTTGATGAATTCGCGGATGCCGTCGGCGCCCATGTCCGGGATGTAGAGATAACCGAGCTTGCCGTGCGTTTTTTCGTCGACGTAGCGACGATTGTGTTCGACCCATGCGTAATACTTGAGGTGTTCTTCCGTATCGATCGGCCTGACCAGCACGGTGCGCGCGCCGGCCGCACCGGGTTTGCCGCTCACGCGCAATTCCACAGGCTGTCCCGGCGCGGTCTGCAATAAACGATAGGGATTATCGTGCGCCGTCAGTTCCTGGCCGTTGATGGCGAGAATGTAATCGCCGACATGAACGTCGACGCCGACTTCCGTCAACGGCGAACGATAACGGTCTTCGTCGTTCTCACCCGGCATGATGCTTTTGACGCGGTAGCGTCCGCTCGCCGCGTCGAGCTCGAAGCGCGCGCCAAGCAGCGCGACGTGCGGTTTCTTGGGCAATTTCAAATCGCCGCCGCTCACGTACGAATGCGAATTGCTCAATTCGCCGACCATTTGGCCGAGCAGGTAATTGAGATCGGATCGATCGCCAACGTATTGCAACAGCGGCTCGTATTTCGCGCGCAGCGATTTCCAGTCGTAGCCGTTCATGTTGTTGACGTAGAAATAATCGCGATAGCGATTCCACACTTCGCGGAAGATTTCCGCGTATTCCTGATGCGGATCGCGCGTCAGCGCCAGACCCGACGTGCCGATCGATTTGGATTCCTTGCCATCGCCGTCGACATCGTAGACTTTGAAACTGTCGCCGCTTTGCACGAGCAATTTCTGGCCGTCGTCCGACAGCGCTGCGCTGTCGACATTTTCGACCAGCGTTTTGTCCTTGCGCTTCTTCAGATCGTAAACATGAACCTGCGGTTTGAATTTCCCGTCGCGTCCGTAATAAAACGCATCGGTGACGCTATAAACGATGAATTTGCCGGTGATCGCGAGCGACACGATATTGTCGGGATCGATCGGCGCGCGCGTGACGCGCGATGCCAATCCGTCGAAATCGATCGCGTCGACCGCCTTGGCTTTCTTCTTCTCGCTATCGTTTTCCTTTTTCTTTTCTTTCTTCGATTTATCGTCTTCGTCGTCGCTGCTGTCGTCCGAGCCGGCTTTGGCTTCATCGTTTTCCAGTGGGAATGGATTCGGACCGTTTTTCTGCAACGTCAACGCGTAAATGCCGATGTTGCGGTTCGCGGCAAAGTTCCATTCGATCGCGCTGATTTGCGGCGCCCACTCGCGTGCGCCGAGGAAGTACAAGAATTTTCCATCCGGCGAAAACGCAGGATTCGCTTCGCCGAATAAAGGATCGGTGACGCGCACGCTTTTGCCATCGGCCGCGGTCCAGATGAAAATCGACGGCTGCGCGTTTTCTTCGTTCAACGAGTACGCGAGATACGAACCCTTCGGCGACCACGCATAATCGCGCTGCAATCCGAACGGATCTTTCGCGACCTGTACAACTTTGCCGCCCGCCGTATCGACCACTTCGACGCGATTGGCGCTGTCGCTGAACGCGACGCGCTTGCCATCCGGCGACCAGCGCAACGTGAACAACCGGCCGAGCATTTCGTGCGTCAACTGTTTCGCGTTGTTCCCATCGACATCACGAACCCATACGGCTTCGTCGCCGCCTTGATCGGATACGAACGCGATGCGTTTGCCGTCTGGCGACCAGGCCGCTTCGCGCTCGTGCACGCCCGGCGTCTGCGTGAGATTGCGCGTGATGCCGTGCTCGACCGGCGCGGTGAACAGATCGCCGCGCGCGACGAAAAACGCGCGCTCGCCATGCGGGCTCAATCCAGATTGCTCGATTTTGTCGGCAACTTCGATGTGCTCGGCCCGCGTCCGCGTGCCGTCGGTCGGCACCGCGATCGATACGGCGCGATCCTGATTCGTGTTGGCGTCGTACACGCGCAGTTCGCCGCCGAGTTCGTACACGATATGCCCGCTGCGATCGCCGCTGGCCCAGCGCGCGTCGAAGTTGCGATGTTTGGTGAGCTGTGTGGTTTGCCCGCTGCCGATGTCGTATTTATAGAGATTGAGCACATCGTCGCGATCGGATACGAAATAGATCGCGTTGCCGATCCAGATCGGATCGCGATCGGTGTGCGGATCGTTGGTGATGTTGCGACCTTGTTGAGTCGCGACATCGAAAATGTATAAATCTTCCGCCCAGCCGCCCTGATAGCGATTCCACGTCCGGAAATCGCGAAACAGCGGCGAATAAACAAGCTGTTTGCCATCCGGCGAATAAGCACCGACGCCGGAGAACGTCATCGGCAATACATCCGGCAAACCGCCATCTTTCGCGATGGTAAACAAACGCGGCTGTGCCAATGCGAACGTTTCCATGTAGCCGCGGAACAGCACGCGCGAACCATCCGGCGTCCATCCGTAAACCTGATTGTCGAATCCCCAACGTTGCGGTAGCGGACCGAGCGCCGGGTAATAGGTAAGCTGCGTCGGCACGCCGCCGTTGGCCGGCATCACGTAGACCTGATCCTCGCCGCTGTATTCCCCGGTGAACGCGATCTGCGAGCAGTCCGGCGAGAAGTGCGCCGATTCCTGCAAACCGGGACCGGCCGTGAGACGAATCGCCGTGCCACCTTGCGACGATACCGTCCACAAATCGCCGCCGTAGGTGAACACGATGCGATCGTTGCAAATATCTGGAAAGCGCAGCAATTTGGTTTGCGCGGCGGCAAACGTGGCCACGCTGCACAGCGCGAACGCGGCGGCGAGACGGACGCAAAAACGGCGGATCGGCATCGAATGTCCTTGGCGGGGAAGTTATGCGGCGGCCTAGTCTACGTGCGCTGCGGCGCGAGCGTCAGCGACGGAAGTCATGGCAGCCCCACCTCACCCTTCTGCTAAACTCGAACGTCGATTTCAAGGAGTTTTCATGACCACGCAACGCTATTATCTGGTCGTCGACAATCTAGGGAAGGCGCAAGGCCCCGTCGGTGAGTTGTCATTCACTGGCGAGTCGCCGGCCGACTTCGCCCACCAACTGCAGGACGCATTGCGCGAGCCGTCGCTGTTCGACAAATGGAAGGCGCTGCAGCCCGATCCCGACACGATCGACGATTCGATGGGATCGAGCGATCCGTCGGCGACGGTCACCGCCAAGCAAAGCGACGTGCGCACCGACGTGACCGTCACCACCAACCTGCCGCATTCCATCGTCAAACATCGTCTTACGCTGCTAGTCGGCAAAAGCTGGACGCTGCGCGACGTCACCGCCGTCTGATTTTCGATTCGACGCATGCCCTTCCGCATTTTTATACAAATCCACTTCGGGGAGTTTTCCACATGTTGCGTACCCGTATCCTGCTCGTTGCCATGACCGCCACGCTCGCCGCGTGCGCGCAGTCGCCGCAAAAATCCGATCACGGCAAATCGTCCGCGACGGCCGAACGTACCAATCCGTTTTTCGCGCCCAGTTCGCTGCAATACGAAGCGCCGGCATTCGACAAGATCACCGACGCGGATTTCCAGCCGGCGATCGAAGAAGGCATGAAGCGGCAATTGACGGAAGTCGAGGCGATCGCCAATAGCAACGACGCGCCGACGTTCGAGAACACCATCGCGGCGTTGGAAAAATCCGGTGCGTTGTATGTGCGCACAACCAAGGTATTCGACGCGCTGACCCAAGCCAACACCAACGACACGCTGCAGAAAATCCAGGAAGAAGAGGCGCCCAAGCGCGCCGCGCATCAGGATGCGATCTGGCTGAACGCAAAATTGTTCGCGCGCGTGAAGGCCGTTTACGAGAAGCGTGATTCGTTCGGCGGTGAAGAGAAGACCGTCGCCGAACATTATTACCGGAACTTCGTCCGCGCCGGCGCGCAGTTGAGCGTGAGCGATCAGGACAAGCTGCGCGAACTGAACAAAGAAGAATCGACGCTGAGTACCGCATTCGGCAACAAGCTGCTCGAAGCGACGAAACAAGGCGCGTTGGTTGTCGACAACAAAGACGCGCTCGCCGGTTTCAGCGAGGGTGATCTCGCCGCCGCCGCGCGCAATGCAGCGGATCGCAAGCTCGACGGCAAATATGTCGTGACGCTGCAGAACACGACGCAGCAGCCCGCGCAGGTTTCGCTGACCAATCGCGCCACGCGCGAACAGTTGTTCAAAGCCTCAATCAATCGCGCCGAACACGACGACGCGAACGACACACGCGCCACGATCGCGCGCCTGGCCGAACTGCGCGCGCAAAAAGCGAAGCTGCTCGGATTCAAAACTTACGCCGCGTACAGCCTGTCCGATCAGATGGCCAAGACGCCCGAACACGCCATCAAATTGATGACGAACATGGTGCCCGCCGCGGTCGCCAAGGCCAAGCGCGAAGCCGCGCAGATGCAGGGCATCGTCGACAAGCAGAAAGGCGGTTTCAAACTTGCGCCGTGGGATTGGCAGTTCTATTCCGAACAGGTGAAAAAGAGCCAATACCAGATCGACGAAAACGAAGTGAAGCAATACTTCGTGCTCGATCGCGTGTTGCAGGACGGTGTTTTCTTCGCAGCGAACAAGCTGTATGGCCTGACGTTCAAAGAACGTCACGACATCCCGGTTTATCACCCGGACGTGCGCGTGTTCGAAGTTTTCGACAAAGACGGCTCATCGATGGCAATCTGGTACGCCGATTACTTCAAGCGCGACAACAAATCCGGCGGCGCGTGGGAAGACAGTTTCGTGCAGCAATCGGGCTTGCTCGGCCATCATCCGGTCGCGTTCAACGTGTGCAATTTCACCAAACCCGCCGATGGACAACCCGCGTTGATCAGTCATGACGACGTCGTGGCGATGTTCCACGAGTTCGGTCACGCGCTGCACGAAATGTTGTCGAACGTGAAATATCCGCTGATCGCGGGAACCAGCACGACGCGCGATTTCGTGGAATTCCCGTCGCAGTTCAACGAACATTGGGCGGACGAACCGACCGTGTTCGCCAACTACGCCAAACATTATCAAACCGGCGAACCGATGCCGAAGGCGTTGGTCGACAAGATCAAGAAAGCCGGCACGTACGGCGAAGGCTTCGCGACGACCGAATATCTCGGCGCCGCGCTGCTCGATCAAGCTTGGCACGAACTGCCGGCCGATGCGCCGAAACAGGACGTCGATAAATTCGAGATCGATGCGCTGAAGAAATTCCATGTCGACTACGCACTTGTTCCGCCGCGCTATCGCACGAGCTATTTCGCACACATTTGGGGCGGCGGTTATTCGGCCGGTTATTACGCCTATCTGTGGAGCGCAGTGCTGCGCGACGACGCGTTCTATTGGTTCAAGGAACATGGCGGAATGACGCGTGAGAACGGTCAGCGTTTCCGCGACATGATTTTATCGCGCGGCTATACGCAGGATCTGGATGTTGCATATCGCGCGTTTCGCGGACGTGATCCGAGCGTCGATCCGCTCCTCATCGAGCGCGGACTGAAGGATTCTAAATCGCACAAATAGATTGCGCGCGCCGACGTTTCGGCGCCGCCGTCATTTTCGCTCGTCATTCCCGCGAATGCGGGAATCCAGCGACATTGCTGTTCGCCATATACGCGACTAGGTAAAAAGGCACTGGATTCCCGCCTCCGCGGGAATGACGATGCGGAGAATTCATTCTCGCTATTCCACTTTCGTTGCTGGAGACCTGCATGATCCGCATTCAACGTGTCGCGATTGCACTCGCCGTTTCGCTTGCCGCCTGTTCGTCGCCGCAGCATAAATCCGATCCAGCGAAAGCCGATACCGTCGCGCCCGCTCGGGAAAACCCGTTCCTGACCGAAAGTCCGTTGCCTTTCCAAGCACCCGACTTCACCCAGATCAAGGACGCCGATTTTCAACCCGCGCTCGAAGAGGGTATGAAAATCCAGATCGGCGAAGTTCAGAAAATCGCCGAACAATCCGAAGCGCCGACGTTCGATAACACCATCGTCGCGATGGAGAAAACCGGCCGCACCCTGACGCGAGTCAGCAAAGTATTTTTCGCGTTGTCGCAATCCAATACGAACGATACGCTGCAAAAAGTTCAACAGGATGAATCGCCGAAACTTGCCGCGCATCGCGATGCGATTTTTCTGAATGCAAAATTGTTCGCGCGCGTGAAAGCGTTGTACGACCAGCGCGATGCGCTCGGTCTCGACGCGGAATCCAAACATCTGCTCGAACGTTATTACAAGAATTTCGTGCGATCCGGCGCGCAACTCGGCGAGAGCGATCAAAACAAACTGAAGGAATTGAATAAAGAGTTGTCGTCGCTCAGCACCGCTTTCAAAAAGAAGAATCTCGGCGCGGTGAAAGCCGCCGCGCTGACCTTCGATAGCGCGGATGATCTGGCCGGACTGAGCGAAGCCGATATCGCCGCCGCTGCGGAAGCCGCGAAAAGCCGCAAGCTCGACGGCAAGTGGCTACTCACGTTGCAAAACACGACGCAGCAGCCGGCGCAATCGTCGCTGACCAATCGCGCGACACGCCAAAAGCTGTTCCAAGCATCGATCAACCGCGCCGAACATAGCGACGACAACGATACGCGCGACACCATCGAACGCATCGCTGAATTACGCGTACAGAAAGCGCATCTGCTCGGCTACAAAACGTACGCCGATTACGTGCTCGAAGATCAGATGGCGAAAACGGCCGGCCGCGCCATCAAACTGATGACGGACATGGTGCCCGCCGCCGTCGCCAAAGCGAAAAGTGAAGCGGCGAAGATGCAGGCGATCGCGAAGAAGCATGGCGTCGCCAAACTCGAGCCATGGGATTGGCAGTTCTATTCAGAGCAGGTCAAGAAGAACGAATTCAAGCTGGACGAAAACGAAGTGAAACAGTACTTCGTGCTCGATCGCGTGCTGCAGGATGGCGTGTTCTTCGCCGCGAACAAACTGTACGGCATCACATTCAAGGAGCGTCACGACATTCCGGTTTATCAGTCGGACGTTCGGGTGTTCGAAGTGTTCGACAAAGACGGCACGTCGATGGCGCTGTGGTACGCCGATTATTTCAAGCGCGACAACAAGGCCGGCGGTGCGTGGATGAGTACGTTCGTCGATCAATCCGCGCTGTTCGGCACGAAACCCGTTGCGTTCAACGTGTGCAACTTCACCAAGCCCGCGCCCGGCCAACCGGCACTGATCAGCCGCGACGACGTGACCACGATGTTCCATGAATTCGGACATGCGCTGCACGGCATGTTCTCGAACGTGAAATATCCGCAACTGTCCGGCACATCGGTGCCGCGCGATTTCGTCGAATTCCCATCGCAGTTCAACGAGCATTGGGCCGATGAGCCGACCGTATTCGCCAACTTCGCCAAGCACTATCAAACCGGCGCGCCGATGCCGAAAGAATTGTTGGCCAAAATCAAAGCGGCCGGCACCTACGGCGAAGGTTTCGCGACCACGGAATATCTCGGCGCCGCGCTGCTCGATATGGCGTGGCACACACAAGCAAGCGACGAGAAAGTTTCGACAGATCCGTTCGAAGCAGCCGCGCTGAAAAAATATCACGTCGACTACGCGCTCGTTCCACCGCGCTATCGCTCGTCGTATTTCGCGCACATTTTCGACAACGGCTACGCAGCCGGTTATTACGCCTACCTGTGGACCGCTGTGCTGCGCGACGACGCGTTTTATTGGTTCAAGGAACACGGCGGCATGACGCGCGAAAACGGCCAGCGCTTCCGCGACATGATTTTGTCGAAAGGCAACACGGAAGATTTGGATGCGGCCTATCGCGGTTTTCGCGGGCGCGATCCGAGCGTCGAGCCGTTGTTGATTGAGCGCGGTTTGAAGACGTCGAAGAAAAAATCCTAACCGTGAAAATCGGAACATGGCTGGCGATGGCGGCGTTCGCGCCGCTCATCGCATTCGCCGCGGACGATACGAAGAAACCGTTCACGCAGGATCAGGCGCGATCGATCGTTCGCGAATTGCAGAAAGTCGTCACGCCCGGCGGTATCGATCAGCAAATCGCGATCGACATCGATGGCACCCGACAATGGATAACGATTCGCGGTCGCGATCTGCACAATCCGATTTTGCTGTTCATCCACGGCGGTCCCGGCGCACCGGAAATGCCGACGAGCTGGACGTTCCAGAATCCGTGGGAGGACTACTTCACCGTCGTGCAATGGGATCAGCGCGGTTCGGGAAAAACGTACGCGGCGAACGATCCGGGAAAAATCCGCGCGACGGTGACGGCCGAGCGCCTGGAAAAAGATGCGCAAGAGGTCGTTCAATATCTTCGCGCGACGTATCACAAAGACAAGATTTTCGTGATGGCGCATTCGTGGGGAACCTTGCTCGGCCTCGAACTCGCCAAACAACATCCCGAATGGCTGTATGCATACGTCGGCATGGGTCAGATGATCGACTCGCGCGAAAGCGAACGTCTCGGCTATGAGAACACGCTGAAAGCCGTCGAAGCCGCCCACAACGAACAGGCGATCAAGGAACTCCACGCGATTGCGCCTTATCCGGAAGCTGATGGGTCGATTCCGCTCGACAAGCTCAATACCGAACGGAAATGGTCGGTGCTATTCGGCGGCTTGAGCTGGAATCGCGACACGTATGACTACTACTACAACGCCAGCGAACTTTCGCCCGACTACACAGCCATCGACCGCGCCGCGATTGGCAAGGGCTCGGATCTGTCGCTGACTCAATTGCTGAAAACGTTCGTCGCCGCCGATTTCAGGAAGGACATCGAATTCCGTTGCCCGGTCATTCTGTTCAACGGACGTCACGACGATACGACATCGGCCAAAGTCGCCGCCGATTGGTTCGCGCGCGTGAAGGCGCCGCACAAGAAACTGGTCTGGTTCGAAAACTCTGCGCACATGATGCAGATCGAGGAGCCGGGTCGCGTGCTGGTGCATCTGGTCGAGGATGTGCGGCCGTTGGCTAAAGTCCCGGCATCCGACTAAGAGATCGTCACAGGATATCGGGGTTATCGCTACTAGAAATTAATTACAGGTTCCGATAACATCGGCTATAGAATCGGCAAAGGATTGCTAGTGAAGGCCACTATTTTCGTGGGCAGCAGTTTGAATGATTTGCGCGCATTTCCGGAGGAGGCGCGGCGCGAAGCAGGATTCGAGATCGATCAGCTCCAGCGCGGCGAGGAGCCGAGTGATTGGAGGCCGATGTCGCAAATCGGCGCTGGCGTTCGCGAGATTCGAATCCACGCGGGCGGTGCGTTTCGCATCATCTATGTTGCCGCGTTCGACGAATCGGTCTATGTGTTGCATGCGTTTCGGAAGAAAACGCAAACGACATCGAAACGCGACATCGATCTTGCATCGGAGCGGTTGAAGCAATTGCTGGCTGCTCGCAAACGGAAAAAGACGCGATGATCAAGTTGACGAAATCCAGCGGCAACGTTTTCAAGGACTTGGGTTTCAGGCCCGAGGAAGCGGAGGTCATGCGTTTGCGCTCGGCGTTGATCGCCGAATTGCGTCGCCACGTGCGCGAGCATTACGACACGCAGGCGCAGGCCGCAATTGACTTGAAGATGACGCCGGCACGAGTATCGGCACTGATGTCGGGAAAATTCGCGGATTTCCGCATCGACAATCTGGTTCAACTTGCGATTCGTGCAGGATTGTCGGTGCGACTTAAAATTGCAGCGTGAACTTGCTCAGTAAGCAAACTCTTTAAACACCGGATCGACGCTGCCGTTCCACTGCGTTTTGTACAACTCCAACTTCCGCTCGGCCGGCGTCTGATTGGCCTGTGCGTATTCGATCAACGGTTCCAGGAACACGACTTCGCTCGCGCCGGTCGCATTCAGTTTATTGCGGCGAACGAGTCCGTGACCGGCGATTTTCAGCGCTTCGAGGGTCAGATCGCGCACTGTGCCGTTGCGGAACGGTAGTTTCAGCGCGTGCTTGGGCACGCCGTCGCGCAAGGCGTGGCGCTCGGCGAGCGTGAAATCCTTGACCAGATCCCACGCCGCGTCGAGTGCGGTCGGGTCGTAGAGCAATCCGACCCAGAACGCCGGCAATCCGCACAGGCGACTCCAACGTCCGCCGTCGGCGCCGCGCATTTCGAGATATTTTTTCAGGCGGACTTCCGGAAATGCCGTGGTCGTGTGATCGGCCCAGTCTTTCAGCGTCGGCAATTCGCCGGGCAATTCTTTCAGTTTGCCGGCCATGAAATCCTTGAACGATTTTCCGGCCAGATCGATGTACGTTCCGTCGCGATAGCTGAAGTACATCGGCACATCGAGCAGATAATCGGTGTAGCGCTCGAAACCGAAACCATCCTCGAAAACGAAATCGAGCATGCCGGTGCGATCCGGATCGGTATCGGTCCAGATGTGCGAGCGATACGACAGATAGCCGTTCGGCTTGCCTTCGGTGAATGGCGAATCGGCGAACAGCGCGGTGGCGATGGGTTGCAGCGCGAGCGAGACGCGGAATTTCTTGACCATGTCCGCTTCGTTCTCGAAATCCAGATTCACCTGCACGGTGCAGGTGCGCGTCATCATGTCCAGACCGAGCGAGCCGACTTTCGGCATGTAATCGCGCATGATTTTGTAGCGACCTTTCGGCATCCACGGCATGTCGTCGCGGCGCCATTTCGGCTGAAAACCCATGCCGAGAAAACCCAGGCGCAGTTCGTCGGCAACGGTTTTGACTTCGGCCAGATGCCCGTTCACTTCGGCGCACGTCTCGTGGATCGTGTCGAGCTGGCCGCCGGAAAGTTCGAGCTGGCCGGCCGGTTCCAGCGTGATCGATCCATCGCCGCGGGTGAGCGCGATGATGTTGTCGCCTTCGCGCACCGGCGCCCAGCCGAAACGCGTCAGGCCTTCGAGCATTTTGCCGATGCCGCGATCGCCTTCGTAGGTCGGCGGACGCAGGTCGTCGAGACGAAATCCGAATTTTTCGTGTTCGGTGCCGATCTTCCATTGCTCCGGCTTGCGCACGCCGGAACCCATGTATTCGAGCAGCTGATCGCGGCTCTCGACGGGTGTTTCCTTGACGGCGCTGGGTCCTGACATGTCGTGCTCGCGAGAAGTGATCGGCTGATGTGGAGGCGTTTAGGCGCTAAGCAAGCCGTTCAACGCAGACCGCGCTTCGTCGAGACCCGATTTGGCGTGAGCCGAGAACAGCTGCATCTGCGCCGGCCAGCCTTGCGCGGTGCATTCCCTGCGCACGGCGGCGAGCGTTTTGGCGCCTTCGTTGCGCGAGAGTTTGTCGGCTTTCGCCAACAGTAAAAGACAAGGTAAATTGATGCCGGTGCAATATGTCAGCATCTGCCGGTCGAAATCCTTGAGCGGATGGCGGCTGTCCATGATCAACACGACGCCGCGCAGCGACTCACGCTCGCGCAGATACTCGTCGATGAGCTTGCGCCAGTTGTCTCGCACGGCGACGGGTACTTTGGCGTAACCGTAGCCGGGAAGATCGATCAGACGCCGGCTTTCGTCGAGCGCGAACACGTTCAGCAGCTGGGTGCGACCCGGCGTTTTGGACGTGCGCGCCAAACCGGTCTGATCGCAGATCGCATTGAGCGCGCTGGATTTGCCCGCATTCGAGCGTCCGGCGAAGGCGATCTCGGCGCCGGTATCGTCGGGCAACTGGCGTAATTGCGACGCGCTGAGTACAAATTGCGCCGATCGGAACGGATTGCTGGCCATGAGAAGGTTTGATTCTGTGCAGTGCGACTGGGATAATTCGCGCCTTGTGCCGGCGTGTCGCGAATCGCCGAATTTGGCATCTCTTGGAGTGAAGTGTATGAGTTTTCGGCATGCGATGGCCGTGATCACGGCAACCGCCTCGATCGCCGTGTTCGGTGCGAGTCTCGCTTTTGCGGCCGATCCGCCCACGCAACCAGCCGCGTCCGCTCAGGCGGCGCCGACGACGCAGCCCGAAGGTTCCAGCAAACCGGCGCAAACCGAAGTGGCCGTCGCCGCGCCCGCGCCGACCGAGCCGCCGCATGCAGGCGATGCCACCGCCGGGCAAGCCAAGGCGGCAGTCTGCGGCGCCTGTCACGGCATCGACGGCAATTCCGCTCAATCGCTATATCCGAAACTGGCCGGTCAGCAGGAAGAGTACATCGCCCGCGAGATCATCCTGTTCAAATCGCACGCGCGCGACAGCGCCATCATGATGGGTTTCGCGATGTCGCTCACGCCGCAGGATGCGCATGACATCGGCGCCTATTTCGCCTCCAAGAAATCGCTCCCCGGCGTGGCCGACAGCGCGCTCGTGGCGCGTGGTCAGGCGTTGTACCGCGGCGGCGACAAATCCCTGAACGTGCCCGCCTGCATGGCTTGCCACGGTCCGGACGGACGCGGCAATCCCGGCTCGGGTTATCCGCAGCTGGCCGGGCAATGGAGCGACTACATCTCGGCGAAGCTCAAGGATTTCCACGCCCAGAAAACCTGGGGCGACGACGACCGCGCCAAGATCATGCCGATGATCGCCAAGAATCTCAGCGACAGCGATATCGCGGCGCTGGCCTCGTATGTCGAAGGCCTGCATGCGGCAGATGCCGACAGTACCGCCGCCAAATAAATTCGAAAGGAATTCCTGATGCGAAATCTTCGATTCATCGGCGCCGCGCTGGCGCTTTGCCTTTCGATGGCCGGTAGCACGCAAGCGCAAATGGCTGCGGCACCCGACGACTGGCAGGAAGGCAAGAATTACTACGCCATCGATCCGCCGCAGCCGACCACCAGCGGCGACAAGATCGAGGTGACCGAAGTGTTCTCGTACGGTTGTCCGGCGTGCAACGCATCGTATCCGTACATCGACAAGATCAGGAAAGGTCTGCCGGCCAATGCGGTGATGAATTTCGTGCCGGCCGCGTTCAATCCGGCGGAAGACTGGCCGATGTTCCAGCGCGCGTATCTCGCCGCGAAAGCGCTCGGCGTTGCCGACAAGGCGCACGACGCGATGTTCGATGCGGTGTGGAAAAGCGGCGAGCTCGGCACCATGGACAAAACCACGAACCGGCCAAAGCAGCCGTTGCCTTCGATCGAAGACGCCGCGAAGTTTTACGCCAAATACGGCGTGAAGGAAGAAGATTTTCTGGCCACGGCCAATTCATTCACCATCAATACGCGCATGAAACAGGCCGACGCCTACATCAAGGCGACCGGTGTCGAGCAGACGCCCACCATCATCGTGAACGGAAAATACCGCTTCACCGTCAGCTCCGCCGGTGACTGGAACAAAGCCGAACAGCTCGTCCAGTTCCTGGTTGGCAAGGAATCCGCCGGCAAGTAAAGGAACTTCGCGCACGCGCGATCAGTCCGATGCTGCAGCCGCCGCTCGAGAAATTGGTGTCCGGAGAAATTTGATGTTGAAGCATGTGTTTATCTTTGCCGTTGCGCTGTTGGCGGCTGATGCCGCGTTGGCGCAGGAAGCACCCAAACCGCTCGAAGTCGGCAAGGATTACTTCGTCATCGATCCGCCGGTGCCGACGGACGGCGATAAAGTCGTCGTGACCGAAGTGTTTTCGTACGCGTGTCCGCATTGCGCGCACTTTCAGCCGTATGCCGATCAGCTCAAGAGCCAGTTGCCGGCCGGCGTCGAATTCAACCTGTTACCCGCCGTTTTCCAGCCGGGCTGGGAACCGTTCGCGCGCGCGTTCTACACCGCCAAATCGCTTGGCCTGCTCGATAAAACGCATCAGCCGCTGTTCGATGCGCTCCATCGCGATCACCAACCGCTGCGCACGGTCGAGGATCTGGCCAATCTTTTCTATTCCAACTACGGTGCGAATGCCGGAAGTTTCGTCTCGACCGCGACATCGTTCGTCGTCGAAGGCGAACTCGCGCACGGCAGCCAGCTCGTGCACGACTATCAGGTCGACGCCACGCCCACGCTGATCATCGATGGCAAATATCGCGTCGTCGCCAACAGCGAAAAAGGCATCGGCTTCGGCGAAATGGTGCCGATCGCCCTGCAGCTCGTGAAACAGGAGCTGGCGACCAAAAAACCCGCGCACGACGCGCCGAAGAAAGCGAAAAAGTAAGCGCGACCCGGGTATTTTTACCCTTGCGATAACGGCAGCGGCGGCTTAGGCTGGCCGCATGTCTTCTGCGGTACGTTCACGTCAGCCTTCCGCTCCGGGCGAAGGATCCCCGCCCCTGCTGCGACTGTTGAGTTGCAACATCCTCGCGGGCGGCAGCGTCAATCGGTATAGCGATTACGTGATGCAAAGCTGGAAGCAGGTGCTGCCGATGCGCGGCAAACGCGGCAATCTCGACCGCTTCGCCGAACTCATCGCCGACTTCGACGTGGTCGGTCTGCAGGAAGCCGACGCAGGCAGCCTGCGTTCCGGGTTTCTCAATCAAACCCAATATCTCGCCGAAGCCGCAGGCTTTCCATACTGGAGCCATCAGCCGAACCGGAAAATTGCGCAGTTCGCAGCCTCAAGCAACGGACTTTTGACGCGCATGGAACCCAGCGAAGTGCTCGATTATCCATTGCCCAGCCGCATCC
Source organism: Rudaea sp. (assembly GCA_040002515.1). Lineage (GTDB taxonomy): Bacteria > Pseudomonadota > Gammaproteobacteria > Xanthomonadales > Rhodanobacteraceae > Rudaea. The sequence continues at coordinate 12,453 of JBDUEI010000100.1, read as the reverse complement.
CCGGCCGCGGCGCGTTGTGGGTTCGATTCGGCGAAGACGCCAACGCGCTGATCGTCGTGATCGCGCATTTATCGCTCAGCGTCGCTGCGCGTAAAAAGCAGATCGAATTCCTCGGCGAATTGATCGGCGACTATTCCAACGTCGTGCTGATGGGCGATCTCAACTGCACCGCACACAGCACGGAAATGCGTTCGCTGTTTCGGCACACCTCGCTCGCGCCGCCCGCCGACAATTCGCCCGCGACGTTTCCGAGTTGGGAACCGACCCGCGCGATCGATCACATCATCGTCTCATCCGGAATGCGTGTCGAAAATTTGTGGACGTTGCCGCATCCGGTTTCCGATCACTTGCCGCTTGCCGCGAGCGTGCGCTTGCCGAGCGCGCTGAACCGCGCCGCGTAGACGCCGCCTTCCACTACACTGATACGGGTTTTCGAAACGCTGCCGCCATGTCCGTTTTCATTCGCCGCCTCATTGCGCTCGCGTTCGCCGCGCTTACCGTTTCCGTCACCGCCGCACCGGTCGCCAGGAATTCTCCGCACGATTTTTCCGCGCAGCGCGAGCGTTTCATGGTGGTCTGGATCGCCGCGCAGCGCAGCCCGGACCTGGCGTGGCGAAAGCTCGCCGTCGGCCTGGAAGACTATCCGCTGTATCCCTATCTCGAACTCGCGTCGCTGCAACGGCGCATGCCTGATCTTAAAACCGAGGACGTCGAAAAATTCCTCGCCGCGTTTCCCGCGTCGCTGCCCGCGCAGACGCTGCGCGAAAATTTCCTTTTCGAATTGGCACGCCGCGGTGACTGGAAATCGTACTCGGCACTGTTCACCGGAACCGAACATAGTCGAGAACTGCAATGCGATGCGCTGCAGGCAAAACTGGCGCTCGGCCAGTCGCCGGATTTCGATGCCGATATAAAGCCGTTGTGGCTCACGCCGAAAGCGTTGGCGACCTCGTGCGATCCCGCCATCGCGTGGGCGCAATCGAAAAACAAATTGACGCCCGCGCTGATCTGGCAACGCATCGACATCGCCGCCCAGACCGGACAAGCCGACATCGTCGCCGTTCTGGCGCAGCAACTCGAAGGCGCCGAAAAAACGGCAGCCGAACGCACCGCTGCCGCGATCCGCGAACCGACAAACGCTTTGAAGGATGCCGCAACCTGGGCCGATGGTGCTCATACGCGCGAGGCCATCGTCGTCGCGCTGATGCGCCAGGCCCGCAAAGACGCCGACGGCGCAAACGCGCAATGGAACACGCTTTCGTCGCATTTCCATTTCGATGCCGAGCAGAAAGGCCGCGTGTTGCGCGCGATCGCTGTGTACAGCGCGTCGAGTTATGCACCCGACGCGCTTGCGCGCCTCGCCGCCATCCCGGCCGCGGCCGACGACGATGTGTCGCGCGAGTGGCGCGTGCGCGCCGCGCTCGCGGCGCAGGATTGGAAAGCGGCGTTGCATGCCTTGCAGACGATGTCGGAAACGCAACAAGCCGATGCGCGCTGGCGCTACCTGCGCGCGCGCGTTCTCGTGAAGCTCGGTCGCGAACGCGATGCCGAACCCGTTTTCGCCAGCGTCGCGCAGGAAGCGAATTTCCACGGCTTCCTTGCTGCGGACTGGATCAATCGTCCGTACACGATCTGCGCGTCGCGCATCGATACTTCTGACGATGCGGAAAGAACTGTCCGCAACAATCTCTCGCTGCAGCGCGCGTTCGAATTCTTCGCGCTCGATCGTTTGTCCGATGCGCGCCACGAGTGGGATTTCGCGCTGTCCAAACTCGCGCCGCAGGAACGCCGCTTGGCCGCCGATCTCGCCACCAAGCTCGGCTGGTACGACCGCGCCGTCTACGCGCTCAATCAAGGCGACGATCTGCATCTGTACGAATTGCGTTTCCCGCTGGCGCGTCGCGATCAGATCGAACGCGATGCGCACGCGGCCGATATCGATCCGTCGTGGGCCTACGCGATCATCCGCGCCGAAAGCGCATGGACCAGTGACGCGCATTCCGGAGCCGACGCATACGGCCTCATGCAATTGCTGCCCGGCGTCGGCAGGCAACTGGCGAAGGCCGAAAAGCTGCCGTTCTCCGGTCCGACCAACCTGTTCGATCCGGATCTGAACATTCGTCTGGGCACGCGCTACCTCAGCGACATGGCAATGCACTACGACGGCAGCGCGTGGCTCGCGTCCGCCGCCTACAACGCCGGCGCCACTCCGGTCGCGCGATGGATCAATGCGCGCGATGCCCTCGAACCGGATTTTTTCATCGAGACGATTCCGTACAAGGAAACGCGCGAATACGTCGCGCGCGTCCTCGCGTTCAGCGTGATCTACGACTGGCGCATGCACGGCACGGCGCAATCGCTGGCGTCGAAGATGACGCGCATCGGACAGGCGTACGAAGCGCCGAAGGACGATGCGGCGCGCAAGAATGTGGTGTGCCCGAGCGCGCCGGCGATGGCACGCGAGGTATCGGCGAAGGACGATGCGATCGTTGCGCCGAAGGCTCCAGTCACATCGCAAATTCGGCCGTGAAGCCGACCGCCGAACGCGTTTCGAGAGCGCAAATTCCGGGTATGTACTAAAACGCTATTGCCCGACGACTTTCGGCCGCATCGGGCCCAGGATCGCGAGCAATTTTTTCTGCGACGATCTGGCGACTTTCGCCTGATTCATCGCGTCGACCAGATCGCCGACGAAGGCATCGAAATCCTTGTCGGTGAGATTGAGTCCACTGTGCGATTCTTCCATCGATCGGCCGGTGTACGTGCACGGACCGCCGCTGGCGGCGCATAACTGTTCGATGACGAGCCGACGCAAATCGTCGTGGTCAACGCTGCGGAACAGCGTGTTGATGCGCGCATCGGAATTGATGCGCTGAAAGAAAAGATCGACGACGCGGGTGATGCCTTCGCTGCGACCCAGCTCCTGATAGAGCGCGTCTTTTCCGGTGTAAGTTGGCGGCGCGTTCGCCGCGCAGCCGGCGAGCATCAACGCGAAAGCGAGCATGGCGTGTTTCATGATGTCCCCAACGTGAGCGGCGAAGTCGCGTCATTGTAGAACGCGCGCGTTCGCCGCGCGACGGCGCACATTGAATCGCATCGCCGGCGTCACTCACGCATAATATCGACGATGAAAACCTATCTCGTCGGCGGCGCCGTGCGCGATCGTCTGCTCGGTCTGCCGGTGAAGGATCGCGATTACGTCGTCGTCGGCGCCACGCCAGACGACATGATCCGGCTCGGCTACACGCCGGTCGGCAAGGATTTCCCCGTGTTCCTGCATCCGCAGACGCGCGAGGAATACGCGCTGGCGCGCACCGAACGCAAGACCGGGCCGGGCTATCACGGTTTCAGTTTCGATACGGATGCCAACGTCACGCTCGAAGAGGATTTGCGGCGACGCGATCTGACCATCAACGCCATCGCCGAAAGCGACGACGGCGTGCGCGTCGATCCATTCGGCGGCGAAGCGGATTTGCGCGCGCTCACGCTGCGTCACGTATCGCCAGCATTTGCTGAAGATCCGGTGCGCATCCTGCGCGTGGCGCGATTCGCGGCGCGATTTTCATCGCGCGGATTCCGTATCGCCGACGACACCCTGAAACTGATGCGCGAGATGGTGGCGGCGGGCGAAGTGGATCATCTCGTCGCCGAACGGGTCTGGGCAGAAACGCAAAAAGCGCTGACCGAACCTAAGCCGAGCGCGTTCGTGCGCGCACTGCGCGATTGCGGTGCGCTGAAAATCCTGATGCCGGAAGTCGACGCGCTGTACGGCATTCCGCAGCGCGCCGAATTCCATCCGGAAATCGACACCGGTATACATGTGGAAATGGTGCTCGACGCGGCGGCGCGGCTGGCGCCGGGCGATGCGCTGATCGGCTGGTGCGCGTTGACGCACGATCTGGGTAAAGCGCTCACGCCGCAGTATGTTTTGCCGAGTCATCGCGGCCACGAACATGCGGGTATCGAACCGATCCGGGCGATGTCGGCGCGACTGAAAGTCCCGGCTGAATTCACCGCGCTCGCGCAACTGAATTGTAAACTGCATCTGCTTTCGCACACGGCATTCGAGCTGCGCCCGGCAACGGTGTTGGAACTCTTTGAAAAGCTCGACGCGTTTCGTCAACCGCGTCGACTGCCGCAATTTCTTCTCGCGTGCACCGCCGACAAGCGCGGACGAAAAGGCATGGAAAATTCCGCGTATCCGCAGGCCGACTATCTCACCGAATTGTTCCGCGCTGCGCTCGAACCGAAAGCGCAAACACTCGTCGAGCAGGGTTTGCAAGGCGACGCGATCGGCAAGGCGCTGCGCGACGAACGCATCACGGCGATCGCGGCGGGAATCGAACGCTATCGCGCCAAATCCGGCTAGGGTTTGCAGACCTCGAAACCGTTCGCGAATACGACGTCGACGTTCTTGGTGACGTTGAAACTCTGGCTCGTCGCCGTAGACAACCCATTGGCGATCGCCTGCAACTGCACACCATTGGCCATCGTGTTCAACGTCAACGCGGGAAACGAGACCACACCATTCGTCGTTGCGATGGGACCGCCGCCGGACGGCGTCGCCGTCGTGCATCCGATTTTTTTCAGCGTGAGCTGAAACGAACCGGCGGTAACCAGATTGCCGTTGGCATCCTCGACGCTGACTTGCACCGCCGGGCTGATCGGATGCCCCGCAATGACATTGGTGGGCTGCACGGTGAACACGAGTTTCGACGCCGCGCCCGTCGTGATGTTGAATGCGGCGCTCGTGGCGGTAAGCCCGTTCGGTGTGGATGTGGCGGACAAGGTATAACCCGTTCCGCCTTGATTGATCTTGAGTGCGGAGTAGGTAGCCACACCCTGCACGAATAATGCGGCCCCGCCGCCCGTCAACGCGCCGCCGCCTGGGTTGTTGCCGAGGCCCAACGTGACGCCGGTATACAACGGGTAGAGATCCGGTTTGCCTTCCGTGTCGAGCACACCGATTTTCACCGGCGGCACGATCGTCGTATTCACGGCGGCATTGCTCGGTTGCTGCAGGAAATACAGCGACGCGTCTTTCTGGAAACGCAATCGTCCGTACCCGTACTGATAGTCCTTGCCGACCGTGCCGAGATCGTTAGAGCCGGTCAGCGAAATCGCGCGCAACGGCGTGAGGATGGTCGACGTCAGATTCGCCGACGTCGTCGGCGTACCGAATTTCTGCATGAACAACGCGGCCATGCCGGCGGCATGCGGCGCGGATGCCGAGGTGCCGAAGAACGTCGGGATGGTCACGGTCGTCACGTCGTCGAAGCTCGCCAGATCCGGCTTGAGATTCGGATCGGTCGCCGGATCGGTATTGGTCGGCAAGTCGCCGCCGGTGCCGAGTACGGGGCCCTCTGAACTGAACAGCTCTTGCGGATTTTTGGTCGCGTTGGCCACGTCGATCGCGGCGACCGACAGCACATTCGGCGAGTCCGCTGGAAAGACCAGGCTGCGCGATGTCACGTCGAAATTGAGCGGCTGGCCTTCCGATGTCGACGCGAAGACTTGCAGGTTATCAAACGCTGTCGTTCCGGCGACGCGCGCGACGGCGATAGCATAAGCCGCCGAATGTGCCGGGCAGCCGCCCGTTGCGCCGCCCACCGCCGTGTACTGAATAATTTCCTGCGGGGTCTGTCCGCTGCCGCCGTTCTGCAAATTGTTCGATTGTGCGACAGGTAACAATCCCCAGTTCGGTATGCCGTTCGTCGACGAGTCCTGATAGAGATTCAGATCGTAGTTGTGAGTTGACCCTGGCGTTGTCCAATTGTTCCAGTACATCTCGACATCGATGGTCGCGCCGTCGCCGACGCAGTAGATGATTCCGGCACCGTCGCCGAACGGATTGTAGATCGTGTTCGATCCGTTCCAGGTATGGAAACCGTTGCCGCTGCTGGCGAGCTGAAACAGTCCGCCCCAATGATTCTCGCGTTCGTTGCCGGCGGCGTTGACGACGAGCACGCCCTGCGCTTTCGCGAAACCGGCGGCCTCCGCGATCGATCCGGGCAGCGCCGTACCGTCGCCTTTGCCGTCCAGCGGCGCGGCGAGCGACGCGGAGATCACGTTGGCTTTCACCGTGCCGACCGGGGCGCCGTTGACGTTGAGGTGCGCGGCATCGAGGATCGCGTTGCGCCAGTCGCCCACCGTTTCGGTGTCGTAGGCCAGAAACGTCGCGCCCGGTGCGACGTCGTAGGCAATTTCGAGCGTGGCGTTTCCATGACCGATACCGAGACATCCAAAAGCGGGCGTCGCGCAGGCAGGCAATCCGATGGGCGCGGGATAGGTCTTGAAATCGTTTTTTGTGAGCCTGGTATTCGGCGGCCAATCACCGCTGGCCTGAAGAGCGGGGATGGTCGATGCATCGTACGAATCGATCATCGCGATGTTGATGCCAGTGCCGTCGTACGCCGGCACGAAGGTTTGCCAATAATTCGCGTTGCCCGCCGCGACACCTTGGCTGAGTTTGCTGCCAATCACGGGCCGCGCAAGCCGCGCCGGAATGATGGAGGCGACATCGGCTTCGGCGGCGAATTCGCGGAGGCGATCCAGAGGAATCCATACTTCGTGCAACGCATCGCTCAAGCGGTTGCGCAGCGTGGCGCCGTGGCGTTGCAAAATATCCGTGGCGGTGGATGCCGATTCGTCGTCGCGGAAATGCACTTCGACAAGCACCTGATCGTTGCGCACGAGCGCCGACGGTAAATGCGTAAGCGACGACGCGGCGACTCCACGTGCTTTCGCATCGAGCGCATCGCGAAGCTGCGCGTGAATCTTCGCGTCGACCGCGTCGACGTTCGATGCATCGGGCAGAATCGATGGCAGCGATTCCAGCGATCCTGGTTCGATCGCCTTGGATGACCACGTTTGCGCCTGCGCCGGAATCGACAATGCGATGCCGACAACCGCAACAAACGGCAATGCCCAATGAAAAAACTTCGACTGCATAACGCACCTCGCCGGATGAATCCGCATCCCCGGCGCGGACTTACAGCTCGATGCTACGCCCGCGCCCGCGACAACGGCAAGCGCGAATGCATGGGTCCCCATTCACAATCAAAAAAAACCCGCGACACATGTCGCGGGGTTTCGAAGTATCGCGTGCTGACGATTTTACAAACGGCAGCCGTCGAATCCGTCCGCGAACAGGATGTCGCTGTTGGCCGTGACGGCGAAGGTCTGGCTCATTCCGCTCAATACGCCGGCGCTGGCCTGAATCTGCAGGCCCGATGCGACGGTGTAAAACTTCTGCGCGCTGGTCAACGTGGCCACGCCGTGATCCATCGCGACGCTGCCCAGATCGACCGTGCCACCGCATGCCGCGATCGTGAAATCCACCGTCGCGTTGTCATCGATGGTGTTGCCGGACGCATCTTCTTCCGTCACGACGATCGTGCCGAGTGCCGCGCCGCGCACCACGTTCGAGGGCTGTGTGGTGAACACCAGCGCCTTCACCGCGAACGTGACCGTGATCGCGCAATTGGCGGTGATGAGATTCGTCGTCCATATCGTCCCGCCAGTGAGCGAAACGATGCACGTATCGCCGACCACCGACTGCACGAGAAAGCCGCTATTCGGCGTGATCGTGAGCGTGGCCGACGTGCCGGAATTCACCGTCTGCGTCAGCGGCGCGACCGTACCGTTACCTGTCGCGACGCTCGCCGTCACGGTGAACGTATCGATGGCGAATGTCGCCGACACCGTGCAGTTCGCGGTGATCGGACCGCTGGCCCACGTCGTCCCGATGCCCTGCGTCGGCGTGCATGTGTCGCCGGTGACGGAGACGACATGGAAGCCCGAATCCGGCGTCACGGTGAAACTTGCGGCGCTGCCGGAGTTGACGATCTGCGTCGGCGGCGTGATCGTGCCGTTGCCGCTGGCGACCGACGCGGTGACGGTATACGTCGTGATCGCGAACGTCGCGGTGACGACGCAATTCGACGTGATCGCGCTGCTCGTCCACGTCGTGCCGGCACCTTGCGTCACCGTGCAGGTGTCGCCGGTCACGCTATTCACGTGATAGCCGGTGTCGGGAGTCACGGCGAAGCTCGCCGCGCTGCCGGAGTTGACGATCTGTGTCGGCGGCGTGATCGTGCCATTGCCGCCGCTCACGGCGGCAGTCACGGTATACGTCGTGATCGCGAAGGTGGCGGTAACGGCGCAGTTGGCCGTGATGGCGTTGCTCTTCCACGTGGTACCGGCGCTTTGCGTTACCGTGCATGTGTCGCCGGTGACGGTCGCGACGTGATACCCGGTGTTCGGCGTGACCGTGAACGAAGCGGTGGCGCCCGAGGTTACGGTTTGCGATGCCGGCGTGATCGTGCCGTTGCCGCCGCTGACGGTCGCGGTGACGTCGAACGTCACGCTCGATGTGCAACCCGGGAATTTGAACGAACCGATCTGTGTATCCCAGCGCGCGTTGCTCGAATGCGCGGACGTGGCGTAATACATGTTGGTGTACCAGAACGTGCAATCGTCGGCCGGATCGATCGTCATTGCCGAGTAATCGCCCCAACGCGAAATCGGGCCGCACGACGTGCCGCACGTATTCTGTGATCCCAGTCCGGCCGCGAGCTGCACTTCGGTTTGCGGAAGCTGGTTGAGCGTATCGGTGACGAGACGGCCGGAGTACGCGATGCTCGGAAAGCTCGACGCTGCGGTTCCCGACGTGCTGTAACCGACCGCCATATTGCCTTTGCCATCCACGGCCAGGCTGCCCATCCATCGGTACAACCCGCCGCCCGGGTTGTAGATCTGTTGTTGTACGGGAGTCGTATTGACGGTGCCGCCGGAAACATTGATCTGCGCCCACTGCGGCTGAGTGAGTGTCGTATTGGTGGCGCACGTACCCGCCGTGCTGGACGTCGTGCCGCACGTGGTATGCACGACCCAAAGCGATTCGGCGCTGCCGAGTTTGCGATAAACCACGCGCTGCATGAGCTCGTCACCGAGCGAGTCGAGCTTCCGCGTCACGCCCGGCTGAGCCACGATGTTCGTCGTCGAGCCGTTAGTGCTGGCGGGGTATCCATACGACGCCTGCGAGACGATGGTCGGTGTGCTCAACGTCGAGCCCGCGCCGCACGCGGTGGCGCCGGCCTGGAACTTGCGCACTTCGAAGGCGAACGCGGTACCCGATTCGCTCACGAAATATTCCGCCGTGCCGGATGGCGGCTTCGAGCCGGCGCTGGTGCCCTGCAGATTGGCGGGGAACATTCCGAATACGCTACCGCTGCTGAAGAAACCGACGGAACTGTTACTCGCGGTCAACGGCGAACCGGCAAACAGGGCGGTGCGATCGAAGGCCGCAAACACGGGTCCGGCGTAACTACCGGAATCGTTATTGAAACCGTTGGCGCCCATGTACAGGCAATCCGTCCACAAGCCGAACTTCGGATAGTCGGTAAACGTATGCGTCGGCGGCGCACCCGTGGTTCCCGTATCCATCTGCACGGCATACAGATACCAGCCGCCGGCGATCGGATCGCTCGACTTGGAAACGGCGAAGCATTGGTAGAACGGTGCGACGGGATTACCGGAGCCATCCGTCGCGAACGCGAAGTCGGTCAGCACCCAGCGATCGGCCAGGCCGTCGTGGATGGCTACCGGGTCGCCGAAATTGTCGGCGTCGCACGGCGTGCCCGTCGCCGCTCCCTGCCAAAGCTGATTTTCGGTAAAACCGGCGACGAGCGTGCCGGTATTCTTATTGAAGATGCCCCACGCATCGTTGACGGCCTGGATGTAGTAGACCGGGCCGACATCGCCGTTGGTATCCGGCGGCCAGCCGGCACCCGCCGTGCCGCCGCTGATCGCTGTCGTAAAGCTCAAGCCTGCAAAATTCTGCGCCGGCGCCGGCATCGGCGCGGCGCGAACGATGGGCGGCTGCGGAATTTTCTGCATGTTTTCGGGAATGATCGGCTTGTGGCTGGCCGGTTCTTCGTACTCGTTCCAGGTGTGCAAATAGCGCGGCGCAAGTGCCGGCGCGAGATCACGCACGTCGCCGTTGTATTCGGACGGAACGATCTGCGACGTGGTCAGCGGCACGGTCATCGCGGGTATGGCGTCGGCGGCGTTGACCGCGTCGCGCTCCGCGGCACTGATCGGCGCGACGACCAGGCCACCGTCATCGTCTTCCTCGGCACGCAGCGAACTGGTCGCGCTCAACACGACACAAAAAAAAGCCGCGACCGCGGCCAGCACAGAACGATGTTTGGCAATCACCGATTTCCCCCGAAGTAAACGCGATGGATTTAGCGGAAGCCCGAAAAGGACTCCGTCTAAAGTCTGACAATTTATTCCGCCGATAGAAACGAATCAACCCATTTCGCAGGAATTTACGCTGGCGCCGCGTCAGATTCTCCGTCGCGTCACGCGACTCAGGCGCGCCTGTGTAAAACCATGATCTTGAACGCTTGCCCCATCTCGGCGGGCAATGTCAGATGTTTCACTTCCTGCGCTAAGCGATACCGTTCGGTCTCGTCGGCGGCAGCCTCGAACGCGGCGCTGAAAATCTCGCTGAGTCCGTTTGCGGCGAGGAAATCCGTCTGGCTGGACATTCCATCGACATCGAAACCTGCGTCCTGCGCGGCTGCGGCGAGCGCATCGAAATCGACCCAGGCGGTGATGTCCTGCAAACCGGGAAGAATCAGCGGATCGTCGTGTACGCGATGCCGATAATGACAACGCAACGTACCTTCGCGCCGCGACGCCGCATAGTAGTCGGCACGCTCATGTCCATAATCGATGAACCATGCCGCGCCAGCTGTCATCGAGCGCGTCACTTCGGCGATCCACGGCGACAGCATCGGGCACAGTTCCGACCGATACGGTTGCGGCAATGTGGTGCGCCAAGAACCCAATGTGGCGTCGACGGCGCGTGCGAACGATGCGTCCGCCATCACATTGCGCCATTCGAAACCATCGTCGTCGGCGATCGCCACGCATCGCTCGAAAACGGTGTCGTCCGACAGCGCGAACAATCGCACCGGCAATGCATCGATCACTTCGTTGGCGATCAACGCGCCGCGCCATGGCGACGCTGGCGGCGCGTCGATCCAATCCGCCAAGCCGAGCAAATGTGGACAGCTTTTTCCCAGCGTGGCGCGTTGACGTTCGCGCAAATCCGCGCTGCGTTCGAGCAAACGATAGCGATTCGGCAGCGCATCGAGGCGTTCGAGTTCGCTCAGTACATCAGCCGCCAGCGCGCCGCTGCCCGGACCGAGTTCCAGAATGTCGCCCTGCGTTTCGCGCAGCGTCGGCGCGATCGCGCGCGCCAGACAGCGTGCGAACACGAATCCGAGTTCCGGCGCGGTGACGAAATCGCCGTCGCGTCCGAACTTGATCGCACCCGCGCTGTAATAACCCAAACCCGGCGCGTACAGCGCAAGTTCCATGAAACGCTGAAATCCGATCGCACCATCGTTGGCGCGGACCTCGTCGCGGATCAGCGCGCTGAGTCGTTCGCTGTGAGCGCGTTCGTCGACACTGGGTTCAGGCAAATCGACTCGCACGCTGGATAATTCTCCGCAAATACGATGCAATCGGCGCATGACCGCCGAAATGCCCGTCGTTCTAATCACCGGCGCCGCCAAACGCGTCGGCGCGCAGATCGCGCGCACCCTGCACGGTGCCGGCTACGACATGGCGCTGCATTATCGCCATTCGCGCGATGAAATGGATGCATTGCGCAGCGCGCTCGAATCGGTTCGTCCGCACAGCACGCTGGCGATTCAAGCCGATCTCGACGATACCGCCGCGCTATCCGACATTGTGGAAAAATGTACTTCGCGATTCGGACGGCTCGATGCGATCGTCAACAACGCCTCGACGTTTTTCCCGACGCCGATCGGAAATGTCACGCCGCAGCAATGGGATGCGCTATTCGCCAGCAATGCGCGCGCCCCGTTTTTCCTCGCGCAGGCCGCCGCCGATGCGTTGCGAAAATCCCATGGCTGCATCGTCAACATCGTCGACGTGTACGCCGAGCGGCCGCTCGCCGAACATCCGGTCTACAGCATGGCCAAAGCGGCGCTCGCGATGATGACCAAAGCGCTGGCGCTCGAACTCGGTCCGGACATTCGCGTCAACGGCGTCGCGCCCGGCGCGATCCTGTGGCCGGAAAATGGAAAAACCTACGCCGATCAGGGCCAGCTCGTATCGCGCACGCCGCTCAGGCGCACGGGAACGCCCGAGGAAATCGCACGCGCTGTTTTGTTTTTGATTCGCGACGCGACATTCACGACGGGCGAGATTCTGAACGTCGACGGCGGCCGTTCGCTGTCGATCTGATCGACTACCGCACGCCCGGTTCGCCTTGCGCCATTCCCGATTTCCACAAATCCCCGATGGTTCGATGCAATAGCGGATGTATCGCGTCGAAAGCGATATCGGCGAGCGGCTGCATCACGAAAGAATGCAACAATTCTTTGCGCGGAATCTCGAGATGGCCCGGCC
>JBDUEI010000099.1:0-23381 GCA_040002515.1 Rudaea sp. | reverse complement strand
CCGTTTTGTCCGCCGTGGCCGCCATCGAACTTCAGGCGCGCGGTGCCGGTCGGCAAATCGAGATCGTCGTGCGCGATCAGGCATTCGGCCGGATCGATTTTCCAATAGTTGAGTGCGGCGGAAACCGCGCGGCCGCTGTTGTTCATGAAGGTGGTCGGTTTGAACAGCAGAATCGATCGGCCGTCCAAATTGATCTTGGCCGATTCGCCGTGCAGTTTCGATTCCGAACCGAAACGCACGTTTTCGCGCTGCGCCAACGCATCGATGAACCAGAATCCCGCGTTGTGACGCGTGCGCACGTGTTCGGCCCCGGGGTTGCCGAGGCCGACGAGTAAACGCAGTCCATCCATAGCCGAAGAAGTCGCTCGGCCGCTTTCCGATTGCGCGGAAAGCGGCGTGGCGATGTCTTATTTCTTGGCGGCGGGAGCGGCGGCGGTGGCGCCCGTGGCACCGGCGGCGGGTGCGGCACCCGTGGCGCCGGCAGCAGCTTCAGCAACGACCGGAGCGACCTCGACTTCTTCCTTGATCTCCTGCGCGGTAACGACGGCGACGTCGTGTTCCTTACCCAGGCGAAGTTCCGGAATCTCCACGCCTTGCGGCAGTTTGATGTCGGACAAATGGATGATGTCGCCGACGTTCAATTCGGCCAGATCGACTTCGACGTTTTCCGGCAGGTCTTTCGGCAAGCAGGCGATTTCGATATCCGTGATCGCATGCGAGATGACCACGCCGGAGGTTTTGCCCGCCGTCGATTTTTCCTGATTGAGAAAGTGCAGCGGCACGCGGATGCGGATCGCCTTGTTCTCATCGACGCGCTGGAAATCCAGATGCAGAAGTTGCGCCTTGAACGGATGACGTTGCATATCGCGCAACAGCACGCGCTGCGTGGCGCCTTCGACGTTCAGATCGAGAATGGCCGAATAAAACCACTCGTGCTGCGACGCCAGCCATGCGGTGTTGTGGTCGAGCTGAATGCTCGCCGGATCTTTGCTGTTGCCGTAAACGATTGCCGGCACCTTGTTCGCACGACGCAGGCGGCGGCTCGCACCTTTGCCTTCGTCATTGCGGCTTTCGGCCGGAAGTTCATGTTTGGTTGCCATGGTAGTTACCTTAGTTGAAGTGAAGAATCGATCCGCGACCAGATCGACTCGGGAATCCCGGGATTTGGGATTCGGGATTAGCGACTCGAAGCGCTGAAGTGCTACGAAACCCTAATCCCCAATCTTGAATTCCGGCGTTTCAATCCACATACAGCGAACTGACCGACTCGCCGAACGCGATACGACGAATCGTTTCGCCCAGCAATTCCGCGACGCTGAGCTGGCGAATCTTGGCGCATTCCCTGGCCGCTTCCGACAATGGAATCGTGTCGGTGACGATCAGTTCGTCGAGCTGCGATCCGTTCAGATTCTTGATCGCCGGACCCGACAGCACCGGATGCGTGCAGTACGCCACCACTTTGCGCGCGCCGTTGCGTTTCAACGCGGCGGCTGCGGCGCACAGCGTGCCTGCGGTATCGACGATGTCGTCGACCAGCACGCACACCTTGTTTTCGACTTCACCGATGATGTTCATCACCGTGGCTTCATTCGCGCGCGGTCGGCGTTTGTCGATGATCGCCAGATCCGCATCGTCGAGCCGTTTGGCGATCGCGCGTGCCCGCGCCACACCGCCGATGTCCGGACTCACCACGATCGTGTCGTCGCCACCGTGAAAACGCCAGATATCGGCGAGCAACACCGGCGACGAGTATACATTGTCCACCGGCATATCGAAAAATCCCTGGATCTGGTCGGCGTGGAGATCGACCGTCAGCACGCGATCCGTGCCCACCGCGCCGATCATTTTCGCGGCCACTTTCGCGGTGATCGGCACGCGCGCCGAGCGCGGGCGGCGATCCTGCCGCGCATAACCCAGATACGGGATCACGGCCGTCACGCTCGCCGCCGATGCGCGCTTGAGCGCGTCGATCAGCACGAGCAATTCCATGAAATTGTCGGCGGTCGGCGCGGACGTCGATTGCATGACGAACACTTCCTGGCGCCGCACGTTTTCCTCGATCTCGACCTGCACTTCGCCATCGGAAAAACGACCGACCAGTGCTTTGCCGAGCGGTACGTTCAATTCGTGGCACACCGCCTGCGCCAACATCCGATTGGAGTTGCCCGTGAAAACGAGCAAGCCGCGCTGTTCGCTTTCACGCGAATAGGCGTCTGCATAGCCAACCGGAATCGCGGAATTCACGCACTCGCTCCTGCTTCAGGCAAAACGTAACCGACGATTCGGAACACGACAAACGATGTTGGCTGGGACGGTAGGATTCGAACCTACGAATGCGGGGATCAAAACCCCGTGCCTTACCGCTTGGCGACGTCCCACCATTCGATGGACTCGCGACGTTCTTTATCGCGCTTCCGTATACTTTTCCGCCGCGTCCAGCAGCGGCGATCGATTCAATCCTGTCGCGCGGAACACGGTGAACTCGGGCGGACACGCTCGCGCGACCTGGTCCGCTTCGCTCGCCGTTTCCATCGCGACGAAAACACATCCTCCGCTGCCCGAAAGCCGCGCGTCGCCGAAGGTTTTCAACCCGTCCAGCGCCGCTGCCACTGACGGAAAGCGCGCCCGCACGAGAGGCGTAAACGCATTGCCCGTGCAAGCTCCATCGAGGAATGCGGCTATTGTCGTGGGCACCGAGTTTCGTGTCAATTCAGCGGCTTGGAATAGTTCGGCGGTGGATGCGTGAACGCCCGGATCGAGGATCACGAAGTGCCGCTCGGGAAGCGCGATCGGCGTCAATTTCTCGCCCACGCCTTCGGCGAACGCGGATCGGCCGCGAACGAACAGCGGCACATCGGCGCCGAGGCGCTCGCCGAGCTTGGCCAGTTCGTCTTCCGACGCGCCGGTTTTCCATATCCGATTGAGCGCGACGAGCACGGTCGCCGCATCGGAGCTGCCGCCGCCGAGTCCCGCGCCGGCGGGTACGCGTTTGTCGATGGCGATGTCGGCTCCGAACGGTTTACTGGCGAATTCGCGAAGCAATTGTGCGGCGCGGATCGCCAAATCTTTCTCGGGATCAACGGTTGGCAGTCCGGCGGTCCGGACGATTTTGTCGTCGTCGCGCGGACGAATCCGAATGCGATCGCCCCAGTCGAGAATCTGAAAAACGGTCTGCAGAAGATGATAGCCGTCGGCGCGTCGGCCGACGATATTCAGAAACAGATTCACTTTCGCCGGAGCGGGCCACTCCGACCATGCCTCATTCATCGATCGACCATTCTTCGATGGATACGCGCACACGCGACGTGCCGCGTGTGGCGAACACCTTGCGCGGCAACGGCGGCGTGCGATCGGCGAACCAATCCTTGTATTCGACTTTCCAGCCGTCCTGCTCGATAACAGCCGGGAGATTCTGCGCGTCGAATTGCACGATGGGTTTCGAGCCCGGCGCACGCAGGCCGAGCACCCACGCATCGAGTTTGGATAGCGGTACGTCCCAGTTCAATCGCTGCTTCAACAGGCGTTCCGGATTGGTATCGGTGTACGGCTGCGCGTCGACGCCTTCGAGCATCGCGCGCGACGCATCGCCGCTCAACTTCCATGTTTTTCCAGTGACCGGCGCGTGCACGGTGAAATCGTAACGCTCGCCATCCTGTTTCCAGACCAGTTCGCCGCTGCCGCCGTCCTTGCCGTCCGACACGCCGAGCCGCGCCGTGATCGTCCAGCGTTTGACCGATGCGAGTTTCGCTTCGCGTACGTCCTGCGCCGAGTTCGTCTCGGCGGATTCTTTCACGCGCACCGGCGCGCAAGCGGCGAGCGCAGCGACGATCAGCAGCGCGATCGCCGAACGGAAATACCGCGTCATCACGATTCCAGACGCTGAATGGTTTCGAGCAGCACTTTATTCTGCGCGTCTTTTTTGCGGCCCTGCTCCCACACTTTTTTCGCTTCGTCTTTTTGACCGGATACCCACAACACTTCGCCGAGATGCGCGGCGATTTCCGGGTCGGGCTGTTTGGCAAACGCGGTGCGCAGATGGTTCACCGCTTCATCGATGCGGCCCAAGCGATATTGAACCCAGCCCAGGCTATCCATGATCGCCGGCTCGCCGGGCTTGAGCACCAGTGCTTTTTCGATCAGACCCAGCGCTTCGGTCTGGTCGGCGGTTCGATCGGCCAACGTGTAGCCGAGCGCATTCATCGCATCGGCGTCGTTCGGTTTCAGTTCGAGCAATCGACGCAGATCTTTTACCGATGCGTCGATGTGATTCAAATCGCCGTTGAGCAGAGCCCGTGCATACAGCAGTCGCGAATCGTCCGGCAACGTCTGCAAACCGCGCGCGTAAACCGCGACGGCTTCTTCGCCGCGCCCGCGCTTGTGCAGGATGTCGGCTTCGAGCAGATACACATCGCCGAGCTCTTTCGCATCGTCGCCCGCGCGCGCCTGCAATTGATGGATTCTGGTCAGCGCGTCAGCGGTCTTGCCTTCGCCGTCGAGCAGCAAAACGCTGCGCACTTGCGCCTCGAACCAGTGCTCGTCGGATTCCGACACCTGTTTGTACCAGTCGAGCGCTTCGGGTTTTCGTTCCAGCAATTCAGCCAATTCGCCGAGCAGATTCAGCACCATGCCCGGATGCGGGGGCGGCAACGCTTTCAGTTCGCGATACAACGGCTCGATCAAGGTCTTGTCGTCGGCGCGAGCCGCGTACGCTGCGCGGGCGGTGTACGTGTAATCGTCCTGCGGACCCTGCGCCAGAAGTTTGGCGGCCGCACTGTTGTCGCCGAGCTGCCCGAGCAAAGCGGCATACGCGATACGCAGATGTGAATTCTTCGCATCGCGTTTCAGCGCTTCGCCGAACAGCGCGCGCGCACCGTCTTTGTCGCCCGACTGCACTTTCAACTGCGCAGCCCACGCGTACGTTTCGGCCGACGCAAATTTTTTGACCGCGCCCTGCGCGAGCGTTTCCGCCAGCGCTTTGTCACCCAGCCGCGCTGCGAGCTGACTGACCGCGATCCACGTCTCCGCATTCGACCCCAGCAATGGCGGCGTGGCCAATCGCTGCAGCACGTCGGTTGCCTGCTTCTTGGTCTCGCTATCGATCAGCGCCTGCGCGATCGACCGCCATCCTTTTCCATCCGGCTGTTGCGCGAGTTTCTGCAAATCATCGAACGCCACCTGCGCGTTCGCCGCATGCAGAGACAGCATCGCATGCGCCTGCCAGACGCCCGGATCGTTGGGCTGCATCGCCTGCCAACGCCGAAATGCCGAATCGGCCGCGTCCCACTGCCGCGCGGCGATCGCAATGCGCGTGGCTTGCGAGGCGACGGCCGGATCGGCGCTCGCCTCGGCCGCCTTGACGTAATTGCGCGCTGCCGACGCCAGATCGGCATCGGCCAACGCGAACTCGCCGGCGAGCGTCAGCGTGAGCGGATCCTGATCCGTCGCCGGCTGCGGCAGATCGATGCGCTGCAGCGGCTCGCGTGATGTCGTGGCGCGCCGCGCCGACGGCGCCGTCGCACAGCCGGCGAGCATCGTCACCGCGATAACCGCGCCGATGCGATAAAAAGTGCGCTTATCCAACAACCTGCTCATGACTGATATCCGCAATCCAGCACTCCAAAACTTGCTATCGAGCCACGCGCGCCCCACAATTTCTGCGTTGCACTGGCCATTCTCAAGCTTAGCCCATTCGCGCACGCCGCTCTTCGCTATATGACGCTTCTCGCACTCGGACTCAACCATCAGACCGCGCCGCTGGACCTGCGCGAAAAGATGGCGTTCGCCCCGGAAGCGATGCCGACCGCATTGTCCGATCTGGCGCGGCAACCCGGTGTGAACGAAGCCCTGATCATTTCGACCTGCAACCGCACCGAACTCTACGTCGAAATCGAGTCCGGCGCCGAAGGCGTGGCGCAGCGCTGGCTGTTCGAACATCATCGCTTGAACGAGCGTCGTCTGGATGAATTTTTGTACACGCATTCCGAGACCGCCGCGGTCCGGCATTTGTTCCGCGTCGCGACCGGTCTGGATTCGATGGTGCTCGGCGAACCGCAGATTCTGGGTCAGGTAAAAGACGCGTACCAGGCTGCGCGATCGGCCGGCACGCTGCGCAGTTCGATGGAGCGCCTGATGCAGCAGACGTTCGCCGTCGCCAAGCGCGTGCGCACCGACACGCGCATCGGCGCCAATCCGGTTTCGGTCGCCTATACCGCCGTGCGATTGGCCGAAAAGCTGTTCGCCGACTTGAGCGATGCCTGCGTGCTTCTGATCGGCGCCGGCGAAACCATCGAACTGGCCGCGCGGCATCTGGCCGATTCGAAAGTGCGTCGGCTGATCATCGCCAACCGCAGCCTCGAAAACGCGCAAACGCTCGCGGCGAATTTTTCCGCCTATGCGATTTCGCTCAACGATCTGCCGCAACATCTGGCCGAAGCCGACATCGTGATCAGCTCGACGGCCAGCCGCGATCCGATCTTGAGCCGCGCGATGGTCGAGAATGCGATCGTCGCGCGTCGGCGCCGTCCGATGTTTCTGGTCGACATCGCCGTGCCACGCGATATCGAGGCCAGCGTTTCCGATCTGGACGATGTATACCTTTATACGATCGACGACTTGCGCCGCGTCATCGACGACAACCTGCGCTCGCGCCAGGCCGCCGCGCGCGAAGCCGAAACGCTGATCGATCTGCAAGTCGAACACTATCTGGCGTGGCGGCATGCGTTGCACGCACAAAATCCGCTGATGCACATGCGCCGCGACGCCGAAGCGCAACGCGACGCCGTGCTGGCCCGCGCGCAGCAACTGCTCGGCAACGGTCGCGATCCGCAACAGGCGCTGGATTTTCTCGCGCACACGCTGACCAACAAACTCCTGCATGCGCCGAGTGCGAATCTGCGCAACGCGGCGCTGCGCGGCGATTCGGAACTGTTGCGCGCCGCGGCCCGGCTCTACGAAGTCCAGGGCGAAGCGCGAATCGACGACGCGCCAGACACCAAAACCGATGCCGATCCAGGCCGGGATGCATGACCCCTTCCATCCGCAGGAAGCTCGACGAACTCGCCGAGCGGCATCAGGAAGTCGCGTTGTTGATGGCTCAACCCGATGCGCTGGCCGATGCGTCGCGTTTTCGTGATCTGAGCCGCGAATACGCGCAACTCGAACCTCTGGTTTCGTCGCTGAAGAATTACGAACATACCGATAAAGCACTCGCCTCGGCCGAGGCGATGTTGCGCGATCCGGAAATGCGCGAGCTGGCCGAAAGCGAAATCGCCTCGCTGCAGCACGACCGCGAAACGCTCGAACAACATCTGCACCTTCTGCTGCTGCCGAAGGATCCGCGCGACGAGGCGAATCTGTTTCTCGAAGTGCGCGCCGGCACCGGCGGCGACGAAGCGGCGATCTTCGCCGGCGATCTGTTCCGCATGTACGCGCGTTACGCGGAACGGCGCGGCTGGCAGCTCGAGATTCTTTCCTCGAGCCTCGGCGAACACGGCGGCTACAAGGAAATCGTCGCGCGCGTCGAGGGCAAAGGTGCGTTTTCGAAACTGAAGTTCGAGTCGGGCACGCACCGTGTGCAGCGCGTTCCGGATACCGAATCGCAGGGCCGCATCCATACGTCGGCGGCGACCGTGGCGATACTTCCCGATGTCGGCGAAATCGAAGACGTCGAACTAAAAGACGCCGACCTGAAAATCGATACGTTCCGCGCTTCCGGCGCCGGCGGCCAGCACGTCAACAAGACCGACTCGGCGATCCGCATCACGCATCTGCCGAGCGGCCTGGTCGTCGAATGCCAGGACGAGCGCAGCCAGCACAAAAATCGCGCGCGCGCGATGTCGCTGTTGAAAGCGCGTCTGCTCGACGAACAACGTTCCAAACAGAATGCCGAACAGGCCGAGAGCCGGCGTCTGCAAGTCGGCTCCGGCGATCGCAGCCAGCGCATCCGCACGTATAATTTTCCACAAGGCCGCATCACCGATCACCGCATCAATCTGACGCTGTACCGCCTGCCGGAAATACTGGACGGCAACATCGATGCGCTGGTCGATCCGCTAACTCAGGAATTCCAGGCCGATCAAATGAAGGCGTTTGCCGGCGCCGACGCCTAAGGCCCTAGGTTTTCGCCGCTCCGATATGGCAGCATGCCGAATCCTTCGCGAACGAGCGGCGCGTGAATTTCGATCCCATCCTCGGCACGTCTTTGTCGGAACTGATCGAGCTGATCTCCAACGGCCATCTGGACGCGGCGCGCAAGCGAGCCGCCTATCTGCTCGAACGCTATCCGGACCAGACCGAAGTGTGGCGCCTATCGGCGATCTGCGCACTGCAAAGCGGCGATCTCGAAGCGGCACAGAAGGATTTGGACAAAGCGCTGGAACTCGCGCCGAATTCTGTTGAAGCACTGTGCAACGTCGCCAGCGTCCACACCGCCGGTGGACGGCTCGACGACGCGGAGATCGCATTGCGTCGCGCGCTGGCGATTTCTCCGCAGAACGCCGCCGCGCTGAACAATTTGGGCAGTCTTCTCGATGCGCGCGGCGATTATCATGGCGCCGCCGATTGCTTCGCCAAGGCCATCGTACAAAAACCCGACTACGCCCGAGCGTGGCTGAATCAGGCCGCCGCGCTGTTCGCCGTGCGACACATCGAACGCGCGGAATCCAGCGCGCGGCGCGCGGCGCAATTGGCGCCGACGTGGCCCGACGCCCATCTCGTGCTTGGCAACATTCTTTTCGAGTCCAACCGCAAACCGGCGGCGCTCAAGGAATATCAGGAGGCCGCGCGCCTGGCGCCGGGCAACCTGCAGTTTCAGTATCAACTCGGCATCGCGCTCGATGGCCAGGGCGATTTCGCCGGATCGATCCGCGCTTATCAGACCTGTCTGAAAAACGCGCCGCATTATATGCCGGCGCTGTCGCAGCTGATTTTCATGCATCGACGCCTGTGCGACTGGGTTGTCCTGCCCGCGCTGAGCAAACGTCTGCTCGACGGCGTGGAACGCGACGCAACCGGTATCACCCCGTTTTCGCTGCTCGTCGAAGACTCGACGCCCGCGCAGCAGTTGCGATGCGCGCGGCAATTCGCCGCGTCGCGCCAGTCGCTCATCGAACCGATTCGGGCACGTCTCGCGCCGCCGTCGCGCGAACGCAAAACCGGGCCGCTGCGCGTCGGTTTTTTCTCCTCGGGTTTCGGCGAACATCCGACGTCGTTGCTCATCGTCGAACTGATCGAAGCGCTGCGCGCGTCGAATCTCGCCACGATCGGTTATGCGTCCACGCCGGACGACGGCGGACCCTTGCGCCAGCGTCTGGTCGCAGGTTTCAAGGAATTCCGCGACGTGTCTGCTCTTTCGATCGAATCCACACTGCGCCGATTGCGCGACGATCAGCCCGACATCCTCATCGATATCGACGGTTATTGCGACGGCGCGCGCGCTGAACTTTTCGCGCTCCGCCCCGCACCGATTCAAGTCAACTGGCTAGCCTACCCCGGCACGCTCGGCGCGCAGTGGTACGACTATCTCATCGCGGATCGTTTCGTCATTCCCGACGAGCAGCGCGAACATTACAGCGAAAAAATCGCGTACCTGCCGCGCTGCTATCAACCCAGCGATACCAGCCGCACCATCGACGCTTCGCCCCTGCGTTCGAGCTTCGGCCTGCCGCCGAGCGATACGGTGTTCGCCTGCTTCAACCATTCGTGGAAGTATACTTTGCGCAGTTTTGCGCGCTGGAGCAAAATCCTCAAAGCCGTACCGGACAGTATCCTGTGGTTGCTCGCCGGACCGCCGAGCAGCGGCGCCGACGAACATCTGCGCGGCGCGGCCAAAGCCGCGGGCATCGATCCGCGCCGTATCGTGTTCGCGCTGCGCGTGCCGCATGCCGAACATCTGGCGCGCTATCGGCACGTCGATCTGTTCCTCGACACCAGTCCGTACAACGCGCACACAACAGCCAGCGATGCGTTGTGGGCCGGCTGTCCGGTGCTGACCCAGCCCGGCGCGACGTTCGCTTCACGCGTCGCCGGAAGTCTCAACAACGCGCTCGGCCTGGATTGGCTGAACGCCGCGTCCGATCAGGCTTACGTGGATTTGGCCAAACAGCTGGCGCAAGACCCCACTGCGCTGCAGGATTTGCGCAAACGCGTCGACCTCGCGCGCCGCGATCGGAATCTGTTCGACACAGCTGGCTACGCACGCGACTTCGAGGCGTTGCTGACAACGATGCATCAGCGCTTCGAACGCGGCGAAGCGCCCGAAGATTTCGAGGTTCAGGCATGACTGCAAAAAGTGAATTTGTACCTTTATCGCTTTGTGTACTCACCGTGTCCGATTCGCGCACGGCGCAGAACGACACGTCCGGCGATTATCTTTGCGCCGCGCTGCAGGAGGCGGGACATCGACTGCACGATCGCACCATCAGCAAAGACGACAAATACAACATGCGCTCGATCGTTTCGAACTGGATTATCGTCCCGCACGTCCACGGCATCATCGTCACCGGCGGCACCGGATTCACCGGTCGGGATTCGACGCCCGAAGCCATCAAGCCGCTGCTCGACAAGGAAATGCCGGGCTTCGGCGAAATGTTCCGCGTGTTGTCCTTCGACGAAATCGGAACGTCGACATTGCAATCGCGCGCGTTCGCAGGCCTCGCCAACGACAAATTCATTTTCTGCCTGCCCGGCTCGACATCAGCGTGCAAGACGGCGTGGGAAAAGTTATTGCACGATCAGCTCGATTCGCGCACGCGGCCGTGCAATCTCGCCGGCTTGATGCCACGTTTGCTGGAGAAATGACGCGATGAAAACGCACACTTATCACGAGCATCTGAAAAAACTCGCCGTCGAACTCGTCGAGTTCCAGCGCTGGCTGATCCACACCGGTCAACGCGTCGTCGTCGTGTTCGAAGGTCGCGACGCGGCCGGTAAAGGCGGGACGATCAAAGCCATCACCGAATACCTGGATACGCGGCATTACCGCATCGTCGCGTTGAGCAAGCCGGACTCGCGCGAGAGCACGCAGTGGTATTATCAGCGCTACATCGAGCATTTACCCTCGGCCGGCGAAATCGTGCTGTTCGATCGCAGCTGGTACAACCGCGCCGGTGTCGAGCATGTGATGGGTTTTTGCACCGACGCCGAGTACGAGCGTTTTCTCGTCGAATGCCCAATCCTCGAGCGCGGACTCGTCGACGACGGCATTCTTTTGTTCAAATACTGGCTGGCCGTCGATCAGGACGTGCAGGAAAAACGTTTCGAGGATCGCGCGAAAGATCCGCTGAAACGCTGGAAGATTTCACCGATCGACATCGCCGCGCGCACCAAGTACAAGGCATACGGCGATGCGCGCGACATGATGTTCGAACAAACCAACACGAGCTACGCGCCGTGGCATGTGGTGGACTTCAACGACCAGAAAGCCGGCCGGCTCAATCTGATGCGGCATCTGCTCGATCATCTGCCGGACCGCAAATTGCCGGTCAAACCGCTCAAGCTGCAGAAACTGAAAGGTAAATCCTGCGTCGAAAAACTGGCCGACAAATCGCTATGGATGCAGAAAGTATACTAATCCACTATGTAAAATAGTGCGGAACGAAACAACTCGTGTTGCGCGTGATGCGATCGCTGTCTTCGCGAATGCCGATGCCGGCCGGCTCGTGACCGATCACCCACGATCCGATCAGCGCGAAACGATCCGCGAATTTCGGTAACTCGTGGAACTGCTGATAGACGACCGGTCCGTCGGCGGGCGGCTCGTCGATACCGGCGGCCAGCACGATGACACCTTCACCTTCCCGGCCGTAGCGCGGTTTGCGTACGACGGCGCCGGACACATCGCCGCGCCGATGCGATGCGCGCAACAGATTCGGATGATCGGGAAAGAATTCCCACAGCAGCGGCAAGATCGATTTGTTGGACAACACCATCTTCCACGCCGGCTCGATCCAGCGCATCGCGACTTTCGGAATGTTGGCGCCGAATTCTTCGGCCAATAGCCATTCCCACGGATACAGCTTGAACAGTGTCGCGATCGGCACATCGTCCATGTCGATGAAGTATTTTCCGGACCATCCGATTTCCTCGATGTCCAGCGCGCTGGTTTCGAAACCGGCCTGCGTCGCGGTGTCGCGCAGGTATTCGCAGGTGCCGCGATCTTCCGGCTGTTCGTAGGATGCGGCAAAGTGGATTTTTCCACTTGTGGGCATCTGCTTCCAGCGTTCGATCAGTTTTTCATGGATCGAATTGAACTGATCGGCTTGCGGCATCACGTCTTGCAGCCAATACCATTGCACGACCGAAGCCTCGAACAGCGCCGTCGGCGTATCGGCGTTGTATTCGAGAAGCTTCGGCGGACCCGATCCGTTCCAGCTCAGATCCATGCGTCCGTACAACGCGGGTTCGCCGGATTTCCAGCTTTCCTCGACCAGCCGCGCTGCCGTGTCGTCCAGTCCCAGATCGGCGTAGCGTTTGTCGCGCACGACGCGATCTACAGCTTCGAGACACATCGAATGCAATTCGGATGTCGCGTCTTCGATCAGATCGGTTTCGTCGGCGCTGAATCGATAACAGACGTCTTCGCGCCAATACGGTTCGCCGTCGATCGTATGGAAATCGAAACCGAGCGATTCGACGCGCTGCTGCCAGTCCGTGCGCGGCGCGCGCGATTCGCGTTGCATCAACTGCCGCGCGCGCTGACGCGACCGCTGCTGCCGAAGCCGCCGCGCGAGCCGGATTCGACGCCTGATGGCGCGGCCGTCGCGGAGCCGCCGGCGGAAAATCCGCTCGCACCGCTACGATAGAATTTGCCCGGACCCGGATCGTTCGGATCGTTCACGCGCGATCGATAATCGCTGCGGTACCACGGGCCGTAAAAAAGAAATGCACCCGGTGAGCCGTTGACCGGCACATCCTGTTTACATTTGTCTTCCGAATAATCTTCGACGCAGGCCTGTTTCGATGGGTACTTGTTGCGCTGTACGTCGGTGCCGCCGAACAACGCCGGCAACGCGTACGAACCGGCGACGGCGCCCATCAGAACCAGCGGCACCGCGAGCGATTTTTTCGAGCCGGGTTCCATGTCGGATCAGTACACCATCGCCGCCGCATTGAGCAGACCCATCGCGATTTTCAGGCTCGCCATGGTGATCGCCACGGACATCCGATCGGCCTCGATGTGCGCGCGCAGGTCGCGAATGACGAGGCGCAAAATCAACGAGGCGATGCATTGCACGACACCGGCGACCACACTCCATGTCAACAGATCGACCAGATTGACGCTGTGCGCCATCGCGCTCGCCAACGGCAACGCGAAACCGAATAGCGTTCCGCTGAATACGATGCCCGCGCTCGCATTGCCGTGACGGATCAGACCGATTTCATGCTGCGGGGTGACGAGAACGTAAGCCGCCATGAACGCGATCAGGAGCAGAATCCCGGTGCCGAGATAAACCAGGAAATTCGGCAACGTCGAGAGATATTCCAGCATGCACGCCTCCGTTTTTGCGAGGCTAGCAGAATCGCGCCGACGAAGGCTAACGTTTACAGCGTGTGGAATCCGTGCGGCGGTTTTTCGATCTTCTCATAACGCGAAACCCGATCGACACGCGCCGCGGCGGGGCCGGTTTGCAGCCACCGCTCGAGCGCCTGGATGTTGGCCGCGTCGCCGCAGGCGACGACTTCGACACTGCCGTCTTCGAGGTTGCGCGCATGCCCGGTCAGGTCCAGGCGTTGCGCCTGATCGCGCGCGGAGGCGCGGAAAAAAACGCCCTGCACTTTTCCGCTAACGATGAAGCGCGCGCAATCCATGCGATCAGCCTCCGACGATCACGCTTTCGAGATCCTTGCTCGTGATGGGACCGAGAAACGCCTTGGCAACATGACCATCCGGCGCGATCACGTAGGTGTTCGGCAATCCTTTCGGCGTATCGAAATCCTTCGGCGCGTTGTCCGGATCGACCTGCGCGACCGGATAGCTGAGTACATGCGTTTGCAAAAATTTCACGACGTCAGCCTTATCGGTATCTTCGAAATCGAGGCCGATCGCCACGACCTCATCTTTGTGCGCCGTGACGAACGCGGAGATGTCCGGCAATTCCTTGAGGCAAGGCGAACACCACGTCGCCCAATAATTCACAATGACCCATTTTCCACTTTGTGCGGAAAGATCGAACGTCTTGTCGTCGATGGTTTTGACGACGAGTGTCGGTTTCTGCGCGGTCGCCGCATGTGCCGACACGGCGCCGAGCGCGGCGAGCAGGATGAAAGCTTTGAACATCATTGCGATAATTCCTTGGTGGCTGAAGTACCTATAGACCGCGCGTGAGGCGAAAAGATTTCCGCGAGCGGAACCGCCAGGGCCATTCGTGCGTCGAATGCCGCTTTTCCGAGCAGGGCGGTAGCTTCGGCATCGGAAGGTGAATCGGCCGTGACGGGCAGCGGATTGCCCAGCGGCAGCCGATAATCGCAAGCGGCGTAGATGTCGTACAGGCTGACCGACGCCAGGTCGCGCGTGAGCATCCATTCGCCGGCGTCGTTGCGCTGGATCATGCCGGCGCGATTCAGGTCGGAAAGATATCGCTGGACCAGATCGTCGCTCAAGAACGGTTCGCGATCGCGCAACGCCTCGCTGTGCAGACCGATCCCATCGCGTTGTGCGGCGGCGAAATGAGCCAGCACACGAACCAGACCGCGGAATTCTTCGCCGATCGGCAAACGCCGCGAACGCGGACGGTAATCGAACGATGTGAGCGATGCGGTGAACGACGCGCCGAGCAGCACGATCACCCACGAAAAATAAATCCACAGGATGAAAATCGGAACCACCGCGAGGGCGCCGTACACCTGCTGATAATTCGCGCCGCTGACCACGTACCAGGAAAACGCGCGTTTGGCCGCCTCGAACAGCAGCGCGCCGATGAGCGCGCCGACAGCCGCGTTGCGCAGATGCACGCTGCGGTTCGGAATCAATCGATAGGCGGCCGTCAGTGCGGCCCACTCGATCAGAAATGGCAGGCTGTTGAGCAAACCC
Organism: Rudaea sp.; assembly: GCA_040002515.1. GTDB lineage: Bacteria > Pseudomonadota > Gammaproteobacteria > Xanthomonadales > Rhodanobacteraceae > Rudaea. The sequence continues at coordinate 8,353 of JBDUEI010000099.1, read as the reverse complement.
GAACGCACCGGCACCAGCGCCTGCTCGTCGCCGAACAGGGGCAACGCGAGCAGATAAGTGCTCAATGCAAGCGCGACGATGAGGAACGCGGGACCGAGACTCAACACCGTCCAGTACATGACGATGCGAATGCCCACCGGCCGGTTTTTCGGCACGCGCCAGATCCGGTTGAACGCATCTTCGATACTCAACATCAGCATCAGCGTGCTGACGATGAGTACGATGATGCCCAGCGCGGTGGCCTTGTTCGCATTGTCGGCGAATTGCGTGAGATAGCCGCGCACCGCTTCGCCCGTGGCCGGTACGAAATTCTCGAAGATGAAAAACGTAATGCGTTCCTGCCATTCGGCGAACGCGGGAAATCCGCTCAGAATGCCAATCAGCGCAGCGGTAAGCGGTACCATGGCGAACAATGTCGTACACGCCAGCGCACCGGCGCTTTGTTGGCAGCGATCATCGATGAACCGTCGCGCCGTGAAGCGAAGGAACGCGATGGCGCGATGGCGATCGACTTTGCGCATGCGAAGATAATACTTGGGATCGCACGATCATCGCATGCCAGCGGTGACGGCACTGAACGGGAATCGAGATGGCGGAAATTCTTGTCGTTTATTACAGCCGCAACGGCAGCGTGGCGGCGCTCGCGCGGCAGGTTGCGCGCGGCATCGAAGAAATGCCGGGCATGCAGGCGCGCGTTCGCAGCGTGCCGCCCGTCGCAGCGGTCACGCAAACCGCGCAACCGCCGGTGCCCGACGAAGGCGCGCCGTACGCGACGCTCGACGATCTGCGCGAATGCGCTGGCATCATCCTCGGTAGTCCGACCCGTTTCGGCAACATGGCAGCACCGCTCAAACATTTTCTCGATTCGACCGTCGCAGAATGGGCGTCCGGATCGCTGGTCGGAAAACCCGCCGCGTTTTTCACCTCGACGGCGACGATGCACGGCGGACAAGAAACGACGCTGGTCTCGATGATGTTGCCGCTGCTGCATCACGGCGCGCTGATCGTCGGCATCCCGTACACCGAACCGGCACTCAACGCGACACTGGGCGGCGGCACGCCGTATGGCGCCAGTCACGTGGCCGGCGTCGACGGCGATCGCACGATTTCGGAACACGAACGCGATCTGGCGCGCGTGCTCGGGCGGCGTGTCGCAACGATTGCCGCGAAACTCGGCTCATGAGCGATTCGCCGACGGCGTTGCGAATCGGTGTCCTGGCCGTTGTTGCGATGCTCGCGTTGCAACTGATCTGGCACGCCTGGCTATTTCCACCCTCGGCCAATCTTCTGTCGACGCTGGCGATGACGACGGTTCCGCTGGTGTTGAGCGTGTGGATTTCGATTAGCAATCGCCGTCGCGGCGTGCTCATCGGCGGGATGCTTTGCCTGATCTACTTCTCGCACGGCGTTACCTCGGCGTGGAGCGAACCCTCGACACGCCTTCTGGCGCTGATCGAAATCGCGCTGTCGCTCCTCATCATCGGCGCATCGGGTTGGGATGCGCGTCACTACCGGCGCAAGAAATAAACCGTTTTTTGGATCGCGGCACGTGTAAGCCACGGCCAGCGCCAACGAGATCGCGTAAACTCCGCCGCGCATACTGCGGACTTCAAATCATGATTCAACATCTCGCCATCATCGCGACCGGCGGCACCATCGACAAAGTATACTTTGACGATAAATCCACATTTCAGATCGGCTCGCCGCAGATCGGCGAAATCCTCGACAAGCTCGGCGTCGCGTTCACGTTCGACGTGATCGCGCTGATGCGCAAGGACAGCCTGCACATCGGTGACGACGATCGCGAGTTGATTCGCCGCACCATCCAGGCCCAGCCGCACCGGCACGTTCTGGTCACGCACGGCACGGACACGATGGTCGAGACCGCGAACGTGCTCGCCGATTTGCAGGACAAGGTGATCGTCCTTACCGGCGCGCTGAATCCCGCGCGATTCCAGGGTTCCGATGCGGTGTTCAATATCGGTTGCGCGGTCGGCGCGATCCAGGTGTTGCCGAATGGCGTTTACATTGCGATGAACGGACGCGTCTGGGATCCGCATCGCGTGCGCAAGAACCGCGACGCGAATCGATTCGAAGCGGCCTGATCCTAAGCAAATAGATCGGAAAGAAAAGGCCGCGCGAGGCGGCCTTTTCGACGTGTGGATCGCGTCCGTGCGATCCGTGTCCCGTCGTCCTTATTGCACTGTCAGCGTCACGTCGTCGAGCACGAACGAAGTCTGCAGCGAGGTGTCTTCCTTGCCGGTGAACTTGATCGTGACGGTCTGGCCGATAAACGCGGCGAGACTGTTCGTGTGCACCGCATATCCGCTCGCCGCATTCAGATTCGAATACGTCGCCAGCGTCGCGAGCACCGTGCCGGAGCTGTTGAGGACTTGCACGTTGAGCGTGTCGTACTTCGTGCTCGTGGTCGTTTCGGCTGTATCGACATGCAGGTAGTACTGCAGTGTCGCCGACGTCTTGCCGCTCGGAATGGTGACCGATTGCGACACGGTGTCGGTATGGCTGGAGCCGTAGCCGTCCATCCACGCGAAGCCCGCGCCTGCGTGCGCGCTTTCGCCGGAGCAGCCGGTCGCGCAGATCACGCCGGAACTGGTCGTCCACGAACCCGTCGTTTCGAAGCCGGTGTTGGCAAACAACTGCGTCGAACCGCCACCGCCGCCGGACGTCACCGTGACCGAGGCGGTCTTGGTGTTGGTCGCGCCGCCGTTATCGGTGACTTTCAACGACACGGTGTACGTGCCGGCCGCCGCATAGGTGTGGCTCGGACTGGTCGCCGTCGACGTGCCGCCGTCGCCGAAGGTCCATGCGCGCGAGGAAATCGTTCCGTCGCTATCGCTTGAGCTATCGGTGAAGTTGGCCGTCAAACCACTGGTGACGACACTGAAGTTCGCGACCGGTGGCTGATTGGTACCACCGCCGCCGCCAAGATCGGTTGCGACTTTGCTGATGATCATGCTGCCGCGACCGGAGGCTAAGTCGTAGCCGACCGCCGCCGTGGAACCGGCGTTGTTGCCGGATGTGATGTCGTGGAAATCGGCGGCGGGCAGCTGATAGACCTGCGGACCGGCGAAACCGATGCCGGTGCCTTTGATCGCGATCATGCGCGCCCACGTGCCGACAAACAGCGGCGACGAAAGGCTGGTTCCGCCGACTTGCGTCGACGAACCGTTCACGATGATCTTCGCACCGCTGTTCGGATCGCCATCGAACGCGACGTCCGCGACGCCGCGGCGTGCGCCGGTCCACAACGTCTGCCAGCTCGGCTTCGGCTCGAACGTACTCTGGCTGCCGCCGGAACCGCTCCACACGGTTTCGCTGGACCACGTCGTGGTCGAGGCATTCAACGTCGTTCCCGCCACCGCGATGACGTATTGCGACGCGGCCGGCCAACTCGGCGTGGTACCGCCGGTGCCGCATTCGTCGGCGCCGGAATCGCCCGTCGACACGGAGATCGTCTGACCCTGCGCGACAGCGGTCTGGAAGATCTGATCCTGCGATGCCGCCGAGCCGTCACTGCGTGCGTCGGTTTCGCATTCGCCGAGCGAAACGTTGAGCACCTTCGTCGCGTTCGCCGAAATGACGGTGTTGAAGTCCGCCGTCAAATTGGCGTTGGACAAGGTCGGAATGTTGTAGAAGATGATCTTGCCGATTTGTCCGCCGGCCATGCCGACGATGTCCTGGCTGTCCAGGTTCCATTCGTCGACGCCGCTGGCATCCGTGCTCGTGCCGTTGGTGTTGACGGTTTGCGTGGTGACGGTCGCCAGACCGTTGTTCGATGTGAACTTGTTGAGATCGGTGATCGTCTGCGTGATCTTGCCCTGCGTGACGATACCGACCGTGACGCCGGCGCCGGTGGTCACGCCATTGCCGCCGTAGATCGACGAAAACTCGACCGGATTGTGACCGGTGACGGCCAGCGGATGGACCGAGTGCGGATCGGCATGACGCAACAGCGTATGCGCGCTGTGCACGTTCTGCAGACCGACGACGGAGAGGATGTCGTTTTGCAGCGACGCAGGAATATGCACATCGCTGTTGTTGGCGAAGCCGACTTCTCCACGTTTGTTCTGCACAGACGCGAACGACGTATTGAACGCCGATGCGGCGATCTTCGCGTTGCCATCGGCCGACACCAGCAAACGGTTCGGTGCGATCACGACGTTATGGAAACCGGCGTCGCTCAGGAAATTGGCCACGGCCTGCGCGCGTTCCGTGCTCGGTGCATGTTCGGCCAGGAAACGATCCTGTTCCATCGGCGCGAGCTTGCCCGGTTGGGCATGCATTGCCGCGACGAAATTTTCGAGCTGTGCGGGATTGCGCAGTTTGAGCGCGACCTCGATGTGCATCGACTGATTGGCCGGAACGGAACCGACGATGAGGTCGTCCGGATGAATATTGGCGGCCGAGCCGATTCTCGCGTGTCCGGAGAATTCGGAGCCGAGCGCGCTGGCCGCGCAACTGCTTCCCAAAGCCAGCAAGGTGGCCAGCACGAGCGAGGTGCGGCGGAGACGAGCTTGATATTTTTCCATCATGAAGTGAAACCCCTACCTTTTGTTGTAGTGAGTGACTAGGTCCCGCCATCGGCCCTTTATTTTCCTGGAGGCGCGATGCGGTTCGTTTCGATCCCTCGACCCTGCCGCCATCCCGGATCCCGCCGAAATCCATTAAAAACCGGGCGTGCGAGTCGCCCGGTGCGGAAGCCCCGGCTTGTCCATGGACGAAGCCTTGAAACGGTTCGGGCCGCGCTTTTTGGGCTGTGTCCAACCCCGAAGCGCGCCGAACCGTAACAGCCTCCAGAAAGTGACGTCAAGCTATTCTGTGACGTAAGTCCATGATTTTAATAATAATGTATTGCCTTGCAGCATAGTTGTCCGGACAAATTGACCGGTCATTGCAAAGGCAATTGGACGTCCAGACGGATAGATGTAAAAACGGCGAAACCGGCGGCGTGACCCTGCCAAAAGTCATGGATGCCGCACGGGGCCTAGCTTTGCGGCAATTATTGCTCGGTCTAGGAAAATACGACGAAAAATTTCGTCGTGGTCCACACGCAAAGTATACTTAACGGCGTTTTATCTTAGTACACAAATTAGCGTCGGCCCATCAGCCTGATTTTTTTTGGGCGGCGCGCCCAGAAAAAAATCGCCGAGACTGCAAGCAGCGGCGGAATCCAGTACATCGTCTTCAGCGTGCGATGCGTCGCGTTCCAGCTCTGCGTAAAAATCAGATCGAATGCGACGGCGGGGTCCTCCTCGATACGGGGAAAACCCTCAGAAATCGCCGTTCGCACGTAGTTTTCGCCCCATGTGTCGAGAAACGGAACGGCCGCGACGAGCGGCATGCCGATACTCATGTAAACGTTTGCGAGCAGCGCTTCGCGATGTGCGGTTTTTTGCAGCTTGTCGCCGATTTCCGGCAAACCCGCAGCGGCTCCCCACACCACCACGTCGTACGCCAGCGCGAGAAGAAAAAGCAGCGTGATCCACCAGTGCATATATTTACGCATCGAATTCTCCGCCAACGACGCGCCGATGCTAACCCAACCGCCCGTCGCGCCCAAATCGCCTTTTATGTCCGCGCAGCGTCGATAGTGTGAACGTTGCCACGTCCTGAGCCCGGCATTTCATGCAATCTGCGCGATATCGGCAGTAGACTGCGCCCAGCGGCGGCGGCATTTAGATGACATGAGCGGACAGGACAGTACAACGCTCGACGGCGCGCAGCATCAGTCGCGCGAGGAACTGCGCGAACGCTGCCTGGCGCTCGTGCGGCGCTGGCAACCGTTGGCCCAGAACGGATGGGATCATTCGTCGGCGCGCAAGCTCGGCGAGGAAGTCGAGCAGATCGCGGAAACCAGCGAACGTCTCAATCTCGATGACGTCAATCTCTCCGCACTGGAATTGGCGGCGTATCTGTGTTCGTTCGTCGATGACCGTCTGCAGCCGAACGAGCGCGATCTCGACAAACTCGCCAATATGGTCAATCGCCTCGGCGCGGTGTTGACCGATCTGTCCGAAACCGCGACGGCCGCCGTGCATTCGCTACCGATTGGGCGTTCGCATCCGCAAGCGATGCCCGTGCACCATGCCGAACCGCCGATAGAATCTCCGCCGCTGGACGTGCAACCCGCAGACGAATTCGAAGCCATCGAACTGTCGACGGCGACACTGCACACGGCGGATCAAACGCCGGCGATTTTCGTCGAACCGTTGCCGCCTCCTGCGCCGATCGAAAATGCGCGGCCGACCCGACTGCCACGCGCGGTGTGCGTGCTCGGACTCGGCGTCAATGCCGTGCCCGGACTTCGCGCCAGCCTCATCGAACGCGGCTACGACGTTCGCGAATTCACCGAACAGGAAACCTTGCTCGGATTCCTCGGCAACGCCGTGCCCGGTGCGTTGCTCGTCGACGCGCGCAAGCTGCGCGTGATGTCGCGCATCGCCGTCATGTACACCGCGAAAAATTTTGCCGACGAAAGAATGCCGGCGCTGATCGCGATTTCTCCCGACGGCGATCTCGGTCATCGTCTGCTGGCGATGCGCGCCGGAGCCAGCGCGCTGTTCGGCGCGCCGGTCGATTCGTTGCGCGTGGTCAGCAAAGTCGACGAACTCCTCGCGCAAGGCGAACAGCCGGAATGGCGCGTGCTGCTCGTGGATCAGAGTCGATCGACGGCGTCGGAAGCCGCGCGCTGCCTGGTCGAGCGCGGCATGACGGCACGGCTGGCCAACAACGGTCAATCCGCGCTGACCGCGCTCGCCGAATTTCGGCCTGACGTCATCGTCATCGATTGCGATCTGCCGGATGTCAGCGGCATCGAACTGACGCAACTCATCCGTCAGCAACCAGAACACGCCGCCGTGCCGATCATCCTGGCCGCCGATGCCTCGGGATTCGGCCAGCGCTTCGATGCGATCGCCGCCGGCGGCGACGAATTTCTGCTGAAGCCGGTCAAGGCGCGACACTTGATTAGCGCCGTACATGCGCGCGCGCAACGCGCGCACTGGCTGCGCGAAATGATCGGCTCGCCCGGCGGCCGCGATTCGCGCACCGGACTTTATTCGCGCACGACGCTGGTCGAGAAACTCGAAACCTCACTCGGCGATCGATCCGCCGCGCTCGTTTATATCGCGCTTGATCACCACGCCATGTTGCGCGAGCAAATCGGCCTGGCCGGATTGGCTGCACTCGACGGCCACGTCGGCAACATCATGCGCGCCCAGTTCGACGAGATGGATCTGCCCGCCCAGTATCAGGATTTCCATTACTTCGCCCTCGTGCACCGGCGCAGCCGCACTGAAGTGACCGCCGCCGCCGAACGCGTGCGCGCCGCGCTGAATGAACAACCGTGGCATTTCAACGGCCGTTCGCACGTGCTTACCGCGAGCCTCGGCATGGCATTGCTCGGCGGCGAAAACAGCAGCGTCGATTCCATCGTCATCAACGCGCAAGCCGCGCAATTGGCCGCCGCGCATCTCGGTGGCAACCGCGTGCTGTGGTTCGAAACCAAGGAAGCCGCACTGCTCCCCGTCGATCCGTTGCTCGCCGTGCGCGCCGTACTGAGCCGCCCGCTGTCGCCGGAGCAGACGAAGTTCGAATTCCAGCCAATCGTGCCGCTCGCCGGAAAGCTGACCGGTCAATACGAACTCGGCTTCAAGGTGAAAAGCACGCAACATCCGGGCACGACGATCAATTACGCGGACCTCGCATCGGCCGCCGTCGAAACCAATCAGATGGCCACGCTCGACCGCTGGCTGTTGCAACACGCGCTCGAGGTTCGCGAAGAGCAACTCAAGCGCGGCCGTCAACTGCGCCTGTTCGTGCCGCAGGCGATCGCCAGCGCACTGGAACCCGAATTCGCGTGGTGGCTCGAACGCGAACTCAAAGATCGCCGCCTGTCCGGCACCGGCCTCACGCTCGAACTCGCATGCTCATCACTGATCGACGCCGGCGTGCGCGGCGCGGAACAACTGAAGCTGTTGCATCAGCACGGCATCCGATTTTGCCTAGTCGATTTCGGACGCGACTGGGCAGCCGTGCACGCGCTGAAGAATTTTTTCGTCGACTTCGTACGATTGTCGCCCGTCCTCGTCGCGGAGCTCGGCAGCGCGAAATCGATCAGCGACACCCTGCTCGCCCTGATCCGCAAGGCGCACACCGCCGGCGCCGCGGTGATCGCACCGGAAGTCGACTCCATGCAGCGCGGCCATCTGTTGCTTCGACTCGGCGTCGACTACGCATGCGGACCGGCATTCGCACGGCCACAACCGCAACCGGATTTCGATTTCGGAAGGCCGCTGTTCTGACATCGCGAAAATTGCTTATCAAAGAAAGT